>NZ_JBHRSQ010000013.1:0-62386 GCF_042643535.1 Halomonas tibetensis
GGCGCGTCTGCATGGGCTCCTCGGCATATTGTTGGTTTGGCGATTAACAACATGCCTGCCCATGCAGACTTTTTTCAATCCTAATATACTGATTTTCTTATTCTATTCGTGGGGAGGCCTCAGGGTCAGACCCTTAAGGGGATTTAAGGGTCTGACCCCGGGGGCGCTGGGCGCAGAGAGGCTGGGTTTCTGCCACACTAGCAGCCCCTTTTTTCCTGCTGCCGCGAGAGTCGCCATGTCCGAATATTCCATGCCCTCCCAGGATCAGGCCCTGACCGCCACCCGCGCCTGGGTCGAGACCTTTGTGGTGGCCCACAACGTCTGCCCCTTCGCAGGCCGCGAGGTGGCCCGCGACACCATCCGCTACGTGACGGTGGACGCTACCGACTGGGAGCGCGCCCTGCTGGCGTTGGTGGCGGAATGCGAACGGCTTGACGAGACCCCGACGATCGAGACCACCCTGCTGGTGTTGACCGAGGGGCTCGAGGAGTTCGACGACTACCTCGACTTTCTGGCCATCGCCGAAGCCCTGCTGGCCCAGCAGGGCTTCGAAGGCACCTACCAGCTGGCCAGCTTCCATCCCGACTACTGCTTCGAGGGGGCGGAGCAGAACGATGCGGCCAACTTCACGAACCGCTCACCCTTCCCGATGCTGCATCTGCTGCGAGAGGCAGGGCTCGAGGAGGCGCTCGAGCAGTACCCGAACCCCGAGGCGATCCCCGAGCGCAACGTCGCCGCCATGCGCGAGCTGGGCTCCGCGGCACTGGACGATGCCCTGCTGGCGCTGCGTGACGGCAAGCGTTGATGCTGGCATTGGCTGCCTGGTCGTGGGACCGTTAGGCTCGTTTTCTTCAACATGATCGAGGAGTGTGCGCATGAAACAGGTAAATCGCGCTGGAACCCCGGTAGATGTGGCCGGCGCTTTCCCGGACGTGGGCCAGGCAGCCCCCGCCCTGACCCTGACCAACACCGACTTGGCCGACGTGACCCTTGCCGACTTTGCCGGGAAGCGCAAGGTGCTCAATATCATTCCCAGCGTCGACACCCCGACCTGTGCCACCTCCACGCGCCGTTTCAACGAGCTGGCCTCGAAAATGGATAACACCGTGGTGTTGGTGGTCTCCGCCGACCTGCCGTTCGCGGCCAAGCGCTTCTGCGGCGCCGAGGGCCTGGACAACGTGGAGACACTCTCGACCTTTCGTCACCCCGAGTTCCACCAGGCGTGGGGCGTGGATCTGTGCAGCGGCCCCATGACCGGGCTCTGCGCCCGCGCCGTGGTGGTGGTGGACGAGAACGACAAGGTAATCCACAGCCAGCTGGTGGACGAGATCAAGGATGAGCCAGACTATGAGGCGGCGCTAAAGTCACTGTCGCCAGATGTGTCGGCTTGATCGGCGTCTACACTGGGGTTTCCATTCACGTGATTAACGCCATTCATTTCATTAACGCCATTCACTCGGGAGAGTAACCTATGAGCATTACCAAGACGGCTTCCGCCCACTGGCAGGGCGGCATCAAGAACGGCAAGGGCACGGTGTCCACCGAGAGCGGCGTGCTGAAGGAAACGCCCTATGACTTTCGCCAGCGCTTCGAGGGTGAGGCGGGCTCCAATCCGGAAGAGCTGATCGGTGCCGCCCATGCTGGCTGCTTCTCCATGGCGCTGTCGCTGATTCTGGGCGATGCCGGCATGGAGGCCGAAAGCATCGATACTCAAGCCACCGTAACGCTGGCCGAGGATCCGGAAGGAGGCTTCCATATTCCGAGCATTCATCTGGTGAGTCGGGTGAAGATCCCGGGAGCCGATCAGGCGGCGTTCGAAGAGTGCGCCGAGAAGGCGAAGGCCGGCTGTCCTGTGTCCAAGCTGTTCAATGCCGAGATCACTCTCGAGGCGACGTTGGAAAGCTGACACGCACCTGGCACGACCTGCGGCGGCCACCTTCGGGTGGCCGTCGGCGTGTCAGGGGGCCGGATCGTCCACCGGCCGGTCGCGATGGCGGGCGGCGGCCTTGACCAGGGCACGGATCAGCCGCTGCTGGGGGCGATTGAAGATCAGCCACTCGGGGTGCCATTGCACGCCGATCAGAAACTCGTGATCCCGAGACTCGATGCCCTGCACCAGACCGTCGCGATCCCGAGCGACGATCTCGATGCCGCGGCCGGCCCGATGGACCGCCTGATGGTGCAGGCTGTTGATGCGACACCAGCTGACCCGCAGGATTCGGTGCAGCTTGCTGGCGCCGACAATGTCTACCGTCTTGCGCGGCAATACCGTGCGCCGCCGCTTGAGCCCCTCGTGGGTGGTGTAGATGTCAGGGTCCAGGGTGCCGCCCAGATAGATGTTAATCAGTTGGGCCCCGCGGCAGATGCCCAGTACCGGGGTGTCTGCGGGGATGAAGCGCTCCAGCAGTTCGAGCTCGAGCTCGTCGCGCTGGGGATCCACACGCACGTCGAGCTGCACCTCGGCGTTGTAGAGATGCGCCTGGATATCGTCGCCACCGCCGATGACCAGACCATCGAGATACATGGGCGTGGGGCGGGAAGGCGACAGGCGCAGCGGACGGCCGCCGTGTCGCCACACGGCGAACCAGTCGAAGAGCCAGGCGATCTGGCTCTTGCGGTCGGAAGTGGTAATGCCGATCAGGGGGCGATGCTTGCTCACGCGTTGCCTACCCAGCCGCGCATGCGCAGCCAAAGTCGGGCGAGTGGCGAGCGGGTATGCTTGGCCACGTAGCTAGCGCTGCGCTTATGCAGCAGCTCCTTGTCGGCGGCCAGCTTCTCTACCTCGAGCCAGCGGTTCCATTCCGTGACGGAGCCCCAGCCGGGCTCGGAGAGACGGGCGTCCGGCAGTCGGTAGTGGAAGGTGGGGCGAGCCTTGACCAGCTTGTTGTGAAACAGCTCGTGGGGATAGTCCGGCCGCAGGTGGGCAAACAGCGGTGTCATGTCCAGCTCGCGATTGCGGGTCGGGTTATCCTCCAGATAGTCACCGATCAGGGTATCCAGGTCCGGCGCATAGTTGGGCGCCAGTACCTTTAACGCGTAGGGCTTGGCGAAGGGGTTGGCGTGGGGCAGCACCTCCCGAGTGATGTCCACGTCGATTTGCTCGCGCAGCCACTCGGCGGTCAGCAGATAGGCGCGCAAGTGGTCGAGCAGGCTCTCTACCTCGAGGCTCGGCACCTCCGGGTTGAGGTGCAGACCAAAGCCATAGAGGAGGCTGGCGTCAGTGCCCTTGGCGCCATGCTCGCGAAGCCCGACAAACAGGGCATCGAGTTCCCCGAGCTCGTCCCAAGGCACCGGGGGACAGACGATCTCGGTGGGTACCAGGCCGGTCACCACGTCGCCGATCAGTTCCCGGGTGCGGGTATGGAAGTCGACCCGCATTTGGTGGCGCTGACGCGTCCACTCGGTGTCGTCCTTTGGCTTGGCATCGAGCACCTCGCTGTCGGGATGGGCATACTGGGTGTCCAGCTCGATAACAAACTCGCCCCAGCGGGTCCCCTGGACCTTGAGACGATGGGCGCTGACGACCACCATCTCACCGCCGAACAGGTCGCGCACCAGCTCGGCCGTGTCGCGGGGCGGCAGCCCGGCGAACTCGATCTCGACACCGACGCGACGTGTCTCTCCGTCGGGATTGTGGGGTTCGGGTGGCGATAGCGGCGTCATGGCGGCATCCTGTGCGTGACCTGCAGACTCGCGAAGAGCCTAACATATTGGCGACCAGCGTCGCCGAGCGAAGACGGAGAAACGATGTCGTTATCACTGCGCCTAAGCCTTTACACCTGTCTGCTCTGGTTGCTGCTTCTGCTAGCGCTGCCTGTCCAGGCTCAGCAGATTGGTTTGTCGGGGCTGGTGGGGGGGGGAGAGCAGCCGGCCGCCGAGCATGATCCCCAGGCGTTTCAGGAATCCCTCGAGCAGGTGATCGGTACCCTGGAGAATGCCGAACAGCGAGGGGCCCTGTTAGAGGACCTGCGCGAGCTGCAGCGGGTGCAAGGCGAAGCCGTGGACGGTAGCAGTATCGCTCCCCGACAGGGGCTGCTCGGTGCCCTGGCCGAGACCCTCAGCGATCTTGGCGAGCAGGCCGAGTCGGGTCAGTCACCTATCGATGGATGGCGCAACCAGCTCGAGCAGGGCTGGGTAGACCTCAGCGGCCTGGTGACCAGTACCGGCAATGCCGAGCTGATGCGCTTCCTGATCGAGGCCACGGTGCTGCTGGGCATCTGGGTCGGGCTGCTGGTGATAATGGTCGCCCTGGGTCGGCTGCTGGCGCGTCACCGAGAATGGCCCCTGGATCTGCCTCGCGACCCGGGTGCCTGGCTGCTCACCGTGCATTTCCTGCGCCGCATGTTGCCCTGGGCGCTGGCCTTCTTCCTGGTGCTGGGCATGGCGCAGCTGATTCCGGAGAGCGCCGGGCGCACCATGGCGCTGGTGGTGGCCTACGTGGCGCTATGTGGGCGTACCCTTTCGGTGGTGGTGGAAACCTTCGTTTCGGTGTTCACCCGTGGCCACCGCTTTTGGGCGGTACAGATCATGCAACAGCGCGCGCTGCGCCCGCTGTTCATGATTGGCGCACTGGTGGCTCTGGGGGATGCCTTCAACTCAACACGGCTCTCCGGATTGCTTGGCGACGAGCTGGCGGGGCTGTTCTCGGTGCTGGCCAATATGCTGGCGGCGATGATCAGCGTGCGCTTTATTCTGCGCTTCAAGCGGCCGATCAAGCACATCATCCGAAATCGGCCCTGGCCCGAGCGTCGCGAAAGCAGAGGCAGCGCCAGCGTGATACATGTGCTGGGTCGTCTGTGGCACGTGCCGGCCCTGCTGCTGGTGGGGGGCTCGCTGGTGGCGATTTTTGTCACCGGCGGCGACGTGGGCACCGCCCTGGCCCGCTCTATCATCTCCGCCTCGTTGCTGGTGTTGGCGCTGGTGGTGACCGGGCTGATTCGTCGCCACGGTGAACAGCGCAAGAGGCATCAGGGGCGCCGGCGGGGCAGTCAGTATCGCCAGCGTCTTGAGCGCTTCGGCTATGTGTTGGCTCATGCCGCGGCCTGGCTGGCTTTCGCCGAGCTCTCGCTGCAGGTGTGGAGCGGCTCGCTGATGGGCCTTGGCCAGCAGAGCGTGGCCAGCGCACGCATCGGCCAGGCGCTGCTGGCCATTGCCCTGACCATGCTGCTCGCCTGGTTGGCGTGGATCTTTGCCGATACCGCCATTCAACGGGCCATGACCAGTTCGGCCCGCTCTCGCGGGCGCCGGGTCAACCAGGCTCGCGCGCAGACCATTACTCCGATGATCCGCAACGTCATCTTCGCCACCATCGTGATCATCGCCACCATCGTCGGGCTGGCCAACCTGGGCGTTAACGTCACACCGCTGCTGGCGGGTGCCGGTGTGATCGGCCTGGCCATCGGCTTCGGCGCCCAGACCCTGGTGCAGGACCTGATCACCGGCATCTTTATCCTCATCGAGGATTCCATGGCCGTGGATGATTTCGTGCAGATCAACGGCCACATAGGCACGGTAGAGGGGCTGACGCTGCGCACCGTTCGCCTGCGGGATCTGGACGGGGTGGTGCACATCATCACCTTCAGCCGCATCGAATCGATCCACAACATGTCTCGTCAGTTCGGTATCGCCCTGATGAAGATCCGCATTCCCTTCGATATGAAGATCGACGATGCCATTACCCTGATGCAGGATACTGCACAGGCTCTCCGCCAGGACCCGATGATGCGCCACCACATCTGGTCGCCGATCGAGATGCAGGGTATCCAGGCCTTCGAGGAGGGCTGCCCGATCCTGCGCATGCGGTTTCGCACCGCCCCGGAGATGCAATGGGACGTCGCCCGCGCCTTCAATCTGTTGCTGCGTCAGCGCATGGAAGAACTTGAGGTCGATCTTGGGGTGCCGCGGCTCAGCGTCAGCATGGAGGGACGCGGCGGCGGCCGTCTGGACGGCAGCAACGAGCGTGGCGACGGCCGCGATGCCAGCGGGCGCGATGCCAGCGGGCGCGATGCCAGCGGGCGCGCACCCGGCGAGGCCGGGATCGCCGGTCCCGAGGGTGATACCAACGCGTCGGGCGGCTCCCCGGATCCGGGCCAATGATCAGCGTCGAACGCCCGGACAGCCTCTCCCTGCGCATCTCCCGGGTGCTCCAGGAAGAGACATCCCACCAGCTCGACTTCTACCTCTTCGTGCCAGGCGAACTGGGGCTAGGCCCCAGGGTGCTCGCCGAAGAGACGTTTTACCACGCAGCGATTCACGTCAAGCGGACCTACTACAGCGATCGCTACCGGCTGCCGATGGTGCTCAGTCGCCTCGCGGAAAGTGGCCGGCTCGACCCAGACCAGTATCGCCTCGGCATGAGCCTCTATGCCTACCAGTACGTGGTAGCACTGGAGAGCTCGAACCAGCCGCTACTGGAGGCCGCCCGCCGCGTGCGACGCGACGAGAAGACCGCCGCCAGCAAGGAGATGCCCCCGGCGGGCAAGCATAAGGCGACCTTCAGCAAGGAGAATGAGACCGCCGCTAACCAGACGCAGGGCAGCACAAAAGACAAGGAGGAGTTGTCCCTGGAGGCACAGCTCGCGGAGCATGCCGATCTGGCCGCGGGCATTCTCAAGCGGCTGCGTCGCCAGGAACCCACCGAGGAGAGCCTCAGCCGCTACTACGTCACCATCGACAACTATCTCTCCTGGTTCACCGAGCAGCGCCTGCTGGCGCTGGTTGCCAGCCTGCCCAGAGGGGCTCGCTTCCGCGACATTCGAGAGCGGCTGCTGGCGATCTGTGCGGAGGAAGGCGCCTACCGAGAGGCCAAGGAGTACAACTCCGAGCGGGTGACACTGGACCCGACGCGCATGTCCAACAAGATGCGCTTGCTGCGCCGGCTGATCGAGTTCCCGGTGACCCTCAAGCAGAAGACCCAGGAGCTCGGCGGCGGCGAACAGAAGGCGGTCAAGGCGTTGGTCACCGCGGTGGTGATGGTGTTCGTCACGCTGGGGCTGGTCAGAGTGCGTGACGCCCTCTCGGATATCACCGCGCTCTTTGTGATGGCCATGGCGGTGATTTATGCCCTGCGTGAACTGTTCAAGGATGATCTGCGCAATACCCTATGGCGGCTGCTGCGACGTGGGCGCCCCAAGTGGCGCCGGCAGTACCTGGACCCTACCCGCAACGCGCCCGTGGGCCGCCAGCTCGAGTGGTTCGACTATGCGCGCTTTCTCAAGCTGGATGAGGAGATCCAGCGGGTGCGCAAGCGCAGCGTGGCCCAGCGCGAGGAGGTGATACTGCGCTATCGCTCGAGCTCACGAATGTCGCCGACCCGCTTCCTCAGCGGCTACGAGCATACCCGTGAGACGCTGACGCTGGACCTCTCGCTGCTGGCGCGGCTGATGGAAAAAGGCAGTCACCGGGTCTATCGGCTGGAGAAGGGGCAGGTAGTGCGGGAAGACGTCGAGAAGCGTCACCTGATCAATCTGGTGATCCGCGAGGCTCAGGGTGATCAGCCCCCGACCCTGCAGCGCTGGAAGGTGGTGATGAGCCGCTCGCGGATCGTTGATCTGGAGCGAGTCCATGTTGAGGGTCCGGACCATGAGGAAGCCAGACCCAACGGCATGTGACCCGCTCTGGTGCTCAGCGGTGGATGCGTGTTCCGTGTCCTGGGGAGCGGGAACTCGGCTGGCTTATGCCGTTCCCCCTGCCGGCGTTCCCGCCATCCCCATTGTGATCAGCAGGTCATCGAACAGATCCGATGCACCGAAGCGGAAGTGATCGGGGGTAATCCAGCCAGGGCCCATGATCCGACCGGCCAGCTGCAGGTAGGCCTGGGCCGCCTCGGTGGTGTGTACCCCGCCGCCGGCCTTGAAGCCGATGGGCCGCTCGAGGGCCGGGCCACGCTCGCGGATGACTGTGAGCAGGATCTCGGCGGCCTCGAGGGTGGCGTTAACCGCCACCTTGCCGGTGGACGTCTTCAGGAAGTCGGCGCCGCCCTCCAGGGCCAGTTCGGCGGCACGGCGGATCAGCGCCGGATCCTTCAGCTCGCCGGTCTCCAGGATCACCTTTAGAATGGCGCTGCCACAGGCCTGGTGGCAGCAAGCGACCAGTTCGCGGCAGGTCTCCTCGTCGCCGGCGATAAGGGCACGCCAGGGGAAGACCACGTCCACTTCATCGGCGCCCGAGGCTACCGCTTCACGGGTCGCGCGGGCAGCGATCATGATGTCGTCGCCGCCATGGGGAAAGTTGGTCACCGTGGCCACTTTCACCTTGCCCTCAAGGTCCAGCGCCTTGAGGGTGCGCCGGGCAGTGGTCACGAAGGACGGGTAGACGCACACCGCCGCCGGGGTGCCTGCAGCGGTCTTCACGCGGCGGCACAGTGACTCGATGGAGGCATCGGTGTCGTCATCGTTTAGGCTGGTCAGGTCCAACAGAGCGAGGGCCTGTCGCGCCGCGCGTTGAATATCATCGGTCATGGGAGGTCCTTCCCGGTTGTCGTGGATGGTGCTGCAGAGTTGAAACGACGTCGAGCAACCATGGCTGGGATCAATGCATCGGCGCCCGTAGGTTGCTATCTTTAGAAGGTATTGACGACTAATTCGTGGAGAACGCCCGATGCAAGCTGCAGATGTCATGACCCAGAACGTCATCACCGTGTCCCCTGACAGCGAGGTGCGCGAAATCGCCACCCTGCTGCTGGAGCATGGTATCAGCGCCGTTCCCGTTGTGGGCGACGGTGGCAAGGTGCTCGGCATCGTCAGCGAAGGTGATCTGATGCGCCGGGTAGAAAACGATACCAGCTCCAGGAAATCATGGTGGCTGAGACTGTTTGCCGGTCACGATGCCGCCGACTATGTGAAGTCTCATGGCCGTCGTGCCAGCGAGATCATGACCCGAGACCTTATCACCATCGGCGCAGACATGCCGCTGCACAAGATCTCTCGGCTGCTCGAGAAGCATCGCATCAAGCGGGTGCCGGTCATCAAGGATGATCAGCTGGTGGGTATTGTCAGCCGGTCCAACCTGCTGCGTGGCTTTTCCGTTTCGGCCACCGAAGCCAGCGTTTCGGCGGACGATCGCGATATCCGCGAGGCCATCCTGAAGGAAGTCGACGACAAAACCGGCGTGCTATCCGATCGGCTCAACATCATCGTCTCGGAAGGCAAGGTACAGCTTTGGGGGCTGGTGGAAAGCCAGCAACAGAAGATGGCCGTGCAGGTGGCAGCCGAGAACACTCCCGGCGTCAAGGAGGTCGAGAACAATCTGGGCTTCGTACCGCGTGGCGTGGGTGCCGTCTGACAGCAGGCTGATCAACGTTTCAGCATCGGAGAGGTGTTAAACACGCCCGGGGTAAACACACCGGGGTAAACGCAAGAGGGGCGACCATCAGGTCGCCCCTCTTGAGTTTCAGACCGTCAATGTGCCGTCCACATGACAGACAGAGGCCTTGGCTCAAGCCTCGCTGGGCGGAACCGTTTCTGCCCGGGCGATCGCCTCCAGGGGCGCGCGAAGGTTGGCCAGGCTGCGCTCACGGTCATGGAGCTTTTCCAGGCCGAACAGGCCGATGCGGAAGGTCTGGAAAGCCTCGCCTTCGTCGCACATCAATGGCACGCCGGCAGCGACCTGCAGCCCCGCCTCGGCGAACTTGCCGACCAGACCGGCATCATCGGTGTAGCTGACCACCACGCCGGGAGCCTCGAAGCCGGGGGCCGCCACACTGTTGTAACCAAACTCCGCCAGCAGTTCGCGAACGCCGTCGCCCAGCGCCTGCTGTTCGTCGCGGACGGCCTCCAGGCCGTAAGCCTCGATCTCGGCCATCACATCGCGCAGCGTGACCAGTCCATCGGTGGGCAGGGTGGCGTGGTAGGCGTGGCCGCCGGCCTCATAGGTCTCCATGATCTGCAGCCACTTCTTGAGGTCGCAGGCGAAACTCGAACTGGTGGTCTCATCGATGGCTTCGCGGGCCTGACGCGAGAGCATCACCATGGCGCAGCAGGGCGAGGCGCTCCAGCCTTTCTGGGGCGCGCTGACCAGCACATCGACACCAAGGTCCTGCATGTTGACCCAGATGGCGCCAGAGGCGATGCAGTCGAGCACCAGCAGGCCTCCCTCCTGGTGGATCGCGTCGGCTACCTGGCGGATGTAGTCATCGGGCAGCATGATCCCGGCGGCGGTCTCCACGTGGGGCATGAAGATAATGTCCGGCTGATGATCGCGGATCGACTCGATCACCTCCTCAACGGGCGCCGGGGCGAAGGGCGAGGTCGGCTTGTCTTCGTCGAGGCGGCGTGCCTTCAGCACGTTGATGTCGGTGGAGATGTGTCCCATCTCGAGAATCTGGCTCCAGCGATAGCTGAACCAGCCGTTGCGGATCACCAGGCAATGGCGGTTTTTGGCGAACTGCCGAGCCACCGCCTCCATGCCGAAGGTGCCGCTGCCGGGCACGATCACCGCACTATGGGCGTGGTAGACCCGCTTGAGCTGGCCGGAAATGTCGCACATCACCTCCTGGAAGCGAGCGGACATATGATTGAGGGCGCGGTCGGTGTAGACCACCGAGTATTCCAGCAGTCCATCGGGGTCTACGTCGGGAAGCAAACCGGGCATGTGAGTCTCCGTTGTGAATCGGGTGACCTTCAGGGCAGCGAAGGAGTTCATGGCCAGAGGATATGCCCATTCGCCAATCGGAACCAGCCGCCCCGGGCTTTCGCACGAGGCTTTCTCACGCGGCTTTCGCACGAGCCTGTCGCACGAGCCTGTCGGTAAGCGTCAATCTCCCAGCGCCGGTGTGTGGCGTATCCGACTCAGCTGCCCTGGGCGGCCTGGATGGCGGTCAGGGCGATGGTGTAGACGATATCGTCCACCAGGGCGCCGCGCGAGAGGTCGTTTACCGGCTTGTTGAGGCCCTGCAGCATAGGGCCGACGCTGACCACTCGGGCGCTGCGTTGCACCGCCTTATAGGTGGTGTTGCCGGTATTGAGATCGGGGAAGACGAACACCGTGGCACGCCCGGCCACCGGGGAATCTGGCGCTTTCTGGCGGCCGACGCTCTCGATGGCCGCGGCGTCATACTGCAGCGGGCCGTCGATCAGCAGCTCCGGAGCCTTCTCACGGGCCAGCTGGGTAGCCTGGCGAACCTTCTCCACGTCGGCGCCTGAGCCGGATTCGCCGGTAGAGTAGCTGATCATCGCCACCCGCGGCTCGATGCCGAAGGCCAGGGCGGAGCGGGCACTCTGCAGGGCGATCTCGGCCAGGGTGTCGGCGTCCGGATCGGGATTGACGGCGCAGTCGCCGTAAACCACCACCTGTTCGGGCAGCAGCATGAAGAAGATCGACGACACCTGGTTATAGCCCGGTGCGGTCTTGATCAGTTGGAAGGCGGGACGCACGGTATTGGCGGTGGTATGGATGGCACCGGAGACCAGTCCGTCCACCTCGTCGAGCTGCAGCATCATGGTGCCGAGCACCACGTTGTCGTGGAGCTGAGCCTCGGCAGTGAGCGCGTTCACCTTGCCGCTGCGCCGCTCCACCATGGCGTCCACGTAGCGCTCGCGGATACTGTCCGGGTCGATGATCTCGAGCCCTTCGGGCAGTTCGATACCGCGATGGCGGGCGACCTCCTCGATCTCCTCACGTTTCCCGAGCAGCACGCAGCGGGCCAGGCCGCGACGCTGGCAGATGGCGGCGGCCTCCACGGTGCGCGGCTCGGCGCCCTCGGGCAGGATGATGCGCTTGTTGGCCTGCTGAGACAGCTTGACCAGCTGGTGGCGGAAGGCCGAGGGGGAGAGACGGCGGGTATAGCCGCGGCTCAGGTGGCCCTTGAGCCACTCCAGGTCGATATGGGCAGCCACGAAGTTGGCGACTCGCTCGGCGCGCTCCAGGTCATCGATGGGGATGTCGTTGCCCATCTGACCAAGATTCTTGGCGGTGGTGAAGCTGTCGGTGTCGACGCTGATCACCGGCAGGCCAGTCTTCAATGCTGGACGACACATCTCGATCATGTTGTCGCCGGGTATAAAGCCATTGGTGAGCAATATGCCGGCCAACGGCACGCCGTTCATGGTGGCCAGCGCCGATGCCAGCACCACATCGTCGCGGTCGCCGGAGGCGACCACCAGGCTGCCGGGCTTGAAAATGTGCAGTGCGTTGGAGGCGCTGCGCGCGCAAAGACTGGTGGAAAGGACGCGGCGTTCCGGCTCACCTTCGCTGAGGAAGGTGGCGCCCAGGGCGCGCGCCACGTCCAGCACCCGCGGCGCGGAGAGCGCCGGGGCGAAGGGCACCATGCCGATCAGGTGAAAGCGCTCGGTGGCAAGCGCCGGGGAGTGGCGGTGGAGCTCGGCGAGCAGCGCCTCTCCCAGGGCCGGAGCAGCGGTGCCTGGGGCCAGGCCGCTGGGATGCTCGCCGCCGGGCATGTTGTGCATGCGCATCAGAATGCAGCCCAGCGTGCGGGCCGAACCGACCCCGCCGAAGGCGCGTGCATGCATGTCGAGCTGTTCGGCCAGCGCCTGGGGCTCGGCCAGGTCGCCGCTGCCCACCAGGATGATCCTGGCATTGAGCGCATGGGCCAGCTGGGCGTTGACCTGGGCGGCGTAGCTGGCGTGACGCGTCGGTACCAGGCCCTCCATCACCAGCAGCTCGGGGGTGCCGTCGGGCGAGGCCTCCAGGGCGAGTTCCTGCAGCTCTATTACCTGCTCCATCAGCACGTCGAGACGATCCTGGCGCAGCAGGCGCTCCATCTCGGCCTGGGCAATCGGCGCCGGAGGGTGGAGCCCCAGGGTGCTGCTGACCAGGGCGCAGGAGCGATCCGGTCCCGGTCCGTTGAGCTCGTCCTGGCGCAGCGGCTTGAAGAAACCGGCCTTGAGGCCGATGGTGTCCAGCGCCTGGATCAGGCCAAGGCAAGCCGAGGTGAGGCCTGCTCCCTCGCCGGTGGGCACCAGCAGGATGGCCTGGGGGGCAGGTCGGGTAGGTTGCGGTGTCATCGGGGGGTGTCTCCCAGCAGCTTGCGGGTCTCGTCGGCGATGCGGCCCTCTTCGTCGGTGGGGATCACCCACAGGACGGGCCGGTTCGGGGTCTGGGTGTCGATGCGGGCCTCGCGTCCGCGAACCGTGGCGAGGTTGGCGTTGTGCTCGAGCTCGACGCCGAAATGGGGCAGCAAATCGACGACCTGCCGGCGCACTCGCGGCGAGTTCTCGCCGATGCCGCCGGTGAAGACGATGCCGTCCAGGCGGGGCAGGGCGCAGGAGAGGGCGGCCAGCGACTTGGCGATGCGGTAGCAGAACACCTCGATGGCCAGCGTGGCGCCGGCGTGACCCTTGTCGGCGGCGGCTTCTAGCTCCCGCATGTCGTTGGTCAAGCCGGAGAGGCCCAGCAGCCCGCTCTCACGGTTGAGTACCTCATCGATACGCTCGAGGCTCCAGCCCAGATGGCGGGCCAGATGGGCGTGCAGGCCGGGGTCGACATCGCCGCTTCGGGTGCCCATGACAAGGCCTTCCAGCGGTGTCAGGCCCATGCTGGTGTCGAGGCTCCGGCCCTCCCAGACGGCGGCAGTGGAGCAGCCGTTGCCCAGGTGGGCGGTCAGCCAGCCACCGCCGGGCAAACCGCTGAGGGCATCGGCCCGGGCGCTCACACAGGCGTGACTGGTACCGTGGAAGCCATAGCGGCGGATGCCATGATCGCGGTAGAGCGACTCGGGCAGCGCGTAGCGGTAGGCTCGAGGCGGCAGGCTTTGATGGAAGGCGGTATCAAACACCGCCACCTGTGGCAGTGCCGGGAACAGTGACCGCGTAGCGGCGATGCCCTGCAGGTTGGCCGGGTTGTGCAGAGGGGCCAGGGCGGAGGTCTGCTCAATGGCAGCCACCACGTCGTCGTCGATCAGCGTGGCACGGGTGAAGCGCTCTCCGCCGTGGACGATGCGGTGACCGACGGCGCTCGGCCGGTGGCCCTCGAGTCCTTCGAGAATTGCCTTAAGCGCCTGGACGTGGCCAACATCACCCAGGTCGCTGGTGAAGACATCCCCGCGGCTATCGACGCCCTTCAGACGGGCGTCGCTGCTGCCCAGCCGCTCGACAAGGCCCGTCAGTCGTGGCTGGTTGGCTGTCGTCGGCACCAGCGCGTACTTGATAGAGGAGGAACCACAGTTGATCACCAGCACCGGATCGTTCATCGACGCCCCTTGAGGGATAAAAATTTGACTTTAGTCTAACATGAGGCCGTCGGCGGTAGTCGCCTATCCGACTTGACGCCCGTCATGCTGCACTGCATCTATCTCATACACTTTGCACGGAAGCCGTGACATGTCGACACTTTCCTCAGCATCCACGGCACCTGCTCCCTTCCCACGGCCGCTGGCCCTGATGCTGATGTGTGGCCTCGCCACCCTGTTTGCCGCCAACCACGTGTCCGCCAGGGTCGCCTTCGATGCAGGCGCCGGCCTGCTGCTGGCGATACTGCTGCGCTCCGGGACGGCCACCCTGGCCCTGACGGCGCTGGTGGTTTTCCAGCGCAAGTCACTTCGGCTACCCGCCGGAACCGGCCGCTGGCAGCTGCTGGTGGGCCTGCTGGTGGCGGTGCAAAGCCTCTGCCTCTATTCGGCAGTGGCACGAATTCCGGTGGTGGTGGCGCTACTGTTGATGAATACCCTGCCGCTGCAGCTGGCACTGCTCTCCTGGGCGCTGGGCGGCCCGCGTCCCACCGGTCGCGCGGCGCTGATCATGGGCATCATCCTGGTGGGGCTGGTGGTGGTGCTGGACGTGCCGGCCTGGCTGGGCGACCCCGGGGCCATGGGGCCGGGCTGGCTGGCCGGGGTGGGCTTCGGCCTGGCCGCCGCCAGCGCCTTTTCCTGCGCCCTTTGGATCACCGAGCACCGCCTGGCCGCCGTGGGCAGCACCCTGCGCAGCCTGCTCACCATGCTGACCGTGCTGGTGACCATGGTCATCGCCGGGGCCCTGGGGCTGGTGCCGGGCGGCATGTCGCTGCCCCAGTCGATGCCTGGCTGGGTGGGGCTCTTTCTGCTGGCACTGTTCTATGCGGTGGCCTTCTCGGTGCTGTTCATCACGGTGCCCAGGCTCGACATGGCGCGCAACGCCCCGGCCATGAACATGGAGCCGGTAGCGGCGCTGATGCTGGGTTACCTGGTGCTGGGCCAGACGCTCTCGCCGGTACAACTGGTGGGCGGTGGCATCGTGCTGGCGGGCATCGTGTTTCTGGGGCTGTCGAAGCAGGCCTGATGACAAGCGGTCTCCGTCTCGACGGCTGCGACGTCGCCCCTCGGCGACTCGACTTGGCGTGCATTTGCACATTATCGGCTTGCGCCACTCGGGTGATGCGACCACACTCCAGGTGTTATCAAACAGTGTTCTTTAATTAGGAGGATGCCATGAAACGCCTTACTCTCATCGCGGCCACTGCCGCTCTGTTTGTTGCCGGCGCGGCTGCCACCGCCCAGGCCCAGCAGGCCTTCTACCCCCAGCCCTATATCGGCGGTGACGCCATGTTCTGGGAAGTCAATCCCGACAATGCGTCCAGCCGCGATAGCGTCGGCCTGCGCCTCAACGGCGGCATGCAGTTCAACGACTACTTCGCTGTTGAGAGCCATCTGGGCAGCGGCGGCTCCGATGGCCCCGTCGAACTCGACTACCTGGTGGGCGCTTACGCCAAGGGTATCCTGCCGGTGGCACCGGAGTTTCGCCTCTTTGGCCTGGCCGGCTTCACCGAGGTGGATGTCGACATCGGTCGCGAGAGCGGCTTCTCCTATGGGGCCGGTGCCGAGTTCGACATAACCCCCAACGTCGCCGTAGGCGCGGACTACATGCGCTACCTCGACGAGTCCGATGCCACCTTCGATGCGGCCAGCGTGGGTATGCGCTACCGCTTCTGACGGTCGACGTCGACCCGCTCTTCCAGGCGCCCCGCGGTTTCCCACCGCGGGGCGCCTGCTTTTTTATGGTGCGCACCCATGCACTGACATGGTGCGGCAATCGTCCCGCTTGCCTCGAGGCGCTCCTGGAGCCCCTGTCTCCTGTCAGCGCCGCCACTCTACCTGGCATGACTGGCACGACTTGTGCTTAGATTTTTGAAGATACCTGACAGGCTGCCCGGGAGCTGCCATGACCGATTCACGCCCCACGCCGGATGCCGGCTTCGATGCGGCCCTCACGCCGCGACTGCTGTTTACCGACCTGGACGGTTCGCTGCTCGACCATTACAGCTACGACTGGAGCCCCGCGGTGCCCTGGCTCGCGCGGCTCAGGGAGCTGGGCGTGCCGGTGATCCCGGTGACCAGCAAGACGCGCAGCGAGATCGTGCCGCTGCGTCGTGAGCTCGGCCTCGAGGACACTCCCTTCATCGCCGAGAACGGTGCCGTGGTGGGCCTGCCGCCGACCTGGTGTCACGCCCGGTTGGACCGTATCGGCCCGGACGGCCTGGGCATCCGTACCCTGGGGGTGGATATCGGATTCGTGCGCAAGCGGCTCGCAGTATGGCGCGAGCGCCTGGGCGTGCGCTTTACCACCATGAGCGAGATGACGCTGGACGAGCTTGTCGCCTTCACCGGGCTGTCAGAGCCGGAGGCGCGCCTGGCACGGATGCGCGAGGGCAGCGAGCCGCTGATCTGGGACGACGACGAGGCGTTCCTCGAGGGTTTCCGCGAGGGGCTCGCCGGCGACGGCCTGCAGCTGGTGCGTGGCGGTCGCTTCTGGCACGCCACCGGCACCTGCCACAAGGGCAGCGCGGTGAGCTGGCTGATCTCGCGCAGCGAGGCGCTGCGTGGCCGCCGGCCGCTGACCCTGGCCCTGGGCGACGGCCCCAACGATATCTCCATGCTGGAGGTGGTGGATCAGGCGGTGGTGATTCGCGGCTGCCACGGCCTGACGGTGGCGCCGAAACAGCCGGCACTCTATCGCAGCGAGGCCACGGGCCCCGCCGGCTGGGCCGAGGGGGTGGCCTACTGGTGGGGGCGAGCTGACCGCCGGGTAATGCCGGCGGCGCAAAGACTCGACCTGGCAGCGGCCGCCGAGGCGGCAGGGGAGTCGCTGGCATGAGCGACTTCCACCAGAACGGCATCATCACCGATTTTCACAACCTCACCCGACGGCCCGTGGCGGCCCTGGAGGCGGAGCTCTGCGAGTTCGGTCGACGCCGGCCGATGAGCCTGATCCTGCCCTCGCTCTATTCGGAGCTCGAGGGGCCGGCCCTTTCCCGCATCGTCGAGGCGCTGGCCGAGGTGCCCTATCTCGCCGAGGTGGTGATCGGGCTGGACCGAGCCGATCGCAAGCAGTTCCTGCACGCTCGTCAGTTCTTTTCGCGCCTGCCCCAGCGACACCGCATCCTCTGGAACGACGGGCCGCGGCTGAGCGCGCTGGATACCGAACTGGAGGCCCACGGCCTTTCCCCAAGGGAACCCGGCAAGGGGCGCAACGTCTGGTTCTGCGCTGGCTTCGTTCAGGCATCGGCGCGCGGCGCCGTGGTCGGGCTCCACGATTGCGACATCCTCACCTACGATCGGGGCCTGCTGGCGCGGCTCTTCTATCCCGTGGCCCACCCCCACTTCAACTACGAGTTCTGCAAGGGCTACTACCCACGCATCGCCGAGGGCAAGCTTAACGGCCGGGTGTCGCGGCTGATGGTCACCCCGCTGCTGCGGGCGCTCAAGCAGATGCACGGTCCGCTGCCCTACCTCGAGTACCTGGACAGCTATCGCTACCCGCTTTCCGGCGAGTTCGCCATGCGCGCGGAGGTGCTCGACGGCATCCGCATTCCGGCCGACTGGGGACTGGAGATCGGCGTGCTCTCCGAGGTGCATCGCAACCACTCCACCAAGCGGCTGTGCCAAGTCGACCTGGCCGACGCCTACGACCACAAGCACCAGCCGGTCTCGGAAGAGGACGCCTCCGCCGGGCTGAACCGTATGAGCCTGGACATCGCCAAGGCGCTCTACCGCAAGCTGGCCACCCAGGGCGTGACCTTCAGCGCGGAGGGATTTCGCACCCTCAAGGCCACCTATTACCGCCTGGCGCTGGACCTGATCGAGGCCTACCACCACGACGCCGTGATGAACGGCCTCGCCCTGGACCGCCACGCCGAGGAGCGCGCCGTGGAGCTGTTCGCCGCCAACCTGCTGGAGGCGGGCAACGCCTTCCTCGACAACCCCGGCGAGCGCCCCTTCATCCCCAGCTGGAATCGGGTGCGCTCGGCCATTCCGGACCTGCTGAGCCGCCTCCACGACGCCGTGGAGGCCGACAACGCCGGGCACGTCTAGCCTCTCTGGTGCGTGTCCCTGGATACGTGCCCCCGGAGGCCTGCCCTCGGAGCCAGGTTCTTAAATTTGCTTAAGGGTCTGACCCGGGAGGGTTCTGCACCAGCCACAGGGTGCGGTAGGGGGCGAGGCTCTCCTCGCTCGCCCAGGGGGCATCCTCCAGCAGGTCGAACCAGGTTCCCTCGGCGAGCGCTGCTACCTCCAGCAGCTGTCGCATGTCGCTGACGTTGTGAATCGCCAGCAGGCGTCGACCGTCGGGCAGCGGGCCGCGTTCGAGTACCAGCAGGGTCGGCGGCGAGGGCAGCACCCGAAGGGGGGCGTCGGGGTGGAAGCAGGGCTCGGCGCGACGAATCGCCAGGCGACGCTTCAGCGCCAGGAACACCTCTCGGGTAGGAGTGTGGCGGCTGTCGAGCAGCTCATCGAGTTCACTCAGTTGCCAGCGACGACGGTTGATGGAGCGAAGGCGGCCGCTGCGCTCGACGCCCTCCAGGTCGTTGGGAGTGGCAGTCAGGCAGTGCAGGTAGAGCGCCGGGATGCCCTGCAGGGCCAGCATCAGGTGTTGGCTGCACAGGAAGCGCTCGACCTGCCAGGGGTCGGGACCGCGGCGAGTGCCCTGCATGGCATCGAACCAGGTGATATTGATCTCGTAGGGGGTGTCCTCGCCGTTGGGGCGCCGGCGCATGCTGACGAAGCCGCCGAAGCGGTGCATCAGCTCCAGCAGCGCCTCGATCTCATGGGCGGGCAGCCACCCTTCAAGGGGGCGTACGCCGATGCCGTCGTGGCTGGCGGTGAAGTTGAGATAGCTGCAGCCCGGTGGCAGCTCCGGCAGGCTCTCGATCCAGCTGGCCAGCAGGGTGGCATCGCCGCCGGTCAGGGTGTGCAGCAGCAGCGGCGGCAGCGAGAACTGGTAGATCAGGTGCGCCTCATCGGGGGGAGAGGGGAGCCGCTCAAGACCCAAGTAGCTGAGGTTCTCGTGATGGGGCACGTTGGTCTCGGTGAGCAGCAGGGTGCCCGGCGCCACGTGGTCGACCACGGCGCGCAGCAGGCGAACCACCTCGTGGGTCTGGGGCAGGTGAATGCAGGGAGTGCCTACCTCTTTCCACAGGTAGGCGATGGCGTCCAGACGAACCACCCGGGCGCCCTGAGAAAGGTAGAAGAGCAGGATGCCGACAAACTCGAGCAGCACGTCGGGATTGGCGAAGTTCAGATCGATCTGGTCCTCGGAGAAGGTCGCCCAGAGGTAGCGGGTGCCGCGGCGGGTCGGCACCGGTACCAGCAGCGGTGAGCTGCGTGGGCGGACTACCGCGGTGAGATCGGTCTCCGGGTCCATCTCGATGAAATAGTCCCGCCCCGGCTGGCTGCCGGAGAGGTAGTCGACGAACCACAGCGATTCCCGTGAGACGTGGTTGAGCACCAGGTCCACTGCCAGGTCGCGCCCTTCGGCCAGAGAACGAAGGTGTCCCCAGTCGCCCAGGGTCGGGTCGACTTCCCGGTAGTGGATCACTGAAAAGCCATCGTCGCTGCTCCAGGGAAAGAACGGCAGGACATGCACGCCGCTGAAGGTGTCGGGCAGGCGGCTGTCGAGAAACTCGCCCAGCACCTCGAGGGGGGCTCGCTCGCCGTCGAGGAGGCTATCGCCATAGCCGATCAGCCACTGGTCGCGCTCGCTCCAGAGTGGCATGGCGACGTCACCAGGGGAGGATGTCGCCGGCGCCTGATGCTCGAGCAGCGTCAGCAGCCGGCGCAGCACCTCGTCGGCGCGCTTGCCATAGATAAGTGTCAGATGGTCATGGGCGCGCCGACGGAAGGCGGCGGCGTCCAGTGGCGTGGTGACGGAAGGGGTGAAGGTCTGGCGGTCTGGCATGGTCGAGTTACCTGGTGAGTCCGGCGTTGCCAGTACCATGCAGGGAGCGTGCCAGCCTTCGGTGCCGGTATCAGAACAGGCTCATGCGCGTCATCACGTTGTCGCGGCGAATCAGCCAGTGAAAGAGGGCGCCGGCGATATGCAGAGCCACCAGGCCGAGGATCGCCCAGCCTAGCCAGCCGTGCCATTGGAACAGCCGCTCCGAAAGCGCCTCGTTCACTCCGATGACACCTGGCAGATGCCAGTGCAGGAACTGCACCGGAAAGTCGCCGCTGGCGGTGGCCGCCCAGCCCAGCAGTGGCTGCGCCAGCAGGGCCAGGTAGAGCAGGTGATGTACCGTCGAGCTGAGCACACGTTGAAAGGCGGGTAGCGGCGGTTCATGGTCGGGCACCACGAAGAGCAGACGCGTTATCAGGCGCAGCGTCATCAGCGCCAACATCGCCACGCCGAGCGATTTGTGCGCGGTATAGAGCAGGTCGGTGCCGCTCTGGCCGAAGCGTGCCGTGGCCCCTTCGAAGCCGAGAAACCCCAGCACAAGGCCGCTGGCCAAGGAGAACAGTAGAACGGCAGCCACCAGCCAGTGCAGCACGCGATGAGGGTAGGCGTAGCGGTCGGTCTCTGACATGCGGCTCTCGATCATTGACATGGGGGCTCTCCTGGGAATCGAGTCGGGACTTGGCTTCATCCTAGCCAATGCCGCCGTTGGCTGCGCCACTACATGGCGACGACGTGACATTCGTCGAGAATCACGGCCCTGGCAAGCAGGGCCGCAGTCGTTCATGCATGTGGCAGGACGCTCCTGTGGGAGCGGGCGTTACACCTGTTGGTGTCACACCTCCTGATAGAGCTGGCTGCCCTTGTCGCGGAATTTCTCCGCCTGCTCTTCCATGCCCTTCATCACCGCTTCCTGATCGCCGTTCAGGCCATGTTCGTTGGCATAGTCACGCACTTCCTGGCTGATCTTCATGGAGCAGAACTTGGGCCCGCACATAGAGCAGAAGTGGGCCACCTTGGCCGAGTCCTTGGGCAGGGTCTCGTCGTGGTAATCGCGGGCGGTGTCCGGGTCCAGGCCGAGGTTGAACTGGTCCTCCCAGCGGAATTCGAAGCGTGCCTTGGAGAGCGCATTGTCGCGTCGCTGGGCGGCCGGGTGACCCTTGGCCAGATCCGCCGCGTGGGCGGCGATCTTGTAGGTGATGATGCCGGTCTTGACGTCGTCCTTGTTGGGCAGGCCCAGGTGCTCCTTGGGGGTCACGTAGCAGAGCATGGCGCAGCCGAACCAGCCGATCATGGCCGCGCCAATGCCGGAGGTGATGTGGTCGTAGCCCGGGGCGATGTCGGTGACCAGCGGCCCGAGCGTGTAGAAGGGCGCCTCGTCGCAGACCTCGAGCTGCTTGTCCATGTTCTCCTTCACCAGGTGCATGGGCACGTGGCCTGGGCCCTCGATCATGACCTGGACGTCGTGCTTCCAGGCGATATGGGTCAGCTCGCCCAGGGTCTTGAGCTCGGCCATCTGTGCCTCGTCGTTGGCGTCGGCCACCGAGCCCGGCCGCAGGCCGTCGCCCAGGGAGAAGGCCACGTCGTAGCGCTTGCAGATCTCGCAGATCTCCTCGAAGTGGGTGTAGAGAAAGCTCTCCCGGTGATGGTAGAGGCACCACTTGGCCATGATCGAGCCGCCGCGGGAGACGATGCCGGTGACCCGCCTGGCGGTGAGCGGCACAAAGCGCAGGAGCACCCCGGCGTGGATGGTGAAGTAGTCCACGCCCTGTTCGGCCTGCTCGATCAGGGTGTCGCGGAACACCTCCCAGGTGAGGTCCTCGGCGACGCCGTTGACCTTCTCCAGCGCCTGGTAGATCGGCACGGTGCCGATGGGCACCGGCGAGTTGCGCAGGATCCACTCCCGGGTCTCATGGATGTTCTGGCCGGTGGAGAGGTCCATGATGGTGTCCGCCCCCCAGCGGATGCCCCAGGTCATCTTGTCCACCTCCTCCTCGATGGAGGAGGTCACCGCCGAGTTGCCCAGGTTGCCATTGATCTTCACCAGGAAGTTGCGGCCGATGATCATCGGCTCCGACTCCGGGTGGTTGATGTTGCAGGGGATGATGGCGCGGCCCGCAGCCACCTCGGCGCGCACGAACTCCGCGGTGATCTCCTCCGGCAGCCGGGCGCCGAAGCCCTGGCCCGGGTGCTGGTGGCCGAGGATGCGCTCTACCTCTGCTGTGCCCAGCGCTTGGCGCTTTTGGTTTTCCCGGATGGCGATAAATTCCATCTCCGGGGTGATGATTCCCTGGCGGGCGTAGTGGAGCTGGGTGACGTTCTTCCCTTCCCTGGCGCGCCGCGGCGTGCGGGTCAGATCGAAACGCAGCTGGGCCAGGGTCGGGTCCTTGGCGCGGCGCTGGCCGAACTCGCTGGTGGGGCCATCCAGGAATTCGGTATCGCCGCGCGCCTCGATCCAGTGGCGGCGCAGCTCGGGCAAGCCGCGGCGCAGGTCGATCTCGGCACTCGGGTCGCTGTAGGGGCCGGAGGTGTCGTAGACCAGCAGCGGCGGGTTCTGCTCATCCGGGCCCATGCCAGAGGTCTTCGTCGGCGACAGCGAGATCTCGCGGAAGGGCACGCGGATATCGGGGCGCGACCCCTCGAGATAGACCTTGCGTGAGCCGGGCAGCGGTTGGATGGCGGCGGCGTCGACCCGGGCGGTCTCGGCGAGGAAGTGGGCGGTCTTGCTCATGGGACTTTCCTTGTTGTGGCTTTTGTTATGGCTTTTGTTATGGCTTTTGTTGTGGAGAGTCGTGTGGCGTTAAAGGGCCCGGTCGAGCCCCATCCGCCAGAAGTCGATCTCCAGGCGCGTGGCATCGCGAAATACCGTGCAGAGCTCCGCAAAGCGCGCCGGGGTGACATCGGCCAAGCGGGCATCGAGCCAGGCCTCCTCGGCGCGCCGGGCGGCCTGGAACTCCTCGCTTTCGTACATGGCGATCCAGGCGTCATAGGAGTTGGCGCTGCCGCGCAGGGTCGACGGTCGGGCGTTGATCCAGTCGGCGATCACGCCGTAGCCCACCAGGCAGGGGGCCAGGGCCACGTGCAGGTCGAGCAGGTCGCCGCGGTTGCCGGTGTCGAGCACGTAGCGTGTATAGGCCATGGTGGCGCGGGCCTCGGGCAGGGCGACGAGGTCGGCCTCGGAGATGCCCCATTCCTGGCAGTAGCCCACGTGAAGGCCGAGCTCCAGGTCGACGATGGCCTTGAGGCCATCAAAGGCCTGGCGCAGGTCGGCCAGGGTGCGGCTCTTGTAGGCGGCCAGCGCGTAGGCGCGGGCGAAGTGGATCAGGAACAGGTAGTCCTGCTTCAGGTAGTGACGAAAGGCGCCCTCGTCCAGGGTGCCATCGCCCAGGCCGCGCACGAACTCGTGCTCGATGTAGGCGCGCCAATCGTCCTGGCAGGCGTGAGTAAGATCGCTGAAGCGGTAGCCCATCTTGCCTCCGATGTCGGTTGACGATCCGGAGCGTGGGCGTGGAAGAGAAGAGGGGCCGGGAGGGGGAGTAAGTGCTGTTCTGGCCACCGCTTGATTCCTACGCCGGTACTAACCGGATCAGGTTCAACGGGACCAGTGCTCGGGTACGGTCCATTTCTGGAGAGACCCCTGCGCCATCTCAGCCGGAATTACCGGCACCCCGTCAAGCGTCAGGCAAGCCTAGCATACCGGTAGAAAGTTGCTACCGACGGATGCCGCTCCGGGCTGTGTCGGCGCGAGCCACCACTCACCGGTGGCGGTAGAGCCAACGGACATCCACGGCGAAGGAGCCGGCAAGCCCCGCCAGGGCGGTGGCGGCGAGCCAACTCGGCAGGTTGTCGGGCGTGGCCGGCAGCAGGGCGAGCATCAGCGCCGCGACCTGCCATACGCAGACGGCCTTGCGTCGGAAGCTCTCGGGGAGGTCGTCCGCGAGCCAGTGCCAGCGCCAGCTCGCCGCCACGAAGGCATAGCGCATGATGCCGATGGCCAGTACCCAGGGCCCGACGCGATCCAGCACCAGGAGTGCGAGGCAGAGCACCAGGATGAAGAAGGCGTCGAGTTCCATGTCGAAGCGCGCCCCCACGGCGCTGGCGCTGGCGGTGCGTCGGGCTACCCAGCCGTCCACGCCGTCCAGGGCCAGGGCAACCAGGGCCAGGGCGAAGAGCCACTCCCCATGGGCGGCCAGCAGAGCCGGGTCGGCCAGGGTGCCGGCCATCAGGGCTACCAGCACACCCCGCGCCAGGGTGACGCGATTGGCCGCGCCCAGCCCGCTCTGTGAATGCGGTCGGCGCATCAGGGGGCGCCATAGCAGAACCGCCATGCCCAGGTAAGTGGCCACGGCGAGCGGTGCCACCTGGGAGAAGGCACCCACATCCGCTTCGGTGGTCAATAGCCCCAGCGCGACCACCATCGCCAGCAGGACGATGCCGCCCAGGCCCAGCTCCATGCCGATGCGCTTCTGTCGAGTCACCCTGGTGGTACCTTCGGCGAGATCCTGGTTCGAGACGGTGGGGGGCATGAGGGCTCCAGGGGCTGGGTGAATCGCGATTGTGGCGATGGTATTACCGCTATGCTGAGCCTCAGGGCTCGTGAAGGTTGCCCTGATAGTCTGCTTCCCGGGGGATCACCGGCATCGCTCATGTTGTTCAGTTTGTGGTATATGTACCATTATTGTAGAAGTATTTCTTTCCTCCTCTTGCTGGAGCCCCCATGTCCTTCGATATCGCCACCGCCTACTGGACCCTGTCGCCGGGTCACGGCGCACTTCGCGAGGAGCCGCTCCCCGTGCCCGGCGAGGGGGAGGTGGAAGTCAGGGCGCTGTTCGGCGGGATCAGCCGCGGCACCGAGTCGCTGGTATTCCACGGAAGGGTGCCAGAAAGCGAGAGGCAGCGCATGCGCGCTCCCTTCCAGGCCGGTGACTTCCCCTGGCCGGTGAAGTACGGCTATGTCAGCGTGGGTCTGGTCGAGGCCGGTCCCGAGGAGCTGTTGGGGCGTGAAGTCTTTTGTCTTTACCCCCATCAGGATCGCTACGTGGTGCCCGCCGCCGCGGTCACGCCACTGCCGGCCGGCCTGCCGGCGGCCCGGGCGGTGCTCGCTGCCAATATGGAGACCGCGATAAACGGCTGCTGGGACGCCGAGCCGCGCCTGGGCGATCGCATCGCAGTGATCGGTGCCGGGGTGGTCGGCGCCCTGGTGGCCTGGCTCTGCTCGGCCATCCCAGGCACTAGGGTCTGCCTGGTGGACGTTTCCCCGGGGCGGGCCGATCTCGCCCGCGCCCTGGGCGTCGACTTTTGCCTGGCCGACCAGGCGCCGGCAGACAACGACGTGGTGGTCCACGCCAGCGGCAACCCCGAGGGGCTTCGCCTGGCGTTGACGCTGGCCGGCGACGAGGCACGGGTGGTGGAGATGAGCTGGTACGGGGACCGCGAGGTGAGCCTGCCCCTGGGGGAGGCCTTCCACTCCCGGCGGCTGCGTCTGGTCGCTAGCCAGGTAGGCCGCCTGCCCGCCGAGCGCACGCCGCGCTGGGACTATCGACGCCGCCTGGCGCTGGCGCTGGACCTGCTGCGCGACCCCTGCCTCGACGCGCTGATCAGCGGCGAGAGCGATTTTCGTGATCTGCCTGCCGTGATGCCCCGGCTCGCCGCCGCCGCGGGCGAGGTGCTTTGCCACCGCCTGCGCTATCCGACGTCCGACTGATTGGAGCCCTGACCATGTATCGACTCACCGTTCGCGACCACTTCATGATCGCCCATAGCTTTCGCGGCGAGATCTTCGGACCCGCTCAGCGGACCCACGGTGCCACCTACGTGGTGGATGTCACTTTCCAGCGTCGCGAGCTCGACGACGATGGCCTGGTGGTCGACATCGGTCTGGCCAGCGAAGCGGTCAAGGCGGTGCTCGGCGAATTCAACTTCCAGAATCTCGACGAGCTGCCAGAGTTCAAGGGGCGCAACACGACCACCGAGTTCATGGCCCGAGTCATCTTCGAGCGCCTGGCCACGGCGATCCAACTCGGCCAACTGGGGGAGGGCGCCGGCGGGCTAGAGGCCATGACCGTCGCCCTCCACGAGTCGCACATCGCCTGGGCAAGCTTCGAAGGATCGCTGTAATGGTGAGTCCCCTGACGCTGATCGTGGCCGGGGATCCCGGCCAGTTCACCGGCGGCTACATCTATGACGCGCGTATCGTTTCAGCACTGCGGGACCGTGGCCGCTCCGTTGAGGTGGTGGGGCTCGAGGGCCGCTTTCCCGCCCCCGATGACCTGGCCCGGGAGAGCATGGCTCGGGCACTGTCGGTGCTGCCAGACGGGGCCCGTGTCGTCATCGACGGGCTTGCCATGGGCGGCCTGCCCGAGGTGATCGCCCCTCACGCCGATCGCCTGGCGATCATCGCTCTGGTGCACCACCCGTTGGCCGACGAGACCGGTCTTGACGAGGCGACTCGCCTTCACCTCCTCGACAGCGAAACTCGCGCTCTGGCGCTGGCGAGGCGCGTCATCGTTACCAGCCGCTGGACGGCCCGCGGCCTCGACCGGTTTGGCGTGGCGTCGTCGCGCTTGCGGGTAGTGGAGCCTGGCGTCGAAGCCTCACCGCTGGCGGCCAGCGCCTTGGACCTCGAGGCGTCAGGCCCTCGTCGACTGCTTTGCGTCGCTACCCTGGTCCCCCGCAAGGGCCATGACGTCCTCCTGGAGGCGCTGGCCGCCTTGCAGGATCGTGACTGGCGCCTCGAGGTCGTCGGCAGCCACGATCGGGACCCCGATCACGCCGTCGGTCTGTTCGCTGCCGCACGCCGCCTCGGCCTGGAAGAGCGCATCCTCTGGGCCGGGGAGCGCGACGCCGCAGGCTTGGCCGCCGCCTACCACCGGGCCGAGCTCTTCGTGCTCGCCTCTCGTTACGAGGGCTACGGCATGGTCGTCACCGAAGCGCTCTCCCGCGGATTGCCTGTAGTCACCACCACCGGCGGCGCCCTGATCGACACCCTGCCGGCGCAAGCCGGGTTGGCGGTGCCGCCCGGCGATGCCCGCGCCCTGGGCGACGCCCTGGCCGCCTGGCTGGACGACGCCGAGCTTCGCCGCCGGCTGCGTCGCGGCGCGCGGGAGGCCCGCCATGGCCTGAGCAACTGGCAGCAGGCCGGCGACCGTTTCCTGTCCGCCCTGGACGACCCTTTTCCGTTGGCGGATACCGCCGGCGCCCTTTCCGAGGAGCCACGGCGATGAACGCGCACGACCCCGGCCGGTTGCCAGCCGGTACGACCTCCCCCCAGGAGCACTTCAGCGCCGACTGGCTCTCCCTCCGCCAGAGGCTAGACAGCCGTTCGCGCAGCCACTGTCTGACCGGCTTGGCCGCCGACTGGCTCGCCGCGCGACCCGGGACGCACGGCAGCCCTTATGGAATCGTCGATCTGGGCTGCGGCACCGGCAGCAACCTGAGCTTCCTGGCGCCGCGGCTGCCCGGGCCCCAGCGCTGGCGGCTGGTCGACCATGATCCGGCGCTGCTGGCCCTGGCCCGCCGCCACGCGGCGACCCTGCGAGATCCGGGCGGTGACCGGTTGGCCATCGAAGCGCGTTGCCGCGACCTCTCGCCGGTGGATGACAGCCTGCTCGAAGGGGCTGACCTGGTGGTGGCCTCGGCGCTGTTCGATCTGGTCTCCCGTTCCTGGGCCGAGACGTTGGTGGCGGCCTCGGCCGCTCGGCAGCAGGCGCTGTTGTTTACGCTCAGCGTTGACAGCGACTGGGCTTTTCTCGACGTCACGGGCAAGCGCCTGGAGGACGTCGACGATATCGCGGTCCGGGCGCTATTCCAGGCCCACCAGCGGCGCGACAAGGGGCTCGGCCCGGCCTTGGGTGGCCAAGCGCCCGCCGTGCTGACCGCGGCGATGACCGCGGCCGGCTATCGCGTGGAGAGCGCGGCGACCCCCTGGCACCTCGCCGCCGGGGAGCGCGAGCTGTTGCCGCTGGCCGAGCAGCTGCTACAGGGCTGGCACGATGCCGCCCTGGAACAGGCGCCGGAGGAACAGTCGCGGCTGGAGCGCTGGCATTCACGCCGGCTGGCGGGCCTCGCCGCGGGCGAGCTGGGACTGACCGTGGGGCATCGCGATTTGCTGGCGCTGCCGCCGTTGCCGGCCAGGGGCGCCTGAGCATGGTGATGTCTCGAGAATGGCACCGGCGACTGATGCGACCAATGGTCGGACTCGTGCTGCTCGGCTGCCTCGCCTGGTGGCTGCAGCCGGAGGCCATCCTGGGTCAGGTGCAGCGGCTTTCGCCTGGTTGGGCCGTGCTGGCTCTGACGCTGACCCTGCCACCTCTGGCACTCAGCGCCTGGCGCTGGCGTTTGACCGCCCGCCTGCTGGGGCTCTCGCTTGGCTTCCGCCAGGCCCTGCGGGAGTACTACCTGGCACTGTTCCTTAACCAGGTTCTGCCGGGTGGCGTAGCTGGCGATGCCGCCCGGGCCTGGCGCCACTCTCGTGACAGCGGTCGCCGCGGGGGCGCCTGGCGGGCGGTGATCATCGAGCGTGCCTCCGGTCAGATGGCCATGGCCCTGTTGACGCTCATGGTGCTTGCCGTCTCCCCGCTCTGGCATGCGCTGATGGCACGCGCCGTCAAGGGACTGGCGGCGTCCGGCTGGTCATCGGCGCTGGTTGCTGCCGTTGTGCTGCTGGTCCCGCTGGGCTGGCAGCTGATCAGGCATCCTCCCGCGGTTCTGGTGGGTCTTGGTGGTGATCTGCGGCGCAGCCTGCTGGCCGCTTCGGTGTGGCCGAAGCAGCTAGCCGGCTCGCTGCTGGTGGTGGTCAGTTACGCCCTGGTCTTCGTCTGCGCCGCTCGATCGATCGGTGTCGATCTGCCCCTTGGCACGCTGCTGGGGCTGGTGCCCCCGGTGCTGCTGGCGATGCTGATTCCGCTGTCACTGGCCGGCTGGGGCGTCCGCGAGGGGGCTGCCGCCCTGGTCTGGGGGATGGCGGGCCTGCCGCCGGCCCAGGGCGTGGCGGTCTCCATGGCCTACGGTGTCATTGTGCTGGCGGCAAGCCTGCCGGGCGGCCTGGTACTGCTGCGCCGACGGGCGCGGGCGGTACCGGGCGTCGCTGCCACCAGGCACGGCGGGTCAGGGGGCGGCAGCCTCGAGAGCGAGATCGAAGAGGGTGTCGTCGCCGCAGCGGAAGGTCCGCGACGGGGGACGGCGCGCTTCATGCAGGGTGTCGATAGGCGTCATGACGAGCCCCGGTCGGCCGGAGCCGATCAGCAGTGGCGCTATCAGCAGGTGCAGACGATGGAGCACGCCGGCTTCGAGGAAGCGCGACACCGTGATCCCGCCGCCCTCGATCAGCACGCGCTCAAGGCCTCGGCCGGCCAGGGCATCGAGCACGCCGGCCGGAGCAAAGGCGCCGTCTACCAGCGGCAGCGCCAGACGCTGCACGTGCGCGCTCGCCCGCCCCTTCGGTTGCGCCCCTTCGCCGTGCAGATGCAGCGTCGGCGCCTCGGGGTCGCACAGCAGGAGGCGGTCAGGCGCCACCCGGCCGCGAGGATCGACGATTACCCTGATCGGTTGGGGTCCGCCCACGTGGCGCACGGTCAGGCGCGGGTCATCCTCGCTGGCGGTGCCCGCGCCGACCACGACGGCATCCACCAGGGCGCGCAGCCGGTGCAGGTGTACCAGGCTCTCCGGCCCATTGATGAAGTGGGAGTGCCCGCTCTCGGTGGCGATGCGTCCGTCCAGGCTCTGGCCGAGCTGGGCGACGGCCAGCCGGCCGTTCCACGTGGCCAGCGGGAGGAGACAGTCGAGCAGGTCGCGTGCCTGCGGCGAGAGAGAACGTTTGGCCTGCCAGCCGGCCGGGGAGAGATTCAGGTCGGCTATCGCCGTGGCCTCCCCGTCGGGGTGGGCGGCATGGAGAAGGGCCTGCCAGGCCTCATTCAGGGACAGCGTCGGGTCAGTGGCGCCCATGGGGCCTCCTGTCGGGTAGCTGGCTGCCATCATGCGCAGTATCCCGGCGCGACGCAAAGCGCATCGATACCACCAGGAGAGAGCGATGCATCAGGTTGAACGGGCCATCTTTGATCTACGACGGGGGCTACCGGTGCTGATTATCGCCGGTGAGTCCAGGGTGTTGGTTCAGGCCATCGAGGGAGCTGCAGAAGCGGCCGCCTCGCGGCTGGGCGAACTGGCCGGCACATCGCCGGCGCTGGTGCTGACGCGCCATCGCCTGGCAATTCTCGGCCAGGGAGACGCCGGCCAGGGAGACGCCGGCCAGGGAAGCGCCAAAGAGGCGGCCCGTCTGCCGCTGCCCGACGGACTGGCCTCAGGGCGCCTGGCCGCCCTGGCCTTCGGGGCCGCGCCGGCGGCGACTCTCGGGGAAGCGGCGCTGTCCGAATGCCGTTTGGCCCTGGAGCCGGCGGAGTCGGCCGACCTGGCGGCCTTGGCGCTGATGCGTCGGGCGCTGCTGATTCCCTCGGCGCTGGTGGCAAGGGTTGCGGAGTCCCGGCGGGCTTCGGTGGCGGCGGCGGTGACGGACGGCACCCTGCTGGCGGTAGAGGCCGAGCAGGCGGCGCGCTGCCTGGACGGCGCCGGCGGGATGCTACGACGGGTCAGCGATGCCCGAATCCCTCTGGCCGATGCCTTCGAGTGCCGATTCATCCTGTTCCGCGAACCCGACGGGCTGCGCGAGCACGTGGCGGTGGTGATCGGCGATCCGGCACTGGACGCGCCGGGGGTGCCCGTGCCGCTGCGATTGCACTCCGCCTGCCTCACCGGCGATCTGTTCGGCAGCCTGCGCTGCGATTGCGGCGAGCAATTGCGCACCGCCGTGGCCGAAATTGACGCCGTGGGCGGCGGCGTGCTGCTCTATCTGGCCCAGGAGGGGCGCGGGATTGGTCTGGCCAACAAACTGCGCGCCTACACCCTTCAAGACAGCGGCCTCGACACCCTGGATGCCGATCAGATCCTCGGCTTCGGCGAGGACGAACGGCGTTACGGAGTGGCGGTGGACATGCTGGACGCACTGGGCATCCGCCGCGTTCAGCTGATGACCAACAATCCCCTCAAGATGGCGGCACTGGCCGAGGGCGGTATCGAGGTGGTCGAGCGCCAGGCGCTATACGGCACCCTCAACGATCACAACCATCGTTACTTGAGTGCCAAGGCCGAGCGTGCCGGCCATCTGCTCGACGAGGTCTTCAGGGCCCGCCGCTGATGCGTTCGAGGCGCATTGCGCGGGTCTCGATCAGCACTCGGGCGATGCGTCGGGCATAGTGAGTTACCAGGCGTTTGCCCAGTTCGGCAGTGCCCAGACCGGCGTTGCCCACCACGCCTTTGGGATGCAGGTCCTCGGCCAGCCAGGCGAAGGCTGCCTCACCCTCTGGGCCCAGTAGCTGACCTTCGTCCGCCATGGCCTGCCCCCGCGAGATCGGGCTGGCCAGGTGGTCCAGGCGAACTTTCTCCGGCGCCAGATGGCGCATCAAGGCGGTCTCCAGTGCCCCGCCATGCAGGCCGTGGCGCAGCTCCTCGGCCGGCAGTGTCGCCTCCGGCAGTCCTTCCGGCAAAGGCATGCGGGTGTAGTGGGCCTTGACCACCAGCAGGCCGTGCCGGCGGCGCAGCCGCAGGGCGGCCAGGTCCATCACCGCCTTGTTGCCGCCGTGGCTGTTGAGCCACACCAGACGCCGGAAGCCGGCCCGGGCCACGGCGTCGCCATGGGCCTCCAGGGTGGCGATGGCCAGTTCCGGCGAGAGGCTCAGGGTGCCGGGAAAACTCAGGTGCTCATCGCTGGCGCCCACCGCCATGGGGGGCAACTGCACCAGCGGGAAGCCCGCCGGCAGAGCCTCGAGGGCGGCGGTCAGCAGCCCCTCGCCGATATCCAGGTCAGTGGAAAGCGGCAGGTGGGCGCCGTGCTGCTCGATGGCGCCCAGCACCATCACCGCTACACTCTCCTTGGGCAGGGCGGCAAGCTCCCGGCTAGTCAGGTCCTGCCAGCGAGGAAAGGCCGGCGGAGTCTCGGTGTGGGAATCGGTCATGAGGTGGGCTCCGGGGTCGATGGCTCGAGGGTCGGCATCGTATTCGGGGCGGCCAGGCGCGCATAAAGGTCGCCGGAGGCGAGTCCGTCGGCGCCACGTTCGAGCCACTCGAGGGTGGCGTCCGCTGTCTGCCAGGCGGGCCAGCGAAATGCCCGCCGCTCCCCCTCGATGGCATTGAAGCGATAGTCCCCCAGCTCGGCCAGGCGAGTCACGCACTGCCGGGAGACCTCCAGGGCGCCGGCCATGAATTCCACCGAGACGCCTTCCAGAGGCGTAGAGAGCCCCGCCAGCACCTCCGCCTCGAACCCCTCCACGTCGATCTTGCAGAAGCGCGGCGTGCCGTGTTCGGCGATCAACGCGTCCAGGGTGGTCACCTTCACGTGCCGGCGGCTCTCCCAGCGCACGTCCTTGAAGCCTGGATTGCGCCCCCCGATGGTGGCTCGCCACTCGTGGGCCAGGGTAGAGACGGTGGGGTTGGCTTCGCTGACGGCCAGCTCTGCCTGGCCGGGGGTGGCACCGGCGGCCCAGGGCAGCAGGGTGATCCCGGGGCGAGCACCCACCAGCTGCACCAGGCAGCGATAAAGCCCTGGCTGAGGTTCCAGGGCCACCACCCGGGCCCCCAGCGCCTGGAAGGCCGCCGTACGATCCCCCAGGTGGGCGCCCACGTCGAAGGCCAGGTCGCCGGGCCCGACGAAGCCAGAATAAAGGCGGCGCAGCGACCGCTGCCGGCCCGGTCGCCAGTAGATCACCAGCGAGCGGGCGATGCCGTAGCCCTGGCGCAGGCGGGCCAGCGAAAGATTGGCGGTCATCAAGATTCCTTGTGTAGGGGCTGGCTGGGCATTTCACCCGGGCATTCGGGGGGTGGTGGCCGGGGGGCCGGCGTCTCAGCATCGGCTGTGTCGCTGGCGATGTCATCCGACCGCTCTTCCAGCATCTTTGCCTGCCTCTCGCCCAGCAGAGCGGCATAGGCCTGGGGCTCCGGGGTGCGCAGCAGGCCGAGCCGGGCCAGCAGCGCCGCCGGGCGCCGGCTGCCGCTTGCCACCACCAGCATCGGTGCCAGCGCCAGGCCCACCCAGACCGGCGATAGCCACCAGACCAGCATCGGCACCTGCCACTGCACCAGGGCGATCCATACTCCACCGAGAATGGCGAAGAGCGCGGTGTGGCGTAGCGCCTGCCGCCAGGTCACGGCGCGACCTTCACGATCCTGGGCGCCCCAATCGACGCTGGTGCCGGTCAGCACGCCGATCACGAAGGCGCTGTGGAAGGCCATCATGATCGGGGCGAGCAGTATGGCGGCGAGGCCCTCCAGCACGACGCTGGCGACGAGGCGAGCTCGGCCACCGTAGCCGCCGGCGCGCCGCCCCAGGGCCAGCAGCAGGCCCAGCAGCTTGGGCAGAAGCAGCAGGGTGGCGGTCATGGCCAGCAGGGCGGCGATCAGCTCCGGCTGCGCCTGGGGCCAGAAGGGGAAGAGCTGTTCGGCGCTGCCGAAGTAGGTTGGTTCGCTGCGGGCGATCAGCATGGCGTCCAGGCTGCCGGCGAGCACGATGCCGAGCCACAGTAGCGACGAGATGAAGGCGGTGGCGCCGAGCAGGAAGTGCAGCCGGCTCAGGCCATGCAGGCCCGGTGCCGACAGCAGGCGGAGATGCTGCAGGTTCCCCTGGGTCCAGCGTCGGTCGCGTCTCGCAAAGTCGAGCAGGTTGCCGGGCATCTCCTCGAAGCTACCCGTCAGACGCGTCTCTAGCTGGACCTCCCAGCCGGCCCGGCGCAGCAGGGCGGCCTCCACGAAGTCATGGCTGAGGATCTCGCCGCCCAGGGGGGGGCGGCCGGGCAGGTGGGGCAGGCCGGCATGGTCCATGAAGGCGCGTACGCGCAGGATGGCGTTGTGTCCCCAATAGTTGGCCGCGTCGGCCTGCCAAGCGCTCTGGCCGGCGGCCAGCATGGGGGAGTAGAGGCTGGCCGCGAACTGCGACAGGCGGCCAAACAGGGTGACCTGGCGCACCGGCAGCGGCACCGTCTGGATCAGCCCCACGCCGGGGCGAGCCTGCAGGGCACGTACCAGACCCAGCAGCGTCTTGCCGTCCATGCGGCTGTCGGCGTCGAGCACCACCATGAAATCGAAGGCCGCCCCCCAGCGGCGACAGAACTCCGCCAGGTTGCCGGCCTTGCGTCCGGCGTTGTTGTCGCGGCGTCGATAGTGCACGGTCAGGCGGCCCTCGAGGTGCCATTGCAGCCCGGCGATGGCGGTGGCCTCGGCCTTGGCGATGGCTGGGTCGGTGGTATCGCTGAGCACAAAAAGCGCGAAGTGGTGGGCCTCGCCGGTGGCGATCAGCGACTCGGCGGTGGCCGAGAGTGCGGCGACCACCCCCTCGGGCGACTCGTTGTGGATCGGCATGGCCAGCACGGTACCCCGGGTAATCGGTAGGGTTCTCTCGGCGGCTACCCGCGGGCGGCGTGCCAGGGTCAGCGGGTCACGGTCGGTGAGCAGCAGCAGGAAGCCGGCAACGGCGGTCCAGAAGCCCACGGCCACCCAGGCAAAGATGGCGGTGAAGAGCGCAAGAATGCCCCATTGTAGCGGCGTGACGCTGCCCGGCTGAAGGATGCGCCACATCAGCCCCGCGCCGATCAGCGTGGTGAGACATACCAGGCCGGCCAGCAGCGCCCGGCGCGCAGCCAACCAGGGAAGCCGGTCGCTGGCGCGGTTGCCGCGGCGGGCGGCTAGCCTAGCGCTGCTCGTCGGGATGCCAGACATGGTTCCAGGTCTCGCTGATGGGCTCGCCGCGCAGACTTAGCTGAAGCCGTAGATCGCTGGGCTGTCGCCCGTCGGGGTCGAGTCGGAAGGAGGCGCGCCAGCCGCGGCCGTCCGGCAGGGCGCGCGCCTGCAGGTGGTGGATCTCGCCGCGGTTGGTCGAGAGCTTGGCCTCGACAGGCTGATCTGCTGCCAGCCCCTGAAGCTCCCCACCGGCGAAGTCGACCATGAAGTGGCGCCTGCTGCGCGGCGGCGGATTGAGATCTCCGGGCACGCCCCCCCAGCCCTGACGAGTGCGGATGACCCTGGCCGGCATGGGCTGAGTCAGCTCGGTGCCGAAGGTGTGGGTAAGGTAGTGCAGCTCACGGTTTTCGCCGGCGCGTAGCGGGGCGTCACTGACCCAGTAGGCGACGATATTGTCGTGGGTCTCGTCCGGTGCGGGAATCTCCACCAGCTGCACACGGCCTGCTCCCCAGGGGCTCAGGGGTTGCACCCACTGGCTGGGGCGGCGCTCGTAGCGAGCCTCAAGATCCAGGTAGCGATCGAAGTTGCGTTCTCGCTGGGCCAGACCGAAACCGCGGGGATCGCTATCGAGCAGTGATGAGACGCGCAGCGAGCGGGGATTGGTGAGCGGCCGCCAGATCCATTCGCCGCGGCCGGTATGCACCAGCAGGCCGTCGGAGTCATGCACCGCTGGGCGATGGTCATCCACGGCGCGGGCCGTGGTATCGCCGTGGGCGAACATGCTGGTCAAAGGCGCCACGCCGAGCCGTTCCACGTCGCGGCGGGCGAACAGCCGGGCCGTCACCTCCATCTGGATGTCGCGACCCGGGACGATGTCGAAGCGATAGGCGCCGGCAAGAGAAGGGCTGTCGAGCAGGGCGAGCACCGTCATGCGGTTGGCATCCAGGGCCGGCTTGACCAGCCAGAACTCGCGGAAAGCCGGGAACTCCTCGCCGCGGGGCAGGGCGGTGTCGATGGCCAGGCCGCGCGCTGAGAGGCCATATCCCTGGTCGCGACCCACCAGGCGAAAGTAGGAGGCGCCCAGGAAGACCGCAAACTCGTCGTGATACTCGGCGCGGTTGAGGGGGAAGTGCAGACGGAAGCCGGCGTGGCCGGCCCCCGACAGATCTTGCAGAGGCAAGTCGGCGGCCGCGTCATCGTAGCGAAAGCGGACTGGGTCGAATGCCAGGGACGTTACCTCGCCATCTTCAACCGTGTGCAGATGGACCGGCGACTGGAACAGGAAGCCGGTGTGGAAGAGCTGCACCGAGAAGAGCCCCTCGTCGCCCCACAGGGCAGCCTCGGGACGAAAGCGGATCTGCCGATAGGTGTCATAGTCGAGGTCGCGCAGGGCCTCGGGCAGTGCACCGGTGCCGGCGTCATAGGGGTGTTGCGACAACGCCTCGGCCTGCTCGGCGACCGTGTTGAAGAGGTCTTCGACCTGCCGGGGGGCTGTCTCGGCGGCGGCCGGACTGGCCAGCACCAGCAGCAGTGCCATCGGCAAACAGGCGGCCAGGCAGAGGTGTCGTTTCAGAGGCATCGCGTCTCTCTCCCGAGATTGCTGGCTCAGTGTCGTTGCGGACGGCGCATCCTGCACGCGTGGCAGGTGCCGGCCTTTGTGAGACAATGCTTGTACATACTATGCCATATGTACACTGTTTTTCCGCAGACTGACCTGTGAAAGTAGCCCAACACGCCACTCCGATGACCTGACTCTAAAGGATTCTCACGCGATGCTGCGACTTCTGGGCGTTGCCGTCCTGCTCAACCTGCTGCTGCTGTTGCCCCTGTGGCTTCGCTTCGGGGAGATATCCACCCGCTGGGTCGCCCTGGAGGCAGTGCTGATCGGGGCCCTGGTGTTGCTGCTGCCGGCCGGCCGGCTGGGCTGGCTGCGTCCGTTGCTGACCCTCATCGTGCTGGTGGCGGTGCTTGTTGGCTTCGGTGATGTGGCGACCCACCTGGCCTTTGGGCGCTCGTTGAATCTCTATCTGGATGTGCCGCTGCTGCGTTCGGTGTTCCACCTGCTGGAGGGCAACCTCGGGATCTGGGCGGCCTGGGCCGCCTCGCTCACCGCCCTTTTGGTGATCGGCTTTGGCGGCTGGGCGCTGAACTGCGGACTGCGTATCGGCCAGCAGCAGTCGCCTGGCGTCGCGGTGGCGCTGGTCGCGGTCTTGCTGGTGGTGGCCAGCACTGCCCTGATGGCGGCCCAGTGGCACCATCACCGCTGGCTGCCCGTCGCGCGGGCGCCGGCCATGGACACCCTGCGCTTCCAGGGCCAGCAGCTGGTCGATACTCATCGTGCCCACCGTGATTTCTCCTCTCGCATGGCGGCCGCACCCACCCAAGCCACCGCGCTGCCGGGGCTCACCGGTCGGGACGTGCTGCTGGTGTTCGTTGAGTCCTACGGGGCCTCGGCCCTGCGCGATCCGCGCTTCAGCGAGGTGGTGGTGCCGCGACTCGAGGAGATGGCCCAGCGCCTGGAGGCTGCCGGGCTATCGGTGGCCACGGGGATGCTGGACGCGCCGATCCGGGGCGGGCAGTCCTGGCTCGCCCATGCCAGCTCCCTGGGGGGGCTCGAGATCGACAATTCGCTGTGGTACCGGCTGATGTTGGAAAGCGGGCGCCCCACCCTGGTGGACGACTTCCGCGCCACCGGCCACCGCACCCTGACCGTGATGCCCGCCATTACCATGGCCTGGCCTGAGGGAGTGGCCTACGGTTTCGACGAGATCCACGCCGCCGCCGATATCGACTACGCCGGGCCGCCCCTCAACTGGGTGACCATGCCCGACCAGTTCACCTTGCACCACTTCGAACAGCGTATCCGTGGACCGGCGGTAGAACCCCTATTCGCCCAGATCGCCCTGATCTCGAGCCATGCGCCCTGGACCCCGATCATTCCTGTGCTCGACAACTGGGACGACGTAGGGGATGGCAGCATCTTTTATCGTTGGGAGGAGGCCGGCGACCCGCCCGACGTGCTCTGGCAGGACATGGAGCGCGTGCGCGACCACTATGCTCTGTCCATCGATTACGCATTACACGCCAGCGCCCGCTGGGCCGAAGCGTTCGTGGATGACGACACCCTGCTGATCCTGTTGGGCGACCACCCCCCTGCGCCGCTGATTGTCGGCGACGACGCCGGCTTCGGCGTGCCGGTGCATGTGATCAGCGGTGACGCCAGGCTGCTCGACCCCTTCCTGGCTCGGGGCTTCGTACCCGGGATGCTGCCCGGAACGGGCGAGGCGTCCGCTGGGCTGGATGCCCTGCGGGGCTGGCTGCATGAGGACTTTGGTCGATAGGTCGGGTGACGTCGCGTGTCTGACGTCGCGTGTCTAGTAGAGCCGAAACTCCGGATGCCGGGGATGTCCCTGCTGCTCTTCTACCACCTTGCGGTAGCGCTTGTACTCCCACTGGTACTGGGCCGGGTCCAGTGCGATGGCGGCCTCCACACAGGCGTTGACGCCGGTGGCGGACTCGCGCTCGTCGGTGGCATAGACGCGCTCGTCGGCGGCGAGGAAGTGGAGCTCGAAGCCGCGGCCGGAGACGCGCCGCGCGACGCCGGTGACCACCCGGGCCTCGGTGCGTGCCACCAGCTTTGGCAGCAGGGTGGCGGTGTAGGCTGGGCGGCCGTAGAAGGGCGCAAAGACCCCGCTGCCCCAGTCGGGCTCTTGGTCGGGCAGAATGCCAATCGCCTCGCAGCGCTTGAGCGCCTTGAGCAGGGCGGCGACGCCACGGGGATTGGTGGGAACCAGGCTTGCACCCATGCGCTCGCGCCCTTGGCGGGTCACGGCGTCGAGCTCGGCGATCTTCGGCGGCTCGTACATGGCGGTGAAGGGGAAGTGGCCGGAAAGCCAGAAATTGAGCACCTCCCAGTTGCCGAAGTGCGGGGCCAGCACGATGACTCCGCGGCCCTCGGCGCGAGCTACGTCAAGCAGCTCGCGGCCGTGCACGGCGAGGATTGACGCCTCGACCCGCGCCGGGTCACCCATCCAGGCGAAGCCCAGCTCCAGCATGGTGGCGGCAGAGTGAGTCAGGCTCGCCCGCGCCAACCGGCGGCGCCCGGCCTCATCTTGCTCGGGGTAGGCCTCGCGCAGGTTGATCTCGGTGACCTGGCGCTCGCGGCGGCTGAAACGGTGGACCAGCGGGCCAATGATCCGCGATAGCCCCCACAGGCTGGACAGCCGTCGACCGGCCAGCGCCTTCCACAGCGCGGCGATGGCGCGGGCTCGATGGGGATGGGAATGGGAGCGGGTCTCGGCCATATCGCATGGGTCCTTGCCTAGAACAACCAGGTATCCACGTTGTTTGGTGCACGTTTCTCCTGCAGGCTCCGGAAGCCCTTTACGCAGCGCACAATCAGCCATACCGCCAGGGCGATCAGCAGCGGGACGCCGATGGCCACCAGTACCAGCAGGGAGGCGATAGTGGCGTAGAGCAGGCCTATCCAGAAGGTGCGAATCTGGTAGCGGTAGTGCTCGTCGAGCCACGCCGGCCCCTTGCCGCGATAGACGTAGGCGATCACTACGCCGATCACCGAGGAGAAACCCACCACGAAGCTGAGCAGGTAAAGGGCGTAGACCACCATGGGCATGGTGGTATCGGGCGTCTTGTTGGGTTCGATGATGACGTTGTCGTTCTTGACCTCGTCATTTCGGAAATCGTCGTTCATGGGTCGTCCCTGAAGATGGGCAGATGTCAGGCACCCATGATACCGGCCGCCGGGAACATTGCCACCGGCGGCCGGGCGGACGGCTCAGTCGCCGGCGTCTTCCGTGGGGCTCTCCTGGCGCTGGGGACGGCTGATCTCGATCAGGTTGCCGTCCGGGTCGCGCAGGTAGAGCGACTCCAGCATGCCGGTGGCGCCCTGGCGTGGGACCGGGCCGAGTTCGACCTCCACCTCCAGCGCTGCCAGGTGACGGGCCACTTCCTCCAGCGGCAGCAGGCTGCGCAGGCAGATGTCGATGCTGCCGGGGGTTGGCGTGGCGGCACGAGGTTCGATATCGGTGTCGGTCCAGTGCAGGCGCAGGGCGAGGTCGCCCAGGATCAGGTCGACGCGCTCGCGGTCGCGGTAGCGCACTTCCAGCCCCAATACCCGTGAGTAGAAGTCCACGGCCCGGGAAATGTCGGTCACGGTGATGACCAGATGGTCTAGACCTGACAGCATTCACAACTCCTTGGAAAAAATGTTCTGGCACAGAGGATACGACGATGCCGACTTGCCCGCTATGCGCATCTGGCGACACGCACTTCTATCACCGCGATAGGCGTCGTGAGTACCATCAGTGTCACTGCTGTTCCCTGGTGTTCGTGCCGCCGGTCTTCCGGCTGGGTCCGGAAGAGGAGCGGGCGGTCTACGATCTGCATGAGAACTCGCCCGACGATGAGGGCTATCGCCGCTTCCTGGCGCGGCTCGCCGAGCCGTTGGGCGAGAAGCTGGCACCCGGCGCCCGAGGGCTCGACTTCGGTGCCGGCCCGGGGCCGACGCTGTCTGTGATGTTCGAGGAGGCGGGGCACCCCATGGCGATCTACGATCCCTTCTATGCACCGGATGACACTGTGCTGGTGGGCGAATACGACTTCATCACCGCCACCGAGGTGGTCGAACATCTGTTCGCGCCCGGCCGGGAGCTGGCGCGGCTGACGGGCCTGCTGCGTGCCGCTGGCTGGCTTGGGGTGATGACCAAGCGGGTCACCGACCGAGAGGCGTTCACACGCTGGCACTATATCCTCGACCCTACCCACGTGGCCTTCTTTAGCGAGGCCACCTTCTGCTGGCTGGCCGACGAGTGGGGAATGACCGTTGAGTTTCCCGCCGCGGATGTGGTGCTGTTTCAGAAAAACTGACCCGTTGTTTCGGGTGCCGACGATATGGAGGAGATGCCTGGCCATAGGGGAGTCCATTCTCGGCTCGTGAGGTGTCCGCGGGAAAGCGATTGACTCGCCGTCAATCGGGCGTATGATTCGCGCGCTTCGGTTTCTCTCTGGCCAGCCGAGGCACTGTTGCCGGTTCGCCGGGCAGGCGAGAGTTCCCTCTTTCTGCCACCCTTTCTGTTTTCCCTCTCGATGTGAGGCATCCCATGTCGCCGCAACTGCTGACCATGGCCCTGGCGCCGCTTCTCGGGCTCTTTATTCTCGGCATTGGCAATGGCTTTCTGGCCACGGTGATCACCCTGCGCCTGGACGCTGCCGGCGAGTCGGCGGTGGTCATCGGCTGGGTCTCCTCGGCCTACTTCATCGGCCTGGCGCTAGGGGCCATGCTCAACGATCGGCTGCTGCTGCGGATCGGCCATATCCGTGCCTATGGCAGTTTCGCATCGCTGGTGGCGGTCACCGTGCTGCTGCAGGGGCTGGTGGATCACCCATCGGCTTGGTTCGCGCTGCGCTTGGTCGGCGGTTGGGCCACGGTGGGGGTTTATCTGGTCATCGAGAGCTGGCTGCTTTCTGCCGGCGACCAGAAGGTCCGCGGACGCCTGCTGGCGCTCTACATGATTTCGCTCTACGCCGCCGGCGTGCTCGGACAGCTGCTTTTGGGTGTCACCGAGGCCATGGGCGGAGCGGCCTCCTTTATGGTGATCGGCATGCTGGCCTCGCTCTCCGTGCTGCCCATGGCGATGATCCCGCGGGTATCGCCGCTGATCGAAAAAGCCGAGCCACTCTCGCCACTGCGCCTGATCACCCTGACCCCCACCGGGGTGATGGGCAGCTTCGGCTCCGGCATCGCGGTGGCAGGTGTCTACTCCCTGCTGCCGCTCTATCTGCAGCGCATCGGCCTGCCGGTGGACCGGATCGGCCAGATGATGGCGATGGTGGTGCTTGGCGCCATGTTGCTGCAGTACCCGGTCGGGCGCTGGTCGGATCGCCACGACCGCCAGCTGGTGCTGATTATCATCGGCGCCTTCTGCACGCTGATCTCCGCGGCGGTGCTGTGGCTGCCACTGAATCTGTGGAGCCTGGCCGCCTTGCTGTTCCTTCTTGGGGGTGGGGTCTTCTCGCTCTATCCGGTGGCCGTGGGCCATGCCGCCGACCGGGCGCCCGCTGGCGCCCTGGTGCGCATGAGCCAGGGCCTGCTGCTGATCAACGCCATCGGCTCGGCGCTCAGCCCGCCGCTGATTTCGCCGGTGATGGGTGTTTTGGGTGATGCCGGTCTGTTCTGGAGCTTCGGCGCCCTGGGCCTGTTCCTGGTGGCCTTCTTCGGCTGGCGGCGAAGCGTACGCCCTGCTCCGGTGCCGGTGGCACCGTTCTCGCCCTCCACGCCCATGTCCTCGGCGGGGGCCGAGCTGGCGGTCACGGAGGAGCAACTGCAGGGGGCAACCGATCACGAGCATATGGAAGATCTTTCCGGGGCGGTGCCCGAGGTGGAGGTGGCCGAGCCGATGGTTGGCCCGCCGGCGGCCGACGAAACGCACGTCGCCTATTTCGACGAGGTGGAGCAGGAAGAGGAGTCCGCTCAGGCGGAGCTGCCGGGATTCGAGCGGTTTAGCGAACGCAGCTAAGACTTTAGGATAATGGCCGGCGAAAAGTAGTGAATCTACTATCGTCGCTATCATTTTCCCCTAAGGTGCTCCCATGAACTATTATGCTGCCCCCGTTCGCGATATCCGCTTCGTACTGGAAGAGCTGCTGGCGTTCGGCTCGCTCTCGCTGCCCGGCTTCGAGGAGTCCAGCCCCGATCTGGTGGAAGCCGTGCTGGAGGAGGCCGCCCGGTTGGCCGGTGAGGTATGGGGCCCCCTTAACGACACCGGCGACCGCCAGGGCTGCACCCGCCACGACGATGGCAGCGTCACTCTGCCCGATGGCTTCATCGGGGCCTATCAGGCCTACGCCGAGGGCGGTTGGAACGGCATCGGCGTCTCAGAGGCGCTGGGCGGCCAGGGACTGCCCGAGGTAGTGGCCAGCGCTGTGCAAGAGATGCTGCATGGCGCCAACATGGCGCTGGGCCTGTGTCCCATGCTCACCGCCGGCGCCATCGAGGCCTTGGCCCACCACGGCAGCGAGGAACAGCAGGCCATCTATCTGCCGAAGCTGGTGGAAGGCACCTGGACCGGCACCATGAACCTCACGGAGTCCCAGGCGGGCTCAGACCTCTCCAAGGTGCGCACCCGTGCCGTGCCTAGCGAGGATGGTTCCGGCCAGTATCGGCTCTTCGGCCAGAAGATCTATATCACCTGGGGTGACCACGACGCCGCCGAGAACATCGTCCACCTGGTCCTGGCGCGCAAGCCCGATGCCCCCGAGGGCAACAAGGGCATCTCGCTGTTTCTAGTCCCCAAGTTTCTGGTCAATGCCGATGGTTCCCTGGGTGAGCGTAACGATGTGGTCTGCGCCTCCATCGAACACAAACTGGGCATCCACGGCTCTCCTACCTGCACCCTGAGTTTCGGCGAGAAAGACGGCGCCATCGGTTATCGGGTGGGCGAAGAGGGCCGCGGCCTCAATCATATGTTCACCATGATGAACGAGGCGCGCCACAAGGTGGGCATCCAGGGCATCGGCGTGGCCGAGCGCGCCTGTCAGCATGCGTTCGCCTACGCCCTTGAACGTGTTCAGGGCCGCAGCCCGCGCTCCGGGCGCAGCGACTGCACCATTAGCGATCACCTGGACGTGCGCCGCATGCTGCTTTCCATGCGCGCGCGCACCGATGCGCTGCGTGCGCTGGCCCTCTACTGCGCTGCCCAACTCGATCTAGCCCGCCACGCCTCGGATGACGGCGATCGCGCCGCCGCCCAGGCACGGGTCGACGTGCTCATTCCGGTGGTCAAGAGCTTTTCCACCGACCAGGCCGTGGAGATCGCCTCGCTGGGCGTGCAGGTGCACGGCGGCATGGGCTTCATCGAGGAAACCGGCGCTGCCCAACTGCTGCGCGATGCCCGCATTGCGCCGATCTACGAGGGCACCAACGGCATCCAGGCCCTGGACCTGGCCGGGCGCAAGTTGCAGCGCGACGGCGGGGCTGCCATCGAGAGTCTGATCGACGACGTCGAGGCCACCGCCGCGGCGCTCAAGGAAAGCGTTGAGCACGCCGCGCTGGGCGAGAGCCTTGCCGGGGGTGCCGCCGACCTGCGAGCCGCCATGGCCGTAGTGCTGGCGGCGGGCGCCGATGCCGAGCAGGGCGCCGATGCCGTCCAGGCCTACGCCACCCCCTTCCTCAACCTGGCCGGGCATGTTCTGTGCGCCTGGCAGATGGGCGAGGCGGCGCTCAAGGCCAGCGCGGCCATCGCCGAGGGCCGCGATGAGCCGTTCTATCGGGCCAAGTGCCAGAGCGCCGACTATGCTATTCGCCAGTGGCTGCCGGTAGGCCGCGCCCAGCGTGCGGTGATCGAGGCCGGCATGGAGAGCCTGTCCGCCTTCGACGCCGCCGCCCACTGACCCCGCATCGATTCGCCGCCGGCCCTGTGCCGGCGGTGATCTTTCCGAACCCGATTCCACGCCACGCCACGGAGCCAGCCATGAGCCAGAGCATCTTCGAACAGGGCCTGCCCAAGACCCCCGCCAACCATGTGGCGCTCTCGCCGCTGACCTTCATCGAGCGCACCGCCTCGGTCTATCCGGATTACCCGGCGATGGTCTACGGCGAGATCCGCCGCGACTGGGGCACCACCTGGGAGCGCTGCCGGCGGCTCGCCTCGGCGCTTGAGAAGCGCGGTGTCCAGCCCGGCCAGGCGGTGGCAGCGATGTTGCCCAACGTGCCGGCGATGTTCGAGGCCCACTTCGGGGTGCCACTGGCGGGCTGCGTGCTCAACACTCTGAACATTCGTCTGGATGCCGACGCCATCGCCTACATGCTCGAGCACGGCGAGGCCAAGGCGATCCTGGTCGACCCGGAGTTTGCGGATGTCATCGAGGAGGCGGTGGCCAAGCTCGACAACAAGCCGCTGATCATCGACGTGGCGGACGAGCAGTTCATGGCCGACGGCCGCGCCATCGGCGAACTCGAGTACGAGACGCTGCTGGCCGAGGGCGACCCGGCCTATCCCTATCGGCTGCCCGAGGACGAATGGCAGGCAATCTCGCTCAACTACACGTCCGGCACCACCGGCAAGCCCAAGGGCGTGGTCTACCATCACCGCGGCGCCTATCTCAACGCCGTCAGCAACATCCTGGTGTGGGCGATGCCCCACCACCCGGTCTATCTCTGGACCCTGCCGATGTTCCACTGCAACGGCTGGTGCTTCCCCTGGACCATCGCCGCCACCGCCGGCACCAATGTCTGCCTGCGCAAGGTGGAGCCCAAGAAGGTCATGGACCTGATCGCCGACGAGGGCGTCAGCCACTTCAGCGGCGCGCCCATCGTGCTCAACGGCCTGGTCAACCTGCCGGACGAGGAGAAGCGCCAGTTCGATCATCCGGTGAAGGTCACCACCGCTGGGGCCGCGCCGCCGGCCTCGGTGATCGCCGGCGTGGAGACGCTGGGCATCGACGTGACCCACGTCTACGGCCTCACCGAGGTCTATGGCCCGGTGACCTCCTGCGCCTGGCGTGAGGCCTGGGATGAGCTGCCCATGGAGGAGCGGGCCAAGCTCAAGTCCCGCCAGGGCGTGCGCTACCCCATGCTGGAAGCGCTTTGCGTGGCCGACCCCAACACCCTGGAGCCGGCACCCAAGGACGGCGAGACCATCGGCGAGATCCTGATGCGCGGCAACAACATGATGAAGGGCTATCTGAAGAACCCCGCGGCTACCGAGCAGGCCATGGAAGGCGGCTGGTACCATACCGGCGACTTGGCCGTGTGGCACGCGGACGGCTACATCGAAATCAAGGATCGCTCCAAGGACATCATCATCTCCGGGGGCGAGAACATCTCCACCATCGAGGTGGAAGACGCCATCTACTCGCACCCCGCGGTGGAAGAGGCCGCGGTGGTGGCCAAGCCCGACGAGAAGTGGGGGGAGACTCCCTGTGCTTTCGTCAAGCTCAAGGTGGGCTTTGGCGAGGTGACCGAGGCCGATATCATCGCCCACTGCCGCGAACGCCTGGCGGGTTTCAAGGCGCCGAAGACGGTGATCTTCACCGATCTGCCCAAGACCTCCACCGGCAAGATCCAGAAATTCGTGCTGCGCGAAGAAGCGCGCAACCAGTAATTGTCATAGCACCAAGACCCACCATCACGAGGAGAGAGTGCAATGAGCCAACAACCGATCGGCGTAGTAGGCGCGGGCACCATGGGGCAGGGCATCGCCCAGGTGCTGGTGCAGAGCGGCTTCGATGTCCAGCTCTATGACGTCGCCGACGAGCAGCTCGAGCGGGCCCGCGGCAGCATCGACAAGGGGCTTGGCAAGCTGGTGGCCAAGGAGAAGCTCTCCGATGCCGACAAGGACGCCGCTATGGCGCGTCTGTCCACCTCCACCGCCCTGGATGCCCTGCGCGACTGCGAAGTGATTATCGAGGCCGCCCCGGAGCAGCCGGCGCTCAAGGAGAAGCTGTTCCGCGACCTGAGCCGGCTGAGCCACGATGCGATCCTCGCTTCCAACACTTCGTCGCTGTCGCTGACCCGGCTCGCCGCGGTGTGCGAGAAGCCCGAGCGGGTCGTGGGCATGCACTTCTTCAATCCGGTGCCGGTGCTCAAGCTGGTCGAGGTGATCCGCGCCGAGCAGACCTCTGATGCCACCGTGGCACGCATCGAGACGTTGACCCGGGCGCTGGGCAAGACTGCCGTGGCCATCGCCGACTCCCCGGGGTTCGCGGTCAACCGCCTGCTGGTCCCGATGATCAACGAGGCGGCCTTCCTGCTGCAGGAGGGCGTGGCCAGCGCCGAGGACATCGACGAGTCGATGAAGCTGGGCGCCGCCCACCCCCTGGGGCCGCTGGCCCTGGCCGACCTGATCGGCCTGGACGTCTGTCTCTCCATCATGGAGGTGCTGCAGGAAGGCTTCGGCGACCCGAAATACCGTCCCTGCCCGCTGCTCCGGCGCATGGTGGCCGCCGGCTATTTGGGGCGCAAGAGCGGCCGCGGTTTCCACGTCTACGAGTAGCACGAGCACGTCGACAGCGCCGAGCTGAAATGGCGAGCTGAAGTGGCGAGCTGAAGTGGCAATGTGATGCCGTGATACAAGCCGGGTGGCGAAGTGCCACCCGGCTTGTATTTGCCTTTTTATAGACGATTGGTCTATATTGTGCGGCATGAATCAACCTGCCGCCAAGCCACGCCGTGGCCGCCCTCCAAAATCGTCGCGTGCCGATCAGGACACGCGCGCCGAGCTGATTCGCAGCGGCACCGAGGTTCTGACCGAGCAGGGGTTCGCGGCATCGGGTATCGACAGCATTCTCAAGCGTGTCGGTGTCCCCAAGGGTTCCTTCTACTACTATTTTTCCAGCAAGGAAGTCTTTGGTCGGGCCATCATGGAGCACTACGGGGCCTATTTCGCCAACAAGCTGGACCGTCATTTGTTGAATGCGCGGCTTTCACCGCTGCATCGGATTGACGCTTTCGTTGCCGATGCCAAGGAAGGGATGGCGCGTCATGACTTCCGCCGCGGGTGCCTGGTGGGCAATCTGGGCCAGGAGGTCGGCGGCCTGCCGGAAGGGTATCGGCAGTGGCTGATAGACACCCTGGATGATTGGCAGCAGCGCCTGACGCGCTGCCTGGAAGAGGCGCAAGCGGCGGGTGAGCTTTCTCGGGATGCCGAATGTAGCCGGCTCGCCGAAGCCTTCTGGATCGGTTGGGAAGGGGCCGTCATGCGTGCCAGGCTGGAGCGCAGCGTCCATCCCATGGAAGTCTTTATCCGTTGCTACCTGGACGGGCTGCCTCGGTGAACTCTTTTGCACGCCATTAATTAGACGATCGGTCTATAAAAAAGAACCGTTCAATATTGAGGAGAAACGCGATGTTCAAGGCAATCTTGATCGAGAAGCAGGATGACGCTCAGCGGGTCGCAATCCAGACTTTGGAGGATGCGCAGCTTCCGGAAGGTGACGTCACCGTGAAGGTCGACTGCAGCACCCTCAACTACAAGGATGCCCTGGCCATTACCGGCAAGGGCCCAGTGGTCAGGAAGTTTCCCATGGTGCCGGGGATCGACCTGGCAGGGACGGTCGAAACCTCGACGTCTGATGAATTCAAACCGGGCGACAGCGTCCTGCTGAATGGCTGGGGTGTGGGTGAAGGGCACTGGGGCGGCCTGGCCGAAAAGGCGCGGCTGGAGAGTCGCTGGCTGATCCCGCTCCCCACTGCCTTCTCCGCTCGCCAGGCCATGGCCATCGGCACCGCAGGCTATACGGCGATGCTCGCCGTCATGGCGCTGGAGAACAACGGTGTTCTACCCGAGCACGGCGATGTACTGGTGACCGGCGCCAACGGTGGCGTGGGAAGCTACGCCATTGCCCTGCTGTCGCGCCTGGGGTATCGCGTCATCGCCGCCACGGGTCGCCCCGAGGAGGAGGCCTACCTGCGAGAGCTGGGCGCCCAGGAAATCATCGACCGCGGTGAGCTGTCGGAGCCCGGCCGCCCCCTGGCCAAGGAGCGCTGGGTCGGCGCCATTGATTCGGTAGGCAGCCACACGCTGGCCAACGTTCTGGCAGCAACACGCTACGGCGGCACCGTGGCGGCTTGTGGTCTGGCCCAAGGCATGGACCTGCCCTCCAGTGTCGCGCCCTTCATTCTGCGCGGCGTGACGCTGGCGGGTATCGACAGCGTCATGAAGCCGCGGCCGGAACGGCTCGAGGCGTGGCGTCGCTTGGGTGAGTTGCTCGACCTAGAGCAGCTGGATGCCATCACGCAGACCATCGGCCTCGAGGATGCCATCGCCAAGGCAGAAGAGCTTCTTGCCGGTCGCGTGCGCGGAAGAGTCGTCGTCAGCATGGTGTGAGTCTGGCCTGAGACTGGCCCGACGAAGAGGGGATTGCCGCCCAACCAAGCGTTCGCTAGGGTTAAGCTGTGTTCCCCTTTCAACAACGGTTATTTCCTACAACAAGCCAAGGAGCCCCACCATGAGCGACACCCCGATCGAGGTGGTCGACAACGCCGGTATCGTGCGCCTGACCATCAGCCGCCCCAAGGCGCTGAATGCCCTGAACAGCGATGTGCTGAGTGAGCTCGAGCGCGTGCTGGCCGAGCTCGAGACCCGTAACGACCTGCGCGCCGTGCTGATCACCGGCGCCGGCGAGAAGTCCTTTGTCGCCGGCGCCGACATCGCCGAGATGCGCGGCAAGACCCCGGAGGAGGCGCGCGCCTTCGCTCGCCAGGCGCTGGCGACCTTCAAGCGCTTGGAGACCCTGCCAGTGCCCACCGTGGCGTTGGTCAACGGCTTCTGCCTTGGCGGTGGCTGCGAGCTGGCGCTGGCCTGCGACTGGGCCGTGGCCAGCGACAACGCCATCTTCGGCCAGCCCGAGGTGCTGCTGGGCGTGATTCCCGGCTTCGGCGGCACCCAGCGCCTGCCGCGTCGGGTCGGCCCGGCCATGGCGCTGGACCTGTGCACCACCGGCCGTAAGATCGACGCCAACGAGGCCCTGCGCATCGGCCTGGTCAACCGCGTGATGCCCCAGGCCGAGCTCGAGGCCTATGCCGAGGAGCTTACCAAGCAGCTAGGCGGCAACGGACCCCAGTCGGTCCGCGCCACCAAGCAGGCGATCCACGACGGCATGGAGCAGGACCTTGACAGCGCCCTGGCACTCGAGACCGCGCTGTTCTCCTTCTGCTTCGCCGGCGACGAGCAGACCGAGGGCATGAGCGCCTTCGTCGAGAAGCGCAAGCCGAACTTCTGATCACGTATCGACCCGCCTGACACAGCACGGCCGTGGCACTGATGCCACGGCCGTGCTGGTTTCTGCGCTATGGAGCGGGAGCAGGCCCGGTGATCAGGCCGCGTCTGTCTTCTTCAGCGACTGCATGTCGATGACGAAGCGATAGCGCACGTCTCCCTTTTGCATGCGCTCAAAGGCGGTGTTGATGTCCTGGATGTCGATCATCTCCACGTCGCAGGTGATGCCCTGTTCGGCACAGAGGTCGAGCAGTTCCTGGGTCTCGGGGACGCCGCCGATCAACGAGCCGGCCAGCACACGGCGCTTGAACACCAGGTTGAAGCCTTCGATGGCGGGCTCGATGGGGTCGAGCAGCCCGACCAGGATGTGGGTGCCGTCGTACTTTAGCGCGGCCAGGTAGGGGTTGAGGTCGTGCTGCACCGGCACGGTGTCCAGCATGAAGTCGAAGGTCTCGGCGACCGCCGCCATCTGTTCCGGGTCGCCGGAGATGACGACATGGTCGGCGCCGTGGTGCCTGGCTTCCTCGACCTTGGCCTCGGTGCGGGTGAACACCGTGACCTCGGCACCCAGTGCCTTGGCGAGCTTGACGCCCATATGGCCGAGCCCGCCCATGCCGATTACCCCGACCTTGTGGCCGGCCTTCACGCCGTAGTGCCTGAGAGGCGAGTAGGTGGTGATGCCGGCGCACAGGATGGGCGCGGCGGAGGCGAGGTCGATGCCCTCGGGCATGCGCAGCACGAAGTGTTCGCTGACCACGATGCTGTCCGAGTAGCCGCCCTGGGTGAGGCTGCCGTCGTGGCGGTCGTCGCTACCGTAGGTCATGGTGAAGCCTTCGAGGCAGAACTGCTCGACGCCGTCACGGCAGGGCTGGCAGTGGCGGCAGGAGTCGACCATGCAGCCCACCCCCACGAGATCGCCGACCTGGAACTTGCCCACCTCGTCACCCACGGCGGTGACGCGACCGACGATCTCGTGGCCGGGCACCACGGGGTAGCGGGACATGCCCCAGTCGTCGCGGGCGAAGTGCAGATCGCTGTGGCAGACGCCGCAGTAGAGGATCTCGATGGCGACGTCGTCCGGACGCGGCTGGCGGCGTTCGAAGGTGAAAGCGGCCAGGGGCTGGTCGGCGGCGTGGGCGGCAAAGGCGCGGGTCTGGCTCATGGGAAGCTCTCTTTTTCGGTGCGTGCTTTTCGGTGCGTGCGTTTCTGTGCGTGAGCCGTTCGCTGCGGGTCGTCAGAACCCTCACTTGGCGAATAGCTGGCTCATGTCCTTGAAGGCCTTGAACTCCAGGGCGTTGCCGCATGGGTCGAGCAGGAACATGGTGGCCTGTTCGCCTACCTGGCCCTTGAAGCGCACGTAGGGCTCGATCACGAACTCGGTGCCGCGGGCCTTCAGGCGTTCGGCCAGCGTCTCCCATTCGTCCCAGCCCAGCACCACCCCGAAGTGGGGCACCGGCACATCGTGGCCGTCCACTGCGTTGGTGTTGGCCTGCTCCTGATAGGGCATCTTCGGGTGCTCGTGGATCACCAGCTGATGGCCGAAGAAGTTGAAGTCCACCCACTGCTCGCTGGAACGGCCCTCTGCCAGGCCGAACACCTTGTTATAAAAGGTGCGGGCCGCGGCCAGGTCGTGAACGGGAATCGCCAGGTGGAAGGGGGAAAGGCTCATGGGGAATCTCCTGTGACACGGTGAGTTGTTGTCGAATCGCTGCAATCGAATCGGCGTTATCGAGTGTCATGGTCATTGGACGCGATGGTGACCTTGACAGTGTTGTCGGCCGCGGGTTCCCGTCGGGGCCGTCGCAGCCGCAGCAGGCCGGTGGCAACGGCGGTGCCGGCCAGGGTGATTGCCATGCCGGCCAGTATCTGAAGGCTCAGGCGTTCGCCGAGCAGCAGGTAGCCCCACAGCAGGGCGCTGACCGGCACCAGGAAGGTCACCGTGGAGGTGGCGGTGGCACCGGCGCTGGCGATCAGCCCGAAGTAGAGCAGGAAGGCCAGGGTGGTGCTGAGCACCGCCAGCGCCAGGCCGTTAGCCCAGGCCAGGCCGCTGATCGGCGCCTCGGGCCACAGCAGCAGCCCCGGCACCAGCAGCACCAGCGCCGACATGGCCGAACTGCCCGCCGCCAGCACGCGCACCGGCAGGTGCGCGAGATGCCTTCGGGTGTAGTTGCTGGAGACCCCATAGAAAAAAGTGGCGCCCAGCACGGCGAGGATGAACCAGCCGTCGCCCCCCAGGGCGAAGTCCAGCCGATCTGCCGACAGCACATAGACGCCGAAGAACGCCAGGGCCAGGCCCAGGTACTGCTGCCGCATGACCGGCGTGGCGAAGAACAGCGCCCCGAGCAGGGCGGTGAAGATCGGCGTGGTGGCATTGATCAGCGAGGTGAAGCCGGCCTCCAGCCGGGTGGTGGCAAGCGCCAGCAGAGAAAAGGGGACCACGTGGTTGATCACCCCCAGAACGAAGAGGCTGCCCTTGTTGGCCCAGACCAGCTTCAGGTAGCGCAGGGTGAATAGCAGCGGGACCAGCATCAGGGCGCCGACGCCCATGCGCACGAGGATCAGCGGCACCGGGCCGAATTCGGGCACCGCGACGCGCATAAAAATGAACGACAGGCCCCACATCGAAGAGAGCAGCATCAGGCGCAGGGTATCGGCGAGTGACATTCCGGTTCCTTGGATGGGGAGATCGTTCGCGGGGAAACGATCAGGTTACGGCGGCCGCGGGACGATGGGAAGCGTAACAACGTGGCGTCCATTTTCGCGGCATTGCAGCATTAAGAGGACGTGTATCAAAGGCAGCTATGGCGAACGCCTGCTATAGCTGTAGAACACCCTTTGTCCACGCACCAGGAGCCAGCCATGGCCACCATGATGAAAGCCGCCATCTTCATCGAGCCCGGTCGCATCGAGATTGATGACCGCCCGATCCCCGATATCGGCCCCAACGATGCCCTGATCCGGGTGACCACCACCACCATCTGCGGTACCGACGTGCATATCCTCAAGGGCGAGTACCCGGTGGAGAAGGGCCTGATCGTGGGCCACGAGCCGGTGGGGGTGATCGAGAAACTCGGCGCCAACGTGAAGGGCTATCAGGAGGGCCAGCGGGTTATCGCCGGCGCCATCTGCCCGAGCTTCACCTCCTACGCCTGCCAGGACGGCTGCAGTTCCCAGGACGGCGGCCACCACGCTCATGGCTACAAGCCCATGGGCGGTTGGCGCTTCGGCAACACCATCGACGGCGCCCAGGCCGAATACCTGTGCGTGCCTGACGCCCAGGCCAACCTCTCGCCGGTGCCTGACGGGCTCACCGACGACCAGGTGCTGATGTGCCCGGACATCATGTCCACCGGCTTCGCCGGCGCCGAATCGGCCAACATCAAAATCGGCGACAGCGTGACGGTGTTTGCCCAGGGACCCATCGGCCTTTGCGCCACCGCCGGTGCCCGGCTGCGGGGCGCGGGGCTGATCATCGCCGTGGACGGCGTCAACGAGCGTCTCGAGATGGCAAAGAAGATGGGCGCCGATGTGACTCTCAACTTCCGCGAGGTAGACGTGGTCGCCGAGATCCTCAAGATCACCGGCGGGCGCGGCGTGGATGCTTCCATCGAGGCGCTGGGACTGCAGCAGACCTTCGAGCAGGCGCTGCGGGTGCTCAAGCCCGGCGGTACCCTGTCGAGCCTGGGGGTTTACTCCGAGAACCTCACCATCCCCCTGGACGCTTTCTGTGCGGGGCTTGGTGACCACCGCATCGTGACTTCGCTGTGCCCCGGCGGCAAGGAGCGCATGCGACGGCTAATGCAGATCATCGACAGCGGCCGTCTGGATCTAGGCCCGATGGTCACCCACCGCTATCCGCTGGAGAAGATCGTCGACGCTTACGATCTTTTCTCCCACCAGCGCGACGGCGTGCTCAAGATTGCCCTCGAAGTGTCGTGAGGCTGCGGCAATGCCACCATGGCCGGTCGGCAAGTCCGCCCGGCTTTTCTTCTGATCGCGTAAGGGTTTTGCTGTAACCGAATCAATGTCGTTGTTTTCGATTGGCCTGCTGTATTTTTGGTTATTGGAGGCGGCGGTCGTTGGCCTTGCTCGCAATGTCAGCGGCCATAGGGGTCAGCTTCGGTGGGCCATCGGCATACTTCGCCGTAATGAGAACCGCATGATACATGATGGAAGTGGTCCGGCAGCGGCTTCGATGGTCGGATGTGAGAAAACGTTGACCTCAACTAACGAACGGAAAATCATAGTATGAGCGAACGACGAAATATGCAGATTGGCGACTGGTTCATGGCCGCGCTGAATGTTTTGTTAGGGGCAGTTGTTGGGTCAATCGTCGACTACGTAGTGCAAATCTTTACGACTGCACTTTGGCCGTTCGCAGTGCTCATCCCGCTCATGTTAGCCGGGATGTGGATGTTCGACAGGATGTCTGACTGGATTTTCTCAATCGGAGTCCGGCCCGAAAACAAGCCGGCAGAGAATGCGCGCGCCGCTATCCCTGCTACTGAGTTTGCCGGCGGGTGTCGTCCTTGGTGTTGTTGTATCGAGGCTCGGCCTGGCGGATACGCTTAGTAAAATGATCTTTTAAGCTTCCAGTCATCGGCTGCCGGCCTTTTTCTTGGGCCTTCTACGCGAGATCTGGAGACTTTTCGGATGATGTTGAGCAAACGAAATGAATCCAGGGCCAAGAAGCGCTTCCTAGATGATGCACGATTTGCCCTTAGTGACCGTCTCATCGCCAGGGGGTAACTTTTGTATGGACTTGTCCTCAGGCGCTTGCTGCTTCAAGCCTTCTCCCAATGCACGCGGTTACGCCCAGCTTCCTTGGCGGCATAGAGCCCCTGATCGGCGCGTTTGATCGCCGGTTTCAGCGAGTCCTCCCCGGCACTGACTAACGTCACACCGAGGGATGCTGAATAGGCCAACATTCCATCCGCTGTCACAGCGTGCCCGACCTTGGTCGGTGTGGTGGCTACTGCCTCACGCAGGCGTTCCGCTACTTGAATGGCCTGCTCACGAGTCGTGTCGGGCAGGAGCACCGCAAACTCCTCACCTCCCATGCGGCACAGCACGTCACCGTCGCGCAGCAGCTCGCGGGCCGTGTTGGCGAAAGCCTGCAGCACCAAGTCGCCGACGTCATGGCCGTAGTTGTCGTTGATGCGTTTGAAGTGATCGAGGTCGATGGCAATCAGGGTCAGCGGTGCTCCGCTGCGCTGGTTTCGGGCGATCTCCATGGCTGCCTGGCCCTCAAGGTAGCGGCGGTTGCCTAAGCCGGTGAGCGGATCGGTCAGCGCCAACTTGACCAGCTGCTCCTCCAACTGCTTTCGCTCTCTTAGGTCGAAAACCATGGCACGCGAGTACTGGAAGCCCTCCTCGGTGACCTGGGCGGTGGCTTGAATGGCTACCGGCAAGCGTGTGCCATCCCGACACAGCAACTCGCACTCGGCGGACCCCTCCTGTCCTTGATTCAGCACCTGATGGAAAGCTCCATCGAAGGCCTCGCGGGTCTCTGGGGTGACAAAATCACGGTAGTGACGCATGCCGATCACCTCGGCGGCGCGATAGCCCAGCCAGTCGAGCTCGGTGCGATTAATCTTGACTACCCGGCCATTACTGTCGAGCGAGTGGTAGCCACAGGGTGCGTGCTCGTAGAGATCTTGCACCTCACCGGCGTACTGGCGGGCTTCACGGGAGAACTGCAATGCACGCTGTCGCAGCCCGCGAAGGCGATGGTTACTCAGCACCCAGAACACGCCAAAAGCCACCGACAGCAGATAAACCAGGGCGATGGCTACCAGCTGTACGGGGTTTTCCTTCAGTATCCCCACCAGACGAGGCCGAGGTATCAAGATGCCCAGACGCCAGGGCTGGGTCTCAGGCTGGCTGAGAATCATCCCGGCTTGGCTACGGTAGTGCTGGGTGCGGATGTCATGACTTCGGAACCCGAGCAAATTCTCCTCCAATGTGACCATGCCCTGGTTGCGTGTCGACATGACCTCCCAAGCAGTTGGCCACTGATTCATCAGTGGTTGCCCGAAGCGGTCTCCCTGACCGTCACTGCCGGGCAGTATCCATCCGCCTTGTGAATCTACCAGCAGGGCCTCGCCACGGCCATTCTCCTGTGCATACGGCAGGTTCGCGGTGATGCGTGACCAGTCGAGGGTGAACAGCAGTACGCCGATGCGCTGCCCTCGTTCATCGAAGATCGGCGTGGAGATGTCGATAACGGCCGTCACGAGCTCCTCGTCCTCTCCGGAGGCCCCCAAGCGTGGTGGTGAGACGAAGAGATCGCGTGGCTGCAACGTCATGGCCTCCTGGAAGGCGGGCGTCTTACCGTGATCGACGACCGGTGGACGAGACAGCAATGGCACCGCGGTCGACGCAACAAGCTCATGGCCATTGACATCGATCACCGCGAGTCGCGTATAGCGGTCGTAGTGGGTCAGCAGCGTGTCGAACAGCGACTCCACCTGTTCCCGGTTGCGCTGTGACGCAATGTCCTGAGCCGGTGACAGGGTGGCCTGCTGCCCCGTCAGAAAGCGGCTCAACAGCGGAAATTCCGCAGTGGACAGCACCTGGTTGAGACTTTCGTTCATGCCCTGGAGCAGCATCTCGTATTCAGAGGCGAGCAGCGCCTCGACCGACCGGCGCGCGCTGTCGACCCGCTCCTCGAGATGAGAGGCGAAGATCGGAGAGAGCGTCATGGTGACCAATGTCACGGGGAGGAGGGTCGCCACCGTCAGGCGGGCCCAGAGTGCTTTGAGGCTCAATGGCGGACTCTCGAGCAAGGCGAGAAACAGGCAAGACCCGGCAGATGACACAGGGTGTTAGTGGCAGAATAACGATGGAGTTGAAGGTCTCCACGCTGGCCGCGGGCAGTATCAGGCAAAAGTGGGGCAGCGTCACCCCTGGCACCGAATGTTCCCGGCACAAAGATCACGCCTTGCCCGTCAGGACAGGCTCATCCACTATCAACCCCCTTGCTGGGCGACAAAGAGCGTCGCTTCCCCCTTGATTCATGGAGGCTTTAGTGTGCTCAACGAACTGGCGCTGATGGAGGCGCAGCAGGACGTTCACGAACGAATCGCGCAGCAGGTTCCGCTTGAGGAGACATTGGACGCTATTGCCCGATGGATCGAGGTGCTGCTGCCGGACGCCGTCGTTGCCTTTATGCGTTTCGATTCCAAACGTCAGACGCTGAGTCTCACCCCCAGCCGGCGCTTCTCCCCGGCCTACCAGGAATGTCTCCAGGCAGTCCCTATCGGCCCCAATGTGGCCTCCTTCGGCTGCGCGGCTTTCTGTCGCGAACCGGTGTTCACCGAAGACATCCACACCGACCCGCGCTGGTCGGCGTTCCACGATGCGGCCAAACGCGAGGGACTGCGGGCATGTTGGTCAAGTCCCGTGATGACGGCCGAGGGCGAACTGCTGGGCACCTTCGGCACCTATTTCCATGAGCCACGCCAGCCTACCGAGACGAGTCGCCGTCGCCTGAAGCAGGCGGCGGCGCTCGTATCGCTTGCCATCGTGCGTGATCGTGATGCCTCCAGCCATCGAGCGCTGTTCGAGTGGCACCGGTCACTGTTCGCAAACCACCCTGACGGGGTCTACGAGTTCGACCTCGAAGGTCGCTTTCAGCGTGGCAACGCGGCGCTGACACGAATATCAGGCTATCCAGAAGAGGCTTTCATCGGCCGCCACTTCAACGAATTCGTGGACCCCACCTACCGTGATTTCACCCAGGCCTGCTTTGATGTCGCTCGACAGGGCGGGTCACGCCAGTACGAGACCATGGGCAAGCACCGCGATGGCCATGCCTATCAGCTAGAGGTCCTGAACTTCCCCGTCTCCGTGGATGGCGAAGTGGTCGGGGTCTATGGCATCTGCCGAGACATCACTGCCCGCAAGGAGGAGGAAGCGTCCCATCGCCTGCTGGAGCGCGGCATCCAGGCCTCGCCCAACGGCGTGGTCATGGCGGATGCCACGCAGCCTGACATGCCGCTGGTGTATGCCAACGAGGCCTTCCATCGTTTGACCGGCTACGCACCGGACGAGGTGCTGGGTCGCAACTGTGGCTTTCTGCAGGGGCCGGAGACCGATTCAGAAGCGGTCACGGCCATTCGCCGGGCTATCACCGAGCGGCAGTCTGCCGATGTGACCCTGCTCAACTACCGCAAGGACGGTACCCCCTTCTGGAACCATCTCTCGCTGAGTCCGGTGTTCGACGACTTGGGCATTTTTACCCACTACATCGGCATCCAACAGGACATCACCCGACAGCGTGAGCAGGAGGCCCAGATTGCCCACCAGGCGACGCATGACCTGCTGACCGGCCTGCCTAACCGCACCGCCTTCGACGAGTGTCTGCAGACGGCCTTTGAGCGGGTTCAGGAGGATCAGGGGTTGGTGGTGGTCATGCACATCGATCTGGACGGTTTCAGGGCGGTCAACGATGGGTTGGGCTACCACATTGGCAACCAGTTGTTAGTGGCAGTGGCCGAACGTCTGCACCAGATGATGGAAGATGGCGATGCCTTGGCACGCCTGACCGGCGATGAGTTCACTTTGCTCCTGCCCCATCTCGATAGCCGCCAAGCAGGCATCAAAATAGCCGAACAGGTGTTGCATACCCTATCAAGGCCTTTTGTTGTCGAGGGCAGGCCGCTGCACGTCAGTGCAAGTGTCGGCATCGCCTGCAACTGCCAGAACGTGGAACAGGCCCATGAGCTAATGCAGCGCGCTGATGTGGCAGTAGCCGACGCCAAGCAAGAAGGCCGTAACACATGGAACTGGTATCAGTGCGACCGGCATCGGGTCACTGAAGAGGCTGTGTTGTTACGACACGATCTACATACGGCGCTGCAACATGAACAGTTCGAACTCTACTACCAGCCCATCGTAGAAGCGGTTAACGGGCGCATCCGTGGACTGGAGGCGCTGATCCGCTGGCACCATCCGGAACGAGGGATGATCTCTCCGGGGGTGTTCATCCCGTTGGCCGAGCAGACGGGACAGATCATTCCGCTGGGCCGCTGGATTCTGCGCCACGCCTGTCAGGACGCGGCGGCCATACTGGCAGAAGGCGAGCGTGTGGTACCGGTGGCCGTCAACATCTCGTCACTACAGTTCCGACGTGATGGTTTCCTGGCGGACGTAAAGTCGGCGCTGGACGATGCTGGTCTGCCCCCCGAGCTGCTGCAACTGGAGGTCACCGAGAGTGTGCTGCTCGACGGGGCCGAGCGGGCCATCGAACTGATCAACCAGCTCAAGGCGATGGGCATACTGGTTGCGCTGGATGACTTCGGCACGGGTTTCTCCAGTCTCAGCTACCTGCGCGACCTGCCGATCCACAAGGTCAAAATCGACCGCGCCTTCATCCATGATATCGCTACCAGTCGCAGCAACGCCGCCATCGTGCAGGGCATCATCACCATGGCCCACCACCTGGACCTGGTGGTGGTCGCCGAGGGCATCGAGGAGCAAGAACAGCAGCAGGATCTGATCCGCCGCAACTGCGACTTCCTGCAGGGCTTCTACTTCGCCAAGCCTATGCCGCGGGATACCGTTATGGCGTTGCCTGACTGGCTACCTGTTCCTATTGCCCTATGAGCTCAAACAGAAATCCGCCCCATCCTATGCGGATACCTCTTGCCTAGGCTTGAATCTCAGGTCATCCCGTAAAGAACACTAAGATTTCTTTACGGTGGAGTGGAGGTGGCCAGTTAGAGTAAGTCGCCATGTCCAGGTCCGAGGGGGCCAAAGACAAGATCCGCTTCTGGCCGATAACTGCTGCGCGCAATATGGTAGTTTTATTTGCGCGCAGTGAACCCCTTCAGTTCCTTTATTCTATTTACTGTTCCTATCCCCTTGAAGGGGATGCTAGGCTCTCACCGCTTTTGTGCTAATGAACCGAGTCAGGGCAAGGTGCCCACGTGTCGTCGACCTTCACTGCCCTTCAGGTACTTTTGCCCATGTTCAACCTGCTTCGCCACCGCCTCGGCTATCTGATCCTGCTGCTGATTGTGCCCGGCATGATCATGAACAGTGCCGGCGAAGCGCGTGCACATGGCCCGGCGAGCACGATCGGCGGCGAGGCGGCTTATCAGGAGACCGGGCGGAACGGTCATGGGCATACCCATGGTCATGACCATGTCCACCAGCATGGCGACGGTCGCCACCTCCACCAGGAGAGTGGCAGCCACTTCCACGAAAAAGCGGATCGGCTCAAAACGAGTATTGCCGTCGAGTCTCGATTCCACGACGCCCCGCGCTTAGCTGAGCGGGGCGGTGTTCCGCTGCGCCGCGCCTACCGCCTGGAGCGACCTCCACGGCCGGTTATCGAAGGATGACCGGGGCCGTCCGCCGGACGGCCGAATCTAACGACAGACCCGTGGAGGTTTCATGTTTCCATCCCGAATAGGGGGTGTGTTCGGCCTGCCTGCTAAGGCTATGGCCCGAAGTCACGCCCTGTTTCTTCTCACACTGCTGGTGATGCTCCTGGGAGCTAGTGGTGACGCCCTTGCCCACGCCGTTGCCGAAGGCGACAAAGGGTATATCCAGGAGATCTATGGCGTTCACCTGATCGCGTTCATCTATCTTGGCGCCAAGCACATGGTAACGGGGTACGACCACATCCTGTTTCTGCTGGGGGTGATCTTCTTCCTCTATCGGATGCAGCACATTGCCATCTACGTCAGCCTCTTCGCCATCGGTCACTCCACGACCATGCTGCTGGGGGTCTACTTCAACATCGGCATCAACAGCTATCTCATCGATGCCATCATCGGGCTCTCTGTCGTCTATAAGGCGCTGGACAACATCGGCGCCTACCAGCGCTGGTTCGGTGTTCAGCCCAATACTAAGGCGGCGACGCTGATCTTTGGCCTGTTTCATGGCTTCGGGTTGTCGAGCAAGATCATCGAGTACGAGATCTCGCCTGACGGGCTGGTCCCCAACCTGCTGGCGTTCAACGTCGGAGTAGAGGTCGGCCAGCTGCTGGCACTGAGTGCCATCCTCATCGTCATGGGGTTCTGGCGACGCACCGCCGGTTTTCTGCGCCACGCCTACACCGCCAATGTCGCCATGATGTGCGCCGGTTTCATGCTGGTCGGTTACCAGCTCACCGGCTATTTCATCGCCTGATTCAGGGAGTTCCCGATGTACAACACTGATCTACCTACCCGTGCCGAGCTTCCCTCTACTAGAAAACTGCTCCGCTCGACCCTGGTGGCCGCCGTCGTGGCCGCCGCCCTGCTGGTCACCGTGGTTCTGCCATCTGAGTACGCTATCGACCCCACCGGCGCAGGCCGCCTGTTGGGGCTGACCCAGATGGGGGAAATCAAGCAACAGTTGGCCGAAGAGGCCGAGCTCGATCGCGAGACGTTACAAGCTGCGGCGGTTGAGGTATCCCAACCCGTTGCGTCCCAGGAAGCTCAGGACTCGATGGATAGTCAGGACCCGATGGATAGTCAGGACCCGATGGATAGTCAGGACCCGATGGATAGTCAGGCGACGGCTGGCACTACCTCCGAGCGGCCGGCGGCCACTTCTAGCGGCGAGGCGCCCAACCAGTCGGCCGAGGAGACGACTACTTGGCGGGATGAGGTGAGCTTCACCCTGACACCAGGCGAGGGTACCGAGTACAAACTGACGATGGAGGAGGGTGCCGTGGCGACGTTCGCCTGGACATCCAATGGGGGTCCTTTGAATTTCGACACCCACGGTGACGGGAATGGCAACTCCATCAGCTACGAGAAAGGTCGTGGCGTGCCAGAAGACAAAGGTGAGCTGGAGGCGGCCTTCACCGGCAACCACGGCTGGTTCTTCCGTAACCGTAACGGTAGTGATGTGACAGTGGTGCTGCGTGTTAGCGGTGACTATGGAGAGTTCAAACGCATGCTGTGACCCTGGGCAAGATCCACGTCGTCCCATCGCCCTAGGCACCCTCGGCGTTGGTGCCCAAGGGTGCCATACTAGGGCTGACGACGTCTCGACGGCCAGCCTCACTTGGCTTCGGCTCCGAGTTCATGCAATTTACGAAACCATGCGTTGCGCTTATGATCGCTCATTACCTCCACGCCGCCGATCAGCGTCTCGCGAACGGGCGAGAGGCCGACGAAGCCCAGGATATTGCGTTCCAGCGATTTGACGCTGTGAGCCCGATAGAGGTGGCGGTAGATCACCGCCGGCATGCCCATGGTCACCACTATCCGTGCCGAACGTCCAGTCAGGCCCTTTCTGCCCAGCGGGTTGCCTTCCACGTACTCGAAAGCGAAGCCGGGTCTTAGCACCTGTTCCAGGAACGCCTTGACCAGAGCCGGCATGTCGCCGAGCCATAGCGGGAAGAACAGCACCAGGTGCTGGCACCAACCAATGGCCTCCTGGGCCTCTTTCAGCGATGCGGGCAGCGGTGTCGTTTTCCACTCCTTTTGGCTGCGCAGCAGGGGGAACTCAAGGGAGGCGAGGTCGATCAGGCGGACCTCATTGCCGTGGGCATAGGCGCCCTCGCAGTAGTGATCGGCCAGGGCGTGACAGAGGTGCGCCTCGCTGGCGTCGGGGTGGCCCTGCAGGATCAGGATTCGCTGGGTCATGGCGACGGGTTCTCCCGGTAAGCAGAGTGGGAAGGGGTGGTGTTCAGTCTAGATGCAGGATAGACGCTCAGGCTCGGTCAAACTCATGTGCGTTCTTGCGGGGCGACGTTATGCGCTTTATTTAGGCTCTTCGTCGTCGGGTGTGGAATTCGCCCCCGTCGTTGAGCCACGATAGAGCCTCCACGATGACAGGAGGCATGGCATGGACGGCACCCAGATTCTGACCCTCGGCCTGGGCCTGGAAGCGCCC
>NZ_JBHRSQ010000014.1:0-262454 GCF_042643535.1 Halomonas tibetensis
CGGCGATCTCGCGGACCCGCACCAGGCGCTGGCGATGGTCGTCGGGGCTGCCGTGGGAGAAGTTGAGGCGGACCACGTCGACGCCGGCCGCGATCATGGCCTCCAGCACGCCCTCGCGGTCGCTGGCAGGGCCCAGGGTGGCGACGATCTTGGTGCGGCGGATGGGGAGGCGGTGCGGCTGGCTCGACATCTCTGTCTCCTTGGCAAGGGTGTTTCATCAGGGTAGTAGCTTATCGGTAAGTTTACTACTTATTTGGGTAGGTTTACGGCGGTATTTTGCAATATTCCGGACTATTTTGAGATAGTCTCAGATAAATGATGTAAGTTTAGCAAAAAAATATTGAGTCCCACCCTTCCTTGAGGCACATTGATGACAGGACGAGCCCGAGGGCATGCCAGACAACAGCTGACCGCCATCTCTGGCCAGCGGTTAACTCTCGGAGACAACCACGTCACAACCGTTCTACTGCCATGGAGGAGAGAGTGATGACCCTCAAGATCGCCATCAACGGCTTCGGTCGCATCGGTCGCAATGTGCTGCGGGCCCTGTATGAAAACGGCTATCGCCACCGCGTTGAGGTGGTAGCCATCAACGATCTGGGCGACCCCGCGCTCAACGCTCACCTGCTTCGCCATGACACCGTGCATGGTCACTTTTCCTTCAAGGTAGAGCACGACGAGGCCAGCCTCAGCGTGGATGACGACCGTATCGCCATCTTTTCCAAACGCGACCCGGCGGCGCTGCCCTGGAAGTCACTGGGCGTCGATGTGGTGATGGAGTGCACAGGCCTGTTCACCAGGCGCGCCGCTGCGGCACATCACCTCGAGGCCGGCGCCAAGCGGGTGCTGATCTCCGCGCCGAGCCCGGACGCCGATGCCACCGTGGTTTACGGGGTCAACGAGGGCGTGCTGAGTGACGAACATCGGGTGGTCTCCAACGCCTCCTGCACCACCAACTGCCTGGCGCCGGTGGCCAAGGCGCTCAATGACAGCGTGGGCATCGAAAACGGGCTGATGACGACGGTGCACGCCTATACCAACGACCAGAACCTCTCCGACGTTTACCACAGCGACCCCTACCGGGCGCGCAGCGCGACCCATTCGATGATTCCCACCAAGACCGGCGCCGCCGCCGCGGTGGGCCTGGTGCTGCCAGAGTTGGCCGGCAAGTTCGACGGTCTGGCGGTGCGGGTGCCGGTGATCAACGTCTCGCTGGTCGACCTGGTGTTCACCGCCGGCCGCGACACCACCCGGGAGGAGATCAACGAGATCGTCACCAGGGCCGCCGAGGCGTCTTCTGTGCTGGCCGTCAACGCCCAGCCACTGGTCTCCATCGACTTCAACCATGACCCCCATTCCTCCACCTTCGATGCCAATCACACTCGGGTGAACGGCCGCCTGGTGAAGATCATGGCGTGGTATGACAATGAGTGGGGGTTCTCCAACCGCATGCTGGATACCGCCCTGGCCATGCAGGCGGCAAGCGCCGCCCGGCCTGAAGAGGCCTAAGCGGGAAGGGAGTATTTGGCAACACCCCGTGGCGAGGACGTCTTCGAAAGCGGCCACGGGGAGTTTGCTGATGGCTCTTTTCGTGGTGATCGGCTGAAAGCCGTCAGCCGCCATTGTTCAGTCGTTTGCCATCGAAAGCGAAGTGCCGAGCAGGTGCTGGGCGCCGGGAACCAGCCAGACCGGGTCCAGGCGGGTGTTGGCCGATTCGACACAAAGGAAGTGACGGGCGGCGTCGGCAGAGGTGTCCGTCGGCGGGGTATCGCCCGGATGCCAGACCACGGCGGAGTCGCTGCCCTGTCGGGCGACGCGCAGGCGACGCGTGCCGTCGTCCAGGGTGAGCTCGGCGTTGGTGTGGTAAATGCGGTCGAGGCCGCCGCGAACTCCCAGTTCCCCCTGCTGCTCGCACTCGGCGAACCCTGCCAGCTTGTCCAGGTAGCGGGCACCGGCCAGCCCTTCGAGACGGCAGGCGAAGGCGTCGCGCAGGGCCAGGTAGCTGTGCAGGGCGCCGCTGATCTTCACCGGCGTCTCGCCGACGTGCTCGGTGATCAGTTCCAGGTGCAGGCGGCGTCCATTGGCCTGGACCACCAGTCTCGGTATCAGCTGGCTGTGAAGACGTTCCAGCGGCGAGAGGTGCAGCTCTATGCCCTCTTCATGTTCGTCCACGGCGTCGAGGCGCCAGTCGGCCTTGCGCGCCGGGCCGTGAAAGGGGCCGCTGTGGTCCACCGACTCGTCGGCATAGCGGTCGTCGGCAAACCAGGGCCAGCACAGCGGGATACCTCCGCGGATGGTGCCGGGCAGCGCCTGGGGCGTGGGCGTCACCCAGAGCCAGCCCTCACCGTCATGAGCATCGGGTCGGAAATGAAGTACCTGGGCGCCCTGAAGCGAGATGGCGAGCTCTCCCCAGGCCTCGTTGGCCAGCCACACCTCGCGGCCGGCCCATTCGGCGCGCCGCTGTCCGCGGGTCTCGTTGAGCAGGGTTCTTAGCGAAGCGGGAATCATACGAGCCTCCTGGGCTGAGGGTGCGGTGAACAGTAGACAGCGGACTTGGCGTTGCAGTGGCGGCATAGCCTAGCACGGCTGTCTTCCCCGGCTCAGGCGTCCTCCTCGTGGATCTGCCCCGCCTGGCGTGCCAGGTCGTCTGCCTCGAAGCCGCCGAACGCCGAAGCGCCCTGTTCGGAGCCGCTGGCCAGGTGTCGTAAGCCGGCGAACAGCTCGCGGCCCAGGCCGATATGGTAGTGGTCCAGATCGCCGATGCGCTGCTTGCGCTCGGCCCACTCATGGGCGTCGACCTGGGCCTCCAGGCTGCCCCTGTCCGCATCCAGGCGTACGATGTCGCCATCCTTGAGCTTGGCCAGCGGCCCGCCGTCCAGGGCCTCGGGGGTCAGGTGGATGGCGGCCGGCACCTTGCCGGAGGCGCCGGACATGCGACCGTCGGTGACCAGCGCCACCTTGTGGCCGCGGTCCTGCAGCACGCCGAGGTAGGGGGTGAGTTTGTGCAGTTCGGGCATGCCGTTGGCCTTGGGGCCCTGGAAGCGCACCACGGCGATCACGTCGCGATCGAGTTCGCCGGCCTCGAAGGCCGCCTTGAGGTCGTTCTGGTCCTCGAAGATCTTGACCGGCGCCTCGACCACGCGATGCTCGGGCTTGACCGCCGATACCTTGATCACGCCGCGGCCCAGATTGCCGTCGAGCACGGTAAGCCCGCCGGTGGCGTCGAAGGGGGTGGACACCGGGCGCAGGACATCTTCGTCCAGACTCTTCTCCGGACCTTCCCTCCAGACCAGCTTGCCGTCCTCAAGGCAGGGCTCCCGGGTGTAGGCGGTCAGATCGCTGCCGAACACCGTGGGGATGTCGCCGTGGATCAGGCCGGCGCCGAGCAGTTCGCGGAACAGGTAGCTCATGCCGCCGGCGGCCTGGAAATGATTGATATCGGCCTGGCCGTTGGGATAGACCTGCATCAGGCTCGGGGTCACCGCGGAGAGGTCGGTGAAGTCGTCCCAGGTGACGGTGACGCCCGCTGCGCCGGCCATGGCCACCAGATGCAGGGTATGGTTGGTGGAGCCGCCTGAGGCCAGCAGCCCGACGATGGCGTTGACGATGGCGCGCTCGTCAATCTGCTTGTAGAAGGGGCGATAGTCGCCGCCTGACTCGGTGTTGCGGATCGCCTGCTCGGTGGCGAAGCGCGTCAGGGCCTCGCGCAGTTCGGTGCCGGGATTGACGAAGGAGGTGCCGGGCAGGTGCAGCCCCATGACCTCCATCATCAGCTGGTTGGAGTTGGCGGTGCCGTAGAAGGTACAGGTGCCGGGGCTGTGGTAGGAGGCGCTCTCGGCCTCCAGCAGTTCCTCGCGGCTCGCCTTGCCCTCGGCGAAGAGCTGGCGGATGCGTGCCTTCTCCTTGTTGGGCAGTCCGCTCTCCATGGGGCCGGCGGGCACGAACATCGCCGGCAGGTGGCCGAAACGCGCCGCAGCGATGAACAGCCCTGGGACGATCTTGTCGCACACCCCCAGGTAGAGGGCCGCGTCGAACATGTTGTGGGACAGGCCCACGGCGGCGGCCATGGCGATCACGTCGCGGGAGAAAAGCGACAGCTCCATGCCCGGTTGACCCTGGGTGACGCCGTCGCACATGGCCGGCACGCCGCCGGCGAACTGGGCGGTAGAGCCCATGCCGCGGGCGGCGGCCTTGATGGTCTCGGGGAAGGTCTCCAGGGGCTGGTGGGCCGAGAGCATGTCGTTATAGGCCGAGATGATGCCCAGGTTGGCGCTGTTCATCAGCTTCAGCGAATTCTTGTCCTCGCTGCCGCAGGCGGCAAAGCCATGGGCCAGGTTGCCGCAGGAGAGTTCGCCCCGATGCACGCCGCGTCGATGCTGATCCGCCATACGCGCCTCGTAGAGGGCGCGACGCTCGGCGGACCGCTCTCGGATGCGCCGGGTGACATCGGCGACGGTGGCGTTCAGGGGAGGGGTCGGCGTGGCCATGGGTCACCTCGGTCTGCGTGAATGATTAGGTAAGTTTACCAAATTAATGTCAGAAATCTTCCTTTTGATGGCCAAAATGCTGGGTTTTTATTTTTTATTACCGAGCTAGCGTTTCCTTGCGGTTAGAGCCCCAGCACTTTCAGCAGCCAGCGCCGGTAGGGGGGATTGAGCAGCCCCACGCCGTTGCGACGCGCCTGAATGAAGACGCTGCGTTCCAGGCTGAAGCGCAGGAAGCCGGCCTTGCCCTGGTAGGCGCCCATGCCGCTCTCGCCCACGCCGCCGAAAGGCAGGGCAGGGACAGCGATGTGCCACAGGGTGTCGTTGAAGACCACGCCACCGGAGTGGGTCGCCTCGAGCACTTTACGCCGCAATTCGGCATCGTTGGTGAAGGCGTAGAGCGCCAGCGGGCGCGGGCCGGCGTTGACGTGGGCGATGGCGGCGTCGAGGTCGCGCATGCCCAGGATCGGCAGCCAGGGCCCGAAGATCTCCTCGCGCATCAGCGCCAGCCCCTCGGTGGGGTCGATCACCAGAGTGGGGGGCAGCTTGACACCGCCGCCCGACAGTTCGACACGCTCTCCCAGGTCAATCACCCGGCAGCCATGATCGCGGGCTTCCTCGAGCATTGCGTCAAGCCGGGCCTGCTGGCGGTCGCCCAGCACGGCGCTGTAGTCCTCGCTGGCACAGCCCTTGGGGTAGAAATCGCTCACCGTCTTGCGCATCGCCTCAACGAAGTCGCCGAGCCGGGAGGCCTCGATCAACACGTGATCGGGGGCGATACAGGTCTGGCCGGCGTTGAGCCACTTGCCGAAGGCGATGCGCTCGGCGGCGTGTGTGAGGTCGGCATCGGAGCCGACGATGGCCGGGCTCTTGCCGCCCAGCTCCAGGGTAATGGGAGTGAGGTTGGCGGCGGCCGCCCGTGCCACCTCGCGGCCGACCCGCGCGTTGCCGGTAAACAGCAGGTGGTCGAAGGGCAGCGCCGAGAAGGCGCGGGCCGTCTCTTCGTCGCCGGTGACAATGGCGAGCTCCTCGGTGTCGAAGTAGCGCTCGGCCAGCTTCGCCATCAGCGCGCTGGTGGCGGGGGTGAATTCGCTGGGCTTGATCAACACCCGGTTACCGGCGGCCAGGGCATCCACCGCCGGCAACCAGGCGAGGTTCCATGGGTAGTTGGAGGGAGCCAAGATGCCGATCACGCCCAGCGGCTGGCGGTGAACCCGAGCCCGCCCCGGCTGGAGCCGCCACGGCACCGCCGCTCGCCGTGGGCGCATCCAGCGGCGCAGATGGCGCCGGGCATGCCGGGCCGCCTGCAGCACGGGGGTGATCTCGGACAGGCGACTTTCGGCATCGGCGCGATGGCCGAAATCTTCGGCGATGGCGGCAATGATCTCGTCGCGGTGGTGGCGGGTCAGCGTGGCCAGTCGCGCCAGGCGGTCGCGGCGGGTAGCCAGGCTGGGATAGGGCTCGGCCGCGAAGGCGCGGCGCTGGGCGTCGAACCGCGCGTGAAGTTCGCGGGCATCGGTCATGCAGGTCTCCATATGTCGATGAAGATGGAAGAGGGCTCGGGCACTGGGCACAATGTAGGCCTTATGCCAATGACTTGTCAGCTGCCGGAGCCGCCATGACTCAGCTTGTGCTGCAAGAACTGCCCGCCATGGAGGCGGTGCCGGCCGCGGCCTGGAACGCCCTGATAGGCGACGACCACCCCTTCCTGCGCCACGAATTTCTGCACGCCCTGGAGGCCAGCGGCTCGGTGAGCGCTGCTACCGGCTGGGTGCCGCGCCACCTCACCCTGTGGCAGGGCGAGGCGCTGGTGGGGGTGATGCCGCACTACCACAAGCATCACTCCTTCGGGGAGTACGTCTTTGACTGGAACTGGGCCGACGCCTGGGAGCGCACCGGCGGACGCTACTACCCCAAGGGATTGACGGCCATTCCTTATACCCCGGCGCCGGGTCCGCGGCTGGCGCTGGCGGAAGGCATTGACCCTCTGGCGGCTCGGGAGCGACTGGCGACGGCCTGGGAGGGAGAGGCAGCGGGGCTTTCCAGCTGGCATCTCTTGTTCGCCGAAGACGCCGAGGTGGCCGCCTGGCAAGCGGTGCGCCCCGGCCTGGTGGCTCGCCACGGGGTGCAGTTCCAGTGGCGTGATGCCGGCTATGGCGATTTCGATGGATTTTTGGCCGCCATGACCTCCAAACGTCGCAAGGCGATCCGTCGAGAGCGCCGCATCGTTGCCGACCAGGGGCTGACTCTGCATCGCCTGGCGGGTGAAGCGATCGACGCCGCGGCGCTGGAACACTTCTTTCGCTGCTACGAGATCACCTATCTCGAGCGCGGTCGCCACGGCTACCTCAACCTGGATTTCTTCCAGCGCCTGCGGGCTACCATGCCCGAGAGCCTGCTGCTGGTGCAGGCGCGCCTGGATGGCAAGCCGGTGGCGGCGGCGCTTTGTCTGCAAGGGTCCCGCACCCTCTACGGGCGCTACTGGGGCAGCGAGGTGATGGCCGATTGCCTGCACTTCGAGGCCTGTTACTACCAGGGTATCGAGCACTGCCTGGAGCGCGGGCTTGCCGTCTTTGACCCCGGCACCCAGGGCGAGCACAAGCTGGCGCGGGGCTTCGCGCCGCGCCTGCTCACCTCGCTGCACCATATCGCCGACCCCCGCCTGGGCGACGCCGTGGCGCGCTTCTGCGAGGGGGAACGGGCGCAGGTTCGCGCCTACTGTGCCGCCGCCGAGCAGGGGCTGCCGTTCAGGACGTGAGCGGGCCCCGGGTTAGTGGCATAATGCCCGCGTTTTCCCTTCACGACGGATGCTGTTCATGCTCAAGTGGTTGGCCATCGTGCTGCTGGTCCTGATCGCCCTGCTGCAGTATCGCCTGTGGCTGGGGGTAGGAGGCATTCACGACCTCGCCGAGGTGCGCGAGCGGGTGGCCGCCCTGGAGGCGGCCAACAAGCCGCTGCGTGACCGCAACGCCCGCCTGGGCGCCGAAGTGCTCGACCTCAAGACCGGCCTGGATGCCATCGAGGAGCGGGGGCGTAGCGACATCGGCATGGTACGCGCCGACGAGCACTTCTTCTGGGTGCCCGGCGTGGCGGTGGAAGCGATGCCGGTGGTCAATCCGTCCCCGGCGGTGAGCCTGGAGGCCGGTCAATGAGTGCCGCGCTCTGGTTGGTGGTGCCTGCGGCTGGCCAGGGTCGACGCATGGGAGCCGACCGTCCCAAGCAGTATCTGGAGATCGCCGGCCGCCCGGTGCTGGCGTGCACCCTGGCGCGGCTTTACTCGGCTTTTCCCGGGGCTCGGCTCTGCCTGTGCCTGGACGCTGATGACGCGCGCTTCGATCCGGCCTGGGTGCCCTTCGCCGAGTGGCGCCGAGTGTCCGGTGGCAACGAGCGGGTGGATTCCGTCTCCCATGCCCTCGAGGCCATCGCCGGCGAGGCGTCTGATGACGACCTGGTACTGGTGCATGACGTGGCCCGCCCCTGCGTCACCGTGGCGGATCTCGAGCGCCTGCACGCTGCCCTGTCCGATGATCCGGTGGGCGGGCTGTTGGCCTCGCCGGTGGCCGACACCATGAAGCGCGACGACGGCGCCGGCCGAGTGGCGGCCACCGAGCTTCGTGCCGGGCTCTGGCATGCCCTCACTCCCCAGGGCTTCCGCTATGGCCTGCTGCGCCAAGCCCTGGCCGCCGCGGTGAAGGCCGGCATTCCGGTTACCGATGAGGCTTCCGCGGTGGAGACGCTGGGGCTCTCGCCGCAGCTGGTGAAGGGACGCCGCGACAACCTAAAGATCACCCACCCCGAGGACCTGGCCCTGGCCCGGCAGATTCTGGCCGCCCAGAGCGCGACCGAGCCCGCCTCGGACCAGTCTGCGTCGGCGCCTGCGCTAGCTGGCGCAGGCGTTGTCGCTAGGGAAAATAGTGAGAGATGATGCGTATTGGCCACGGCTTCGACGTCCACCGCTTCGGCGCGGGCGACCACTTGATGATCGGCGGCGTTGCCGTTCCCTTCAACCAGGGCTTCGTCGCCCACTCTGACGGCGACGTGCTGCTTCACGCGGTGAGCGACGCCCTGCTGGGCGCCTGTGCCCTGGGCGATATCGGCCGTCATTTTCCCGACACCGACCCGACCTGGGAAGGCGCCGATAGCCGCGAGCTGCTGCGCCACGTGATGGCGCTGGTCCGTCAGGCCGGCTATCAAGTGGGCAACCTGGATGCCACGGTGATCGCCCAGGCGCCGAAAATGGCTCCGCATATCGCTGCCATGGCCGCCAATGTCGCCGCGGATCTTGGCGCCGAGGCTGGGGCGGTCAACGTTAAGGCCACCACCACCGAGCGGCTCGGCTTCACCGGCCGCGGCGAGGGGATCGCCGCCGAGGCGGTGGTGCTGCTGGTGCCCGCCGCCCTCGCCGCTGAGCGAGGAGTCGCCGGTGAGTAAAGCGACGCCAGTGAGGGAGGCCGCCTCCCGGCGCGAGCCGGACGCCATTGCCTGGCCGCCGACCTGGCCGAGGGTGCTCGACGCCGAATTCGGTTCGCCATCAGCGGGGGAGTACCGTGCCACTCCCGAGGACTTCCAGGTGGCCGAGGTGCTCGACTTCGTCCCGGAAGGCGAGGGCGAGCACCTCTGGCTGCACATCGAAAAGCGCGACCTGACCACCGCCATGGCGGTGCGCGACCTGGCCCGGCTGTGCGAAGTCTCGCCCCGCGACGTCGGCTATTCCGGGATGAAGGATCGCGTCGCCGTTACTCGGCAGTGGCTATCGGTGCAGCTGCCCGGGCGCGAGGCGCCCACCGGGCTGCACGATGCCCTGGCCGAGCGCGGCATCCGCGTGCTGGCCGAGGCGCGCCACCCGCGCAAGCTCAAGCGCGGCGTCCACCGCGCCAACCGTTTCCGCCTGCGCTTGACCGGGGCGGCGCTGGAGGATCCCGAACTGGAGGCGCGCTGGGCGCGGCTGGGGGAGGAGGGGGTGGCCAACTATTTTGGCCCGCAGCGCTTCGGGCCGGACGGTCGCAACCTTCTGCGCGCCCGCTCGCTGCTGGCCCGCGGCTGGCGCAAGCGCGACGACCGCGACGGCATGCTGCTCTCGGCGGCGCGCAGCTTTCTGTTCAATGAACTGCTGGCCGAGCGGGTGCACGAGGGCAGCTGGAACCGCCTCTTGGCCGGCGAGGTGGCGATCCTCGACGGCACGGCGAGCCAATTCAGCGTGGAAGCGCCGGATGCCGAACTGGACGGTCGGGCCGCGCGACTCGACCTGCACCCCAGCGGGATACTCTGGGGCGTCGGTGAATCGGTCGCCAAGGAGGCGGCCCTGGACCTTGAGCATCGGCTGCCCGACCGCTATCCGGCCCTGTGCGCCGGGCTCGAGCATGCCGAGGTTCGCCTGGCGCGGCGCTCCCTGCGGCTGCGGCTGGGAGAACCCAGTCTGACCCGCGACGAGAATGCGCTATGGCTCGCCTTCAGCCTGCCGCGGGGCGCCTTCGCCACTGCCGTGCTGCGCGAATTGATTGCCCACCCCACCCTGTGAAGGAGTCTGGCATGCGCCGACTACTGCTCTCCAACGACGATGGTGTGCACGCCCCGGGCCTGCGGGCCCTGCACGACGCTCTTGTGCCCCATGCCCGGCTGCGCGTGGTGGCCCCGGATCGCGACAAGAGCGGGGCCAGCAATTCCCTGACCCTGAGCCGGCCGCTGTCGTTGACCGATATGGATAACGGCTTCTATAGCGTCGATGGCACCCCGGCGGACTGCGTCTACCTGGGCGTCAACGGACTCTGGGACGAGAAACCGGACCTGGTGATCTCGGGCATCAACCACGGCGGCAACCTGGGCGATGACGTGCTCTATTCCGGCACCGTGGCCGCCGCCATGGAGGGGCGCAACCTGGGCATGGCGGCCATCGCTATGTCGCTGGTTGGCTCCCGCCATTTCGACACCGCCGGGCGGGTGGCGGCAAGCCTGGTAGGGGCCGCCGACCAGCTCTCGCTGCCGCCGCGCAGCCTGCTCAACGTCAACGTGCCGGACCTCCCCTGGGACGAGATCCGGGGGTTCCGGGTCACCCGGATGGGCTATCGCGGTCCGGCGACCCGGCCCCTCGAGGTGCGAGATCCGCGCGGCCGGGTGCGCTGGTGGATCGCCGCTGCCGGCGAGAACGCCGATGACGGCGCCGATACCGACTTCGCTGCCGTCGAGGCCGGCTACGTTTCCATTACGCCGCTGCAGACCGATTTGACTCGGCATGCGGCGATCGCTGACGTACAGGGCTGGCTGGATGCATTCACCTGAACAACTGCCGGAGCTGGTGCGCGGTGTGGGGATGACGTCCCAGCGCACCCGGGATCGCATGGTGGCCAGGCTTGCCGAGAAGGGCATACGAGATCCTCGTGTGCTGACCACTATGGCCGCAGAGCCGCGGCACCTGTTTCTCGACGAGGCGCTGTCCCATCGCGCCTACGAGGACACCTCGCTGCCCATCGGCCATGGCCAGACGCTCTCCCAGCCCTGGATGGTCGCCAGGATGACCGAGCTGGTGCTGGAGGCCGCCCCCAACCGGGTGCTGGAGATCGGCACCGGCTCGGGCTACCAGACCCTGATTCTGGCGCGGCTGGTACCGGAACTCTGGTCCATCGAACGGATCAATGCACTGCACCGCCGTGCCACCGAACGGCTGCGTTTGCTCGAGGCCCGTGCCGCCAGCTTGCGCTTGGCCGATGGCGGCCACGGCTGGCCTGAGGCGGCCCCCTTCGATGTCATCCTGCTGACCGCCTGTGCCGGCGAACTGCCCGCTCCGCTGCTGGCCCAACTGGCCGATGGCGGGGTGCTGATCACGCCGCTGGCCGATGCCCGGGGGGAACAGTGGCTGACCCGGGTGAGGCGCCAGGGCGATACATTTGAACAACAGCGTCTGGAATCGGTGCGCTTCGTGCCGTTGCTGGAAGGCGTTATTCGTTGATAGGAGTTCACGCTTGAAGCGTTACCCAGGAATCTTTCTCAGGGGAGCCGGCATGGGCGCCGCCGACGCGGTGCCCGGTGTCTCGGGGGGGACCATCGCCTTCGTCACCGGCATCTACGAGGAGCTGATCCACACCATCAAGCAGTTTGGGCCCAGTGCCTTCACCGCCTGGCGTCAGGGTGGGATGCCGATGCTGGTCGCCCACCTCAATCTGGGCTTCATTATTCCTCTGATGGCCGGCATCGCCGGCAGTCTGATTACCGTGGCCCACCTGGTGGTGTGGCTGATGGACGACTATCCGCTGCTGCTCAACGGCTTCTTCTTCGGATTGGTGGCGGCCTCGGCCCTGGTGGTGGGTCGCCATCCTTCCGACTGGAAATGGTGGCACCTGCTGCCGCTGGTGGCGGGGCTGCTGCTGGCCCACTCTCTGCCGGCGGTGATGCCGCTGATCACCCTGATTGGCAGCCCGGACCTGATGCTGATCGTCGGGGGTGCCATCGCCATCAGCGCGCTGCTGTTGCCCGGCGTTTCAGGGAGTTTCCTGCTGCTGACCATGGGGCTCTACGGCACCGTCATGCAGGGCATCCGTACCTTCGATTTTGGCCTGATCGCTGTCTTCGGGGTGGGATGTCTGATCGGGCTGTTCTTCTTTTCTCGCCTGCTGTCATGGCTGCTGCGCCGCCACCATGCGGCGACTCTGCAGCTGCTGGTGGGCTTCATCGTAGGATCTCTGCCGGTACTCTGGCCGTGGCGAGAACTGGTACGCTATCAGCTCGGCCCCGAGGGACAAATGATCCCGCTGGACTATCGCTATCTCACCCCGGGCGACTTTGCCATGCTCACCGGCGAGTCGGCCCAACTGCTGGCGGTGGCCGCGCTGATGCTGGTCGGTCTGGCGCTGGTGCTGCTGCTGGACCGTACCGGCCGGGGTCCGGCTACCGCAAGCACGCCCAAGGGGGCGAACAAGGAGGAGGCTTCCGATGCGTAAGGCAATGATGATTTCCGCTCTGACTTTGGCCATGACGGGCTGCGTTGCCCAACAGGGTCAGGCGCCGCAGGTGCAGGTGCGCGACCTGTCCGCGAGCCGCGAGCGCACACCGACCTCCCAGTACACCGTGGAGGCGGGCGATACCCTCTACGGCATTGCCTGGCGCCACAACATGGATCACCGCGACCTGGCACGCATCAACCGCATTGGCCCCCCCTACCAGATCCAGCCGGGGCAGCGCCTGGTGCTGGACCCCGACGGCCAGGTGCCGTCACGGGATGAGCAGACCACCGCGGCGGCCAGCGGTTCCGGGGCGGTGGCCACTCCGCTGGGCGGCGGTCAGCCCATCAGCGATGACGCCGGCAGCATGGAATGGCTGCTGCCCGATGGCACCACCGAGCAGGGACAACGGCTTTCCGCCCAGCCGTTGGAGGAAGAGGACGGCCCCTCTCAGGTCGCCATGGAGAGCAGTGCGGAAGCCGCCGGCGGCACCGCGGGTCCTGGACCTGTCTATGACTATGACAGTCCCGGCGCCGACGGCGACTTGAGCGAGCGCGATCTTGCCGAGAGACGTGCGGTCGAGAGCAGTGCGGCCGAGCGTGAACCGGAAACGTCCGAGCCCGCCCGTGACGTGGCGGCGACTGAGCCCGAACCCCAACCGGAACCCCAGCCAGAGCCCGCGCCCATGGCCCAGCCCGAGCCAGATGCCGGCACCGCCGTGGCCGGCGGCAGCCAGGCCCCGGATCGCAGTGCGCGCACCTTTACCCCGGTGGATGACGTCAGCTGGCGCTGGCCCGCTGACGGCGAAATTGTAGGTCGTTTCGGCGAGGGTGGCAGCATCACCGCCGGCATTGATATCGCTGGGCAAAAGGGGCAACCTGTCAAAGCCGCAGGGCCAGGGATCGTCGTCTATGCGGGCAGCGGGGTAAGGGGTTATGGCAACCTGATCCTGCTCAAGCATAACGACGATTATCTGAGCGCCTACGCCCACAACGATTCCCTGCGCGTGCGCGAGAACGATGTGGTCGAGGCCGGGGAAGTCATTGCGACCATGGGCGACAGCGACGCCGAAGATGTACGACTGCACTTTGAAGTACGCAAGAACGGCCAGCCGCAGGATCCCCTGAACTACCTACCGTCCCGCTGATAAGCCCTGTGGCTCTGTTGGCCCTTACAGCGGTGGGTTGTCACACAATAATAATCAGGTGCGCCGATGATCTTGTCTGGCATCGGTGACGGGACGCAACTACAGGGTAGCCATTGATGAGCATACTTGAACGGGACCTTCAGGATGTGAATCTCGATACGCTCGAGGAGAAGGCCGAGGGGTTGGCGGATGACGCTGCCGATGACCTTGACAATGACCAGGACGACGAACAGGACGACGAACAGGACGACACGGGCTCTCGAGGTGGTGACGAAGACGCCTTCGAGAAGGCTCTTAGCCGTGAGGATCGCCACAGCAAGCATAGCCTAGACGCCACCCAGATCTACCTCAACGAAATCGGCTTTTCGCCGCTGTTGACGCCGGAAGAGGAGGTCTTCTTCGGCCGCCTGGCCCGCAAGGGCGATCCAGCGGGACGCTCGCGCATGATCGAGTCCAACCTGCGCCTGGTGGTCAAGATCGCTCGACGCTATCTCAACCGCGGCCTGTCGCTGCTCGATCTGATCGAAGAGGGCAACCTCGGCCTGATCCGCGCGGTCGAGAAGTTCGATCCCGAACGCGGCTTTCGCTTCTCTACCTACGCGACCTGGTGGATCCGACAGACCATCGAACGGGCGCTGATGAATCAGACCCGCACCATTCGTCTGCCCATTCACGTCGTCAAGGAGCTCAACATCTATCTGCGGGCGGCCCGCGAGCTGACTCAGAAGCTCGACCACGAGGCCACCGCCGACGAGATCGCCGAGCACCTCGACAAGCCGGTGGAGTCGGTCAAGAAGATGATGAGGCTCAATGAGCGCATCTCTTCGGTGGACTACCCGGTAGGCGGCGACAGCGACAAGCCGCTGATCGAGACCCTGGCCGATGATAACGATCTGGGTCCCGAGTCTTCTCTGCTCGACGGCGACATCAAGCAGCATGTCGACGTATGGTTATCCGAGCTCACCGAAAAGCAGATGGAAGTAGTGGTCCGCCGCTTCGGCCTGCGCGGTCACGAGGCCGCGACCCTGGAACAGGTGGGTGAGGAGATCGGCCTGACCCGCGAGCGAGTCCGCCAGATTCAGGTCGAGGCGCTCAAGAAGTTGCGTCGTGTGCTCGACAAACAGGGTCTCTCACTGGATTCGATCTTCGCGTAGCCTGGATCGTTGCATAGCCCGCCCTTGCCGATTCTTTGCACGCTGTCTTGTCAGCATGCAGTGATTGGCCCCGAACAGGAATTGTAAGCCCATGCCCCGCCCGACCCTGACTCGCCTGGTTCCTCGCCCGTTGGTTTTCCTTGTGAGTCTGGCTGTGGCCGGCACTACCCAGGCCGCCGACCTCTGGACTGTCGCTCGTGACGCCCTCGATAACGATGCCACCCTGGCCGCATCCCGCTCGGGTTTCCTTGCCGTGGAGGCGGGGCGCGATGTGCAGCGCGGCACCCTGCTGCCCCAGGTGAGCGTCGCCGGCAACCTGACTCACAGCCGCACCTACGAGAGCCAGAATGATGGCCGGCTGCAGACGAGTGCCGACGACGACTTCAACAGCCTCGGGCTGAATCTGGAGGCCAGCCAGTCGGTCTACGATCCCGCGCGACAAGCTCAGCTCGACCAGGCCGAGCGGCGTGTCGACCGCGAGGCCCTGTCCCTGGCCGTGGCCGAACAGCAGCTACTGATCGATGTGGCAGACGCCTACTTCGAGATCCTGCGCGCCCATGACATCCTTTCGGCGCGGCAATCCCAGGAAACCGCCATTGCGCGTCAGCTCGAGCAGGCCCGCGAGCGCTTCGAGGTGGGGCTGATCGCCATTACCGAGGTCCACGAGGCCCAGGCCTCCTTCGACCTGGCGCGCGCTCAGCGTATCGCCGCGGAAAGCGCCATGCAGGTGAGCTTCGAGGCTCTGGAGCGTCTTACCGGTCAACGCTACGAGAGTATCAGCGTCCTCGCCGATGACATTCCCGTCGTGCCGCCGCAGCCCGTGGACCGCGGCGACTGGGTCGCCCTCGCCCTGGACAATAGCCCCATGCTGAAAATGGCCGAGTCCGGCATCGAGGTGGCGCGCAGCGAGCTCGACGTCTCCCGCGCTGGCCAGCTGCCCCGGGTCGAGGCCTTCGCCAGCTACGACGTCTCGGACAACGACCGCAGCGGCATCTCCGGCTACAACTCTGCCAGCCAGCTCGGGCTGAGGGCCAGCATGCCGCTCTATACCGGCGGCAGCACCCAGGCCCAGATTCGCCAGAGCGGCTTTACCTTGGAGGTTTCCCAGTACGACTTCGAAGCCCAGCGCCGCGATACCGTCCAGCAGGTGCGCTCGCTGTTTACCCGGGTGAGCAACGATGTGGAAACGGTGGATGCTCGTGCCCAGGCTATTGTCTCCAACCAGAGTGCCCTGGAGGCGACCCGCTCGGGCTATGAGGTAGGCACCCGTAACATCGTCGACGTGCTCAATGCCGAGCGTAACCTGTTCAACGCCATCTCGGACCACGCGGAGGCACGCTACGACTACGTGCTGGGCCTGTTGCGCCTGCAGCAGCAGGCGGGCCTGCTCGACGCCGAGTCCATCCAGGCCGTCAACGCCTGGCTGAGCGGCGAGGGGGAGGTGTCGCTGGAGCTGCCGCGGGTTGGCAACGACGACCCGGTGATGAACATTGGCGCGCGGCCCCAGACCACCTCCTGATCATTTCCTTCTGGAAAATGTTTTTTTGAGACTAATCACCAGGAACCACCATGAATTTGGTGGTTTCTTTCATGATGCAGCCTGTTTAACCATGGATAATGCCAGGCCTCGTTTGCCTGCCCTTTTTCTTCTGCTTCAGGATTTGCCATGGCCCGGCCGCTGATCGCCCATATCGACCTCGAGGCGCTGCGTCACAACTACCGTCTCGCCTGCTCTCTCGCCCCAGCAAGCGGCGCCGTCGCCGTGCTCAAGGCCGATGGCTACGGCCACGGTGCCGTGGCCTGTGCTCGTGCCCTCGAGGGCACCGCGCCGGCCTTTGCGGTCGCCTGCATCGAGGAGGCGGTGACCCTGCGCGAGGCCGGTATCAGCCTCCCCATTGTGCTGCTTGAAGGCATCTTCGAGGCCGGCGAACTCGAGCAGGTCGAGACCCTGGGCCTGTGGATGGCGGTGCACAGCGACTGGCAGGTGGAAGCGTTGCTCGCTCATCGGCTGGCACGGCCCATTCCCGTCTGGCTGAAGGTGGACTCCGGCATGCACCGCCTGGGCTTTTCACCCGAGCGGGCGGAAGCGGTATGGCGGCGCCTGGCGGCGGCACCGACCCACGCCTGCGACCTGCACCTGATGAGCCACTTCGCCACCGCGGATCGGGTCGACACCGGCTACTTTGCCGGCCAGATGGCGCGGCTCGAGGTCCTGGCCGAGCGGCTCGGCGCTCCCCTGTGCCTGGCCAACTCACCGGCAACCCTGGCCCGGGCCGAGGCCCACGGGGCCTGGAATCGCCCCGGGGTGATGCTCTACGGCAGTGACCCGCTGGAACATGCCAATGAGGCGAGCCGCCGGCTCGCTCCGGTGATGACCCTGCGCTCGGCGATCATCGCCGTGCGCGAGCTGCCCGCCGGCGAGCCGGTGGGCTACGGCGGGCGGTGGATCACCCCGCGGCCATCGCGGATCGGCGTGGTGGCCTGTGGCTACGGCGACGGCTACGACCGCCACGCCGTGGACGGCACGCCGGTGCTGGTGGCAGGCCGGCGCACCGCCATCGCGGGCAAGGTCTCCATGGACATGCTTACCGTGGATATCACCGACATCCCCGACGCCGATATCGGTAGCGAGGTGGTGCTGTGGGGCAGGGCGGCCAACGGTGAGGTGCTCAGCGTCGATGAGGTGGCCCGTTGCTGCGACACCATCAGCTACACCCTGCTGACCGGTGTGCTGCCCCGGGTACCGAGGCGCTATCATGGGTAACAGGCGTTCTAACTTCGCCCACCCCCGCTACTGGCCCGTATGGCTGGGCATCGGGGGTATGTATGTCGCCGCCTGGCTGCCCTGGCGGTTGAAGCTCTGGGTGGGCAAGCTGGTGGGTCTGGTCGCCTGGCGTTTCGCCGGGCGGCGCCGGCATATCACCGAGACCAATATCCGCCTCTGTTTCCCCGAAAAGGATGACGCTCAACAGGCCAGGCTGGTGCGAGACACCTTTATCGCCAACGGTATCGGCATCATGGAGACCGCCACCGGCTGGTGCCGCGACCCCGAACACCTGCGCCACCGGGTCACCTTCAAGGGCCAGGCGCACATGGCCAGGGTGCAGGCCGAAGGCAAGGGGGCGCTGATCATCGGCGTACATTTCTCCACCCTGGACCTGGGTGCCGCCCTGCATTCGCTCTATTTCCGTGCCGATGCCGTGCAGCGCCCCCACGACAACCCGCTTTTCGCCCGCTTTATGGGGCGTGCCCGAGATCCTTACTTCGACGCCATTATCGACCGTCACGACCTGCGCGGCGTGGTGCGGCGGATCAAGTCCGGCCACGGCGTCTGGTATTCACCGGACCAGGACTTTGGCCGCGAGGCCAGCGTCTTTGCCCCTTTCTTCGGCATACCTGCGGCCACGGTGAAGATGACCTCCCGGATCGCCCGCATGACCGGCGCGCCGGTGATCCCTCTCATGTTCCACCGCAACCCTGACAACCGCACCTACACCCTGGAGTACCTGCCGCCGCTTGATGACTTCCCCAGCGGCGACGAGACGGCCGACGCGACTCGGATCAACGCCTTTATCGAGGACGCCATCCGCAAGCATCCTGACCAGTACCTGTGGCTGCATCGTCGCTTCAAGACCCGTCCCGAGGGCGAGCCCGGTTTCTACTGACGCCGCAACGCGAAAAACCCCACGACCGCGAGGTCAGTGGGGTTCGTTCATTCTAGCCGTTTGAACTAGCCGCTAGACGGTGATGACCTGGCATTCCGGACAGGTCACCAATCAGGCGTCGATGCGCTTGTACTTCATGCGGTGCGGCGTGTCGTTACCGACCCGCTTGCGGTGTTCCGCCTCGTACTCCTGGTAGTTGCCCTCGAAGAACTCCACGTGCGAGTCGCCCTCGAAGGCCAGGATATGGGTGGCGATACGGTCGAGGAACCAGCGGTCGTGGGAGATCACCAGGGCGCAGCCGGGGAAGGCCAGCAGGGCCTCTTCCAGCGCACGCAGGGTCTCGATGTCGAGGTCGTTAGAGGGCTCATCGAGCAGCAGCACGTTGGCGCCCTGCTTGAGCGTCTGGGCAAGCTGCAGCCGGCCGCGTTCGCCACCTGAAAGCTCCGACAGGCGCTTCTGCTGGTCGTTGCCCTTGAAGTTGAAGCGACCCACATAGGCCCGCGACGACACTTCGTAGCCGTTGATGTTGAGCATGTCCTGACCGTCCGACACCGATTCCCAAACCGTCTGCTTATTGTCCAGGGCGTCGCGCAACTGCTCGACGTGGGCGATCTTGACGGTGTCGCCGATCACCACGTCGCCGCTGTCGGGTTGTTCCTTGCCGGTGATCAGTTTGAACAGGGTCGACTTGCCCGCGCCGTTGCCGCCGACGATCCCCACGATGGCCCCCTGGGGGATGGTGAAGGTCAGGTCCTCATAGAGCAGCTGGCCATCGAAGGCCTTGCTGACATCATGGAACTCGATGACCTTGTCACCCAGCCGCGGGCCGGGCGGAATGTAGATCTCGTTGGTCTCGTTGCGCTTCTGGAAGTCGCCGGACTGCATCTCTTCGAAGCGGTTGAGGCGCGCCTTGCTCTTGGCCTGACGGCCCTTGGCGTTGCTGCGCACCCACTCCAGCTCTTGCTTGATCGCCTTGTTCTTCGAGGCCTCCTGCTTGGCCTCCTTCTCCAGGCGCTTCTCCTTGGCCTCGAGCCACTGGGAGTAATTGCCTTCGAAGGGAATCCCCTGGCCGCGGTCCAGCTCGAGGATCCAGCCGGCCACGTTGTCGAGGAAGTAGCGGTCGTGGGTGACGGCCACGACGGTGCCGGAATAATCGTGAAGGAAGCGCTCCAGCCATGCCACCGACTCGGCGTCAAGGTGGTTGGTGGGTTCGTCGAGCAGCAGCATATCGGGGCTGGATAGCAGCAGCCGGCAAAGCGCCACGCGGCGTCGCTCGCCACCCGACAGGTTGCCGACGCGGGCCTCCCATGGCGGTAAGCGCAGGGCCTCGGCGGCAACCTCGAGCTTGCGCTCCAGGTTGTGAGCGTCGGAGGCCTCGATGATGTTCTCCAGACGCGCCTGCTCGGCGGCCAGGGCATCGAAGTCGGCATCCGGCTCGGCATAGGCGGCATAGACCCCGTCGAGCTTCTCCTGGGCCTCCTTGATGGCACCCAGCGCCTCCTCCACGGATTCGCGGACGTTCTTCTCGTCGTCGAGTTCAGGCTCCTGGGGCAGGTAGCCGATATTCAGGCCCGGCATGGGGCGGGCCTCGCCCTCGATCTCGGTATCCACGCCGGCCATGATGCGCAGCAGCGTGGATTTACCGGAGCCGTTGAGGCCCAGCACGCCGATCTTGGCGCCGGGAAAAAAGGACAGCGAAATGTCCTTGAGGATATGTTGCTTGGGGGGCACGACCTTGCCCACCCGATTCATGGTGTAGACGTATTGCGCCATGGGAACCCATCGGTTGGAGGATGTTCAGTGGCCACTGATGATAGTGGCCACTGCGGTCAAAGGCCAGCCGCGGCCCTAGTCCTCTTCGTCGAGGGCCCAGTCATCCTCGATGGCGCGACGCAGGCGGCGCTCTTCGAGTAGCGCCTCAACGCGACGTCGAGCGCGCAGGGTATCGGCGCGGCTGGTGCGGGGACGAGAATATTCCTCGTCGTTTACCGCTTCGGAAAAGTCTACCTCGTCATCGAGGCTCGGTTCGAGAAGGTGTTCACGGCCCATGCGATATCCTCCCATGGCCAAAGTCGACAGCGTCGACGCATCACTATCGCTTCTCGTCCCCTTTGCACGGTGGGCGTGCGCGGAGCCCGAAGCGCCCGGGCAGCGAGTTTGCTGCATTGGCGCTTTGTATAGCCAGCAGCCGATAAGCACAAGCCTCTGGTCGTACTTTTTTTGGTTCATTGTCCTCGCCGCGTGGCGCTCGGCGGCGGATCAGCTCAAGCCATACTCGGATTTGAGACGCTCCAGCTCCAGCTTGAGGCGTTCCAGTTCCAACTGGGCCTCGACCCGTTCGGTGACGTCCTTCTGCACGCCGATGTAGTAGGTCAGGTTGTCATCGTCGTCATGGACGGGGGTGATGGAGAGCTCGTTCCAGAACAGAGTGCCGTCCTTGCGGTAGTTGCGCAGCACGGTACGGCAGGGCCTGTCGTCGACAAGTGCCGTTCGGATGGCCGCCAGGCCCTCCTGGTCGCGATCTTCGTTCTGCAGGAAGCGGCAGTCCTGGTAGAGAATCTCGTCGGCGCTATAGCCGGTCAGGCGCTCGAACCCCTTGTTCACGTAGATCAGGATGTTCTCGTCGCCTTCCTGTTCGGCAACCACGATGCCATCCTCGGAAGCATCGACGATGCGCTCCAGCAGTTCCGGGCTGATCAGAGGTGATCGTTTCATTCTGGACGTTCCATTCTGGGCGTTCCTGTCGCGGATCCAGTCCTGGCCGCCCGGGCGGGGCGGCGGCGGCGAGCATTTCACAGCTGGTGACATCATGGCCAGACGGACGCGGGATTTCAACGCGTCGCGCTCACTCCACCTCCGGCAGGCGGCTGGCGCTGGCCGCGGCGGCCAGCGCCATCAGCGCCAGAACCACCATCAGCGCCGACGTGCCGAGCCACTGGGCCAAGGCGCCAACGGCCCCGCCAACCGCCAGCATCAGCACCCCGGTGATGGTGTTGGAGAGCGCCACGTAGAGGGCTCGCTTGTCGCTGTCGGCCATGTCGACAATATAGGTCTTGCGGCCAAGGCGCACCCCGGCATGGACGATGACCAGCAGCGCGTAGACCAGCGCGTAGGGCCATACGGTCTGGCTCCAGGCACCCGGCAGCCAGGCGATTGTGGCGGCCAGCAGGCAGCAGAGGGTGGCGCCCAAGCCGGCATCGCGCATCACGCGGCGGCTGGAGGCGTCAGCGCGCTTACCCCACACCGGGCTTGCCACCATGCCGGCAAGCCCGGAGACCACGATCATTACGCCGAGGCCACCCAGTTCGGTACCGCTCTGCTGCTGGCCGAGCAGCGCCACGTAGGGCAGCGCCAGGGCACTCGCCAGCAGCAGCGCACGGGAGACGTTGAAGTGCAGGAAGCCACGATCCTCGCGCAGCAGACGCAGGCCAAGCTTGATGCTTTCCCAGGCGTTCTCTCCGCCCTCCACGGCGCCGGGGGTTTCCTGGATGCGGGCCGCGCACAGGGCGTTGAGCCCCCAGCCCAGCGCCGCGATGCCAAGGAGCACGGCCAGGGCCAGCTCCCCGGGGCGATCGCCGAACAGCATCAGCACGCCGCCGGCGAGCAGCGTCACCGCGCCTGCCACACTGCCGCTCCAGCCCATGAGGGTGCCGCGGCGCTGCTTGCTGATGGTCTTGCCCAGCACATCCTTGGTCGCGATGGATGACAGCCCCCGGGCCAGGGAGAGCGCCACCAGAGCGACGAGCACCAGGCTGCCCCCCACGCCGCCCGTGCCGAATAGCGCCAGCAGGGCGAGCGCTGCGGCGGCAGCGGCCTGGAGCAGACCGCCCACCACCCATACCCACTTGCGTTCGGGCTTCAGGCGGATGAAGCCGGCCACGAACAGCTGGGGCAGCAGGGCGCCGGATTCGCGGATCGGCACCAGCAGGCCCACCATCCACAGCGGCGCACCGATCACCCCCATCAGCCAGGGCAGCACCAGACGGGCGCTTGAGAGCTCGTCGGCCAGCTTGTTGCCCAGCGAAGCCAGCAGGTGCAGAAAGAAGTTGCGCGGCTGTTCGTCGCAGGCCTCGTCGGGAATGTCCTTGCACATCCGGCTATTCTCATCGCCGGTCAGCCATTCGTAGAGGCGGGACTGGCTGATCTCGGGTGCGGCCATGGCGGCTCCTCGCTGGTAAGATGGTTCGCTCACATTGTCGCGACAGGGAGGCCGCCGTGTCACGTATTCGACTCCACAACTGCAGCCGTTGCGGGAAACCCGCCCTATGACCCGCGACGGTCAGGCGATGCTCTTCGGGCTGGGGGCGGTGGCGCTCTGGTCCACCGTGGCCACCGCCTTCAAGGTGGCGCTGGAGTACATGTCCCCGCTGGAACTGATGTGGCTCGCCTCTCTGGTCTCCTGGGCGCTGATCGGCGTGCTGGTGATCCGCCAGGGGCTCGCCGGCCAGGCGCTGCGCCACGGCTGGCGCACCGCGGCCTGGGCGGGACTGTTGAATCCAGTGGCTTACTACCTGGTGCTTTTTGGCGCTTATGACCGCCTGCCGGGCCAGGAGGCCATGGCGCTGAACTACACCTGGGCGCTGGCCATGGCGTTTCTGGCGGTGCCGATTCTCGGCCAGCGGCTGACCCGCTTGGATGTGCTGGCGGGCCTGATCGCCTACGCCGGGGTCTGGGTGATCGCCACGCGGGGGGCAGTGTTCAACGTGGCTTTCGCCGATCCTCTTGGCGTTGCCATGGCGCTGGCCTCGACGCTGATCTGGGCGCTCTACTGGCTGCTCAACGCCCGTGACCATCGCCCGCCGCTGGTGGCCCAGTGGCAGAATTTCAGTGTCGGCGTGCCGGTCTTGACGCTGCTGCTGATTGCCGGCCCGGGGTTTCAATGGCACGGCTGGGCGGGTCTTGGCGCCGGTGTCTATGTGGGGCTCTTTGAGATGGGCATCGCCTTCGTGCTCTGGCAATTGGCCGTGCACAAGGTCTCGCGCACGGCGAAGGTCTCCAACCTGATTTTCCTGTCGCCGCCGGTCTCCCTGCTGCTGCTGTTCTTGGTCGTCGGCGAGCCTATCCGCCCCTCGACCCTGGTCGGCCTGTTGCTGATTCTCGGCGGGCTAGGGCTTCAGCAGTGCCAGAAGTCCCCGGCACCGGCCGCTCAGGAGAGCAGTTGATACTCGAAGAGCAACTGCTTGAAATCCTGGCGCTGATGCGCGAACAGGTAGATGGAAACCTTCCCCTGCTCGGGCCAAAGACGATAGATGACCCGGTAGCCATCGATCAGCAACTCGCGGTAATGGCTGATGCCGAGTTCAAGGGCGAGCCGGCAAACCGGATAGGTGTCCGGCCGAGAGGAGAGCCGCTCGATTGTCATGGTGATGAGATGCAGGGAGATGGCTTCGACCCTGTCCAAGGGTAGCTCCAGCTTGTCGAGCAGGAAGTTTTCACAGCTTTCTAGCGAGGCGTCCGCTGTCTCTTCGATGATGACATCCATCCGAAGGCTTCCTCACAGCGATTCACCCCGCCTCGCGGCGTGACGGGCCCGGACTCTTGCCCGGAACTCCTCCGGCGACATTGACCGGCCCTCTTCACGGCTCTTTTCACCCAGGCTCAGCAGCTTGAGCAGCGCGATGGCCTGCTCGCGACGCTGGTGGGCCGCGTAGGACTCGACCACATAGGTCGGCTTGCCCTTCTGGGTGATAATCAAGGGTTCCTGAACATCCAGGGTAGCGGCGTTCTGCTTCAGGTAGCTGATGGTCTCTGTGCGCATGGCCATATCCCCGCTGAACTCATCAGGTCTAATTTTAGTCCATCAATGGTCTTATGGCGAGTCGCTGGCTAGCGCCAGGCCGTTCTTCTCCAGCATGGCGGCAAGCTCCGGCCAGACGTTTTCGAGGATGCGTGGCTGGGCAGCGGCGGTGGGGTGGATGCCGTCGTTCTGCATCAGGCTAGCGTCCAGGGCGATGCTCTCGAGCAGGAAGGGCACCAGCGGAACCTCGAAGTCATCGGCGAGGCGGTAATAGACTCCGGTGAAGGCGTCGCGATAGGCCTGGCCATAGTTGGGGGGAATGTCGATGCCGAGCAGCAGCACTTCGGCATCGGCCGCCTGGCTGGCCTCGATCATGCCCGCCATATTGGCCTCGAATTGCCGCGGTGGCAGGCCGCGCAGGCCATCGTTGCCGCCCAGTTCGAGCAGAACGATGTCGGGCTGGTGCTGTCCGAGAAGGTCGGGCAGCCGGCTGGCCCCGCCACTGCTGGTCTCGCCGCTGATGCTGGCATTGATGATGTGCGCCTTCCCGTCCAGGCGCGACTCGAGCAGACTGACCCAGCCCTCCTGTTGTTCGATGCCGTAGGCGGCACTCAGGCTGTCGCCCATTACCAGCAGCAGCGGGCGGGTTTCGGCCAGGCTCGGCGGCACGACCAGAGCCAACATCAATGCCAGGCCTGCGGCCGTTGCCTGCCGCCGACAGGCCGCAAGGCCCCGCATCAATGGCCGTAAATCGCCTCTGCATCTCACTTCAGTACCTTTACCTCTCATTTCACAAACAGGGAAGCCCTTGACCATGTCCACCACCTCTCAAACGGGAATGACACCTATTCTACACGCCGACCATCTTCTCAAGCAGGTCCGCAGTGGCGAACGGCAACTTACCATTTTGAGTGGTCTTGGCCTGACGGTGTTCCCCGGCGAGAGCGTGGCGATCCTCGGCCAGAGCGGTGCCGGCAAGTCGACCCTGCTGGGACTGCTGGCCGGACTGGACGCCCCCAGCGGCGGCACTCTGGAGCTCTTCGGCCAGCCGCTGGCCGATCTCGACGAGGATGGCCGGGCACGATTGCGCGCTGGCCGGGTGGGGTTTGTCTTCCAGAATTTCCAGCTGCTGCCCACCCTCACCGCCCTGGAGAACGTCCTGCTGCCTCTGGAACTCACGCCCCAGACCAACGCCGAGGGTAAGGCACGCGACTGGCTGACCCGGGTGGGCCTGGGCGAGCGCCTGGATCACTTGCCCAAGCAGCTCTCCGGCGGCGAGCAGCAGCGGGTGGCCCTGGCCCGCGCCTTCGTTACCGGCGCCGAGCTGGTCTTCGCCGATGAGCCCACCGGCAACCTGGATCCCGCCACCGGCGAGCGCATCATCGCCGCACTCTTCGAGCTGAACCAGGAAGCGGGCACTACCCTGGTGCTGGTGACCCACGACCACGCCCTGGCGCGACGCTGCGACCGCTGCCTGCGGCTGGAGGAAGGCAAGCTGGTCGAGATGGCCATGGACGAGGTGAGCGCATGAGCGATGCCAACCACCTGGGAAATCTGACACGGCTGCTGCGGTTCTCCCTGCGGGGCCTGATCCGTGACCTGCGTGCCGCCGATGTCCGCGCGCTCTTCATTGCTCTGGCCCTGGCCGTGGCGGCCTCCACCATGATCGGCTTCTTCCTCGACCGCCTGGACAAGGGCCTGACCCGTCAGGCCGGGCAGTTGCTGGGCGGAGACCTGGTGCTCGAGCAGGGCCGGCCCTTCGACCCGGAAATTCGCGATGCCCTCGAGAACGCCGGCCTGGTGCTCAGCGATCAGGTCGACATGGTCTCCATGGTCAGCTATGGCGAGGCCTTCCAGCCGGCCAGTCTCAAGGTTGTGGATTCGATTTACCCGCATTTCGGGGCCAACCACGTCGACCGCGGCACAGGGGTCGAGCTGCTCGACCATGGCCCGCCGCCCGGCGAGGCCTGGCTGGCACCGCGCCTGGCGTTGCTGATCGACGTCGAGATTGGCGACCAGGTTCAGGTGGGTGAGACCGAGCTTATCGTGGGCGGCTTGATCGAACGCGAGGCCGACCAGTCGGCGGGCTTCGGCAATTTCAACCCGCGGCTGATGATGCATGTCGAAGACCTGCCGGCCACCAACCTGGTGCAGGCCGGCTCCCGGGTCGAATTCGAGATCCTTGCGGCAGGGCCTCCTGATGCCGTGGCCGCGGTCGAGCCCTTGCTCGAGCGCCTGCGCCGCGACGGGGTGGAAGTGCGCGACGTGCGTCGTGACCGCCCGGGCCTGGGCAATGCCCTGGAGCGCGCCGAGAAATACCTGAGCCTCGCCGGGCTTGCCGCCGTGCTGCTTGCCGGGGTGGCGGTGGCCATGGCCACACGGCGCTACGTGGATCGGCATCTGGATACTGCCGCACTGCTGCGCTGTTTCGGGGCGACCCAGGCTGAACTCAGCCGGCTGTTCGCCCTGCAACTGCTGTGGCTGGCGCTGGCGGCCTCGGTGGTCGGGGCTCTGCTGGGCCTCGCCGGTCAGGCGGCCCTGCTCGGCCTGCTGACGGCCTTCCTGCCCCTGGAACTGCCGCCGCCCGGTATCCTGCCGCTGTGGCTGGGCATTCTCACCGCCATGGCCGTGCTGGTGGGCTTCGCCGGGCCGACCCTGCTGCGCCTCAAGAAGGTCAGCGCCCTCAAGGTGCTGCGTCGCGAGCTCGATCCCTTGCCGGCTTCGGCCTGGCTGGTGGTCGCCGTGGCCGCCCTGGTGTTCGGTGGCCTGCTGTGGCTCTACTCCGGCGACCTGGTGCTCGCCGCCGGCCTGCTGGTCGGTGGCCTGTTGATGCTGGTGGTGCTGTGGTGGGTCGGGAATCTCCTGCTCGGGCTGCTGTTCCGACTCGCCTCGCGCCTGCCTCGGCGCGGCGGCCAGGACGGCGGGCTGGTGCAGGCGCTGCGCCTGGGCGGCCAGCAGCTGGCCCGGCGGCGCCAGGCCAGCCTTGGCCAGTTGCTGGCCTTTTCGGTGACCTTCTTTGCCGTGGCGATGATCTTCCTGGTGCGCGGCGATCTGCTGACAACCTGGCAGGAACAACTGCCCGAGGACACGCCCAACTACTTCGCCATCAACATCCAGCCCGGCGAGCGAGAGGCCTTCTCCGACGTGCTGGAAGGCGCCGCGGATGCCCGCAGCGCCCTGTATCCCATGGTGCGTGGCAGAATCACCGCGCTCAACGGCCAGCCCCCGCTGGAAATGGTGCCGCCAGAAGCCAGGGGCGACAATGCCCTGCGACGGGAGCTAAACCTCACCTGGCAGGAGGACCTGCCCGAGGGCAACCGCCTGGTGGCGGGGGAGTGGTTCGATGCGCTCGGCTTGGATGCGCTTGAGAACGGCCAAGCCGAGGACTGGCTGGCGGCAGTGGATGCCCAGCCCGTGCCCAATGCCAGCCCGGCAGCGGTGCCCATGTCCATGGAAGACGGCCTGGCGGCGCGCTTCGGGATGGAACTCGGCGATACCCTGACTTTCACCATCGGCAGCGCCGAGGTCGTCGGCGAGCTGACGAGCCTGCGCAACCTGGACTGGGATAGCTTTCGGCCCAATTTCTACGTGATTTTCCCGCCCGGGGTGCTGGAAGCTTTCGGCCACAGCTACATCACCGCCTTCCACCTGGACGGTGCCGAGAACGATACGCTTCGCCGACTGGTGCGCGACTTTCCTAGCGTCTCGCTGCTTAACATCGACGCCATCCTCGGCCAGGTGCGCGATGTGCTCACCCAGGTGACACGGGCCGTGGAGCTGGTGCTGGGCTTTGTTCTGCTGGCCGGGGTCAGTGTGCTCTATGCCGCCTTGACCGCCAGCCGCCCGGTGCGTGCCCACGAGAGCGGCCTGCTGCGCGTCTTCGGCGCCGGCAATCGCCTGCTCTCGCGGGTCCAGGGGGCCGAGTTCGCCATCCTCGGCCTGGCCAGCGGCCTGATGGGCGCGCTGCTCGCCGAACTTGCCGCCGCGGGGATCTATCTCGCCTGGTTCGACCTGGCGCCGCGGATCCACTGGGGGCTCTGGCTGGCTCTGCCTCTGGGCGGCGCCCTGCTGATCGGCGTGATCGGCCACCTGCTCTCCCGTGACTTGCGCCGACAGGCCCCTGCCGCCAGCCTGGGGCTCTTGGGCGAGGCGTAAAAAAGAGGACGATATGAAGACGGATACCCTGCGCTACCGGCTGCTGGATGCCCAGCTCTCCCTGGCCCGAGAGAAGGAGCGCTCGGTGATCCTGCTGCTCACCGGCCATGCGGTGACCCACAAGGGGCAGGTGGTCAATCGGCTCAACCATTGGCTGGAGAACCGCCATACTGAGGTGCACGCCCTGGGGCCGAGCAGCGAAGAGCAGTCGCGGCCCTACTGGTGGCGCTACTGGCGGCGAATTCCCGATCGCGGCCGTATCGGCATCTTCATCCACGGCTGGTACGGCGATGCGCTCTTCGCCCGCGCCGAGCGCCGGCTCTCCGCCGGCGCCTTCCACGATCGCCTCGAGCAGATCCGCCACTTCGAGGCCGAGCTGGCCGCCGAAGGCGTGGTGCTGCTGAAACTATGGAACGATATCGGCCGGCGCGAGCAGCGCCACCACCTCGTCGAACTGCAGCAGGATCCTGATCGGTCCTGGCAGGCCGGGCCGACCGAGTGGCAGCGCCACGGACAGCACGCCATCATCGAAGCGATCGGCAAGACGCTGCGCGACGATACCGAGGCACCCCATGCGCCCTGGCAGCGGCTGTCCTTCCGCGAGCCGGGCGAGCAGCTCAGCCGGGTCGGCCGTGCCTTGCTGGACGTCATGGAGGCGCCCCCCGATCCGCCGGCGACGACGCTTGCGGCACTGCCGGACGAGTTGCCGGGGGTTCCCTCGCTGCGCCGGGCCGATGCCGCGGTGGAGGAGCGCCTCGACAAGGCCGCCTACCGTGAAGACCTGGCCCGGGGGCAGGCCCGCTTGGCCAGGAATGCCCGGGAGATCGCCCGGCGACGCATCCCGGTGGTGATCGCTTTCGAGGGCCACGACGCGGCGGGGAAAGGAGGCAGCATCCACCGGGTTACCGCGGCGCTGGACGCCCGTCAGTACCGCGTGCATCGCATCGGCGCGCCCAGCGACGAGGAGTTGGCGCTGCCCTGGGGTTGGCGCTTCTGGCGCCGCCTGCCCGTTGATGGGCGCATCGCCATCTTCGATCGCAGTTGGTACGGGCGGGTGCTGGTGGAGCGGGTCGAAAAGCTGGCCAGCAAGGCCGAGTGGCAGCGTGCATACGGCGAGATTCGCCACTTCGAGCAGCAGCTGCTGGAACATGGTGGAGTGCTGATCAAGGTGTTCCTTGCCATCGAGAAGGATGAGCAGCTCAGGCGTTTCGAGGCCCGCGCCGATACCCCTCACAAGCGCCACAAGCTCACCGATGAGGATTGGCGCAACCGCGAGCGCTGGGACGACTATCAGCGCGCCATCGACGAGATGTTTGCCCGCACCCATGCGCCCGGCGCCGAATGGTCGCTGGTGGCCTGTGACGACAAGCGTCGCGCTCGTCTGGCGGTGCTGGAGCATGTCAACGAGCGGCTCGAGGCCCGGTTGGCCTCGGCCGTCTGAAACCGGCGTGTTAACCCGCTATGCTGTGTCTCATCAGATATTCTTTCCCTCGATCACACAGGAGGTGATCTCATGTCGCCCCCCATCCGCCTCTCGTCTCCGTCGGCACTCTTTTTGTCGCTTCCCCTCGCCCTTGGCCTCTCCTTCGGGATCGCCTCGCCGGCCCTGGCAGATGCCGAGCGCGGCCCGGCCGATCGCGGCCCGGCCGATCGCGGCCCGGCCGATCGCCTCGAGGCAGACCTGCGCGCCTTTTTCGCCGGCGAGGGAACGCTCGAGATCGGCGAGGTCTCCTCGGCGCTGCTGCGCAGCCGCGTTACCGCCGAGGACCTGCGGTTCGAGAGCCACGACGGCGAGCGGCTCTCCGTCGAGCATTACATCGTCCACGGCGACTACGACCGTCCCGACGAGGTCACCCTTGAGGGCATCCGCCTGGAGGCGTTCCTGGACGAGCCAGGGGTGATGAGCATCGAACAGGTGGTGCTGAATGACCCCGGTCGCGCGGTGCCGCCGCGCGACGAAGAGGCACTGGCCGAGCAGTGGCAGGGGAGCCTGGCGCTCTCCGGGCTGAACCTTGAGCTCGACGCAGGGACGGTGGCCACCCTGGCCAGCCTGCGCCTGGATGGCGGCCTCGAGGATGGCAACGGCGGCCTGTGGGTCGAGACCCTGGCGCTCGACCTGGCGAAGATGATCGACATGGCGCCGGAGGAAGAACGCACCCGGCTGCGCATGGTCAGCAACGTGCTGACCGATGGTAGCGGTGAGCTCCAGCTGGATGCCGTCTTCCGCGGCGAGTGGCAGGAGGGCGAGTCCCATGCCGTTCTGCTCAGCGATAGCGAGATCACGCTTCGCGATGCCCTGCGCCTGGTCCTGGATGTCGAGCTGCCGCTGGTGTTGCCTGAGGGAGCCGAACCCGCCGAGCTGTTCGATGACAGCGACCTGATGGAAGACGCCACCCTGCTGGGCGGCGACATTCGCCTGATCATCGGCGATGAGGGCCTGTTTGGCCGCCTGGCGACCCTGGGCGCGGCCATGGGAGGCGTCACCGAGGCACAGTATCTGGAACAGGCGCGCACTCAGGCCCAGGGCTTCGGGATGATGTTCGGTCCCCAGGTGCAGTCGATCCTGATGGGGCTGGTAGCGCTGCTGGAAGGCAATGCCAGCGAGCTGGAGATCGCAGTGGGCCTGCCGGCCGAGAGCAACCTGGCCACCTATGCCGGTGATCCGCTCGGCCTACCTGACAAGCTCTCCTTCAACGTGCAGACTCGCTGAGCCCGGACGGCGGGTTTAAAGATCGAGCTGCGCGGACACGTTAGCGGGGGATGAAATTGCCGCAGCCCCGGATGATTGCCTTTCATGTGAAAGCCGTCCGGGGGTGGGGTATCATATTGCCCTCAGATTTTTCCCTTGATGCGAGGTCCTCCGCCCATGTTCAGCCGTGACATGACGATTGCCGGTTTCGATGACGTCCTGTTCGACGCGATGCAGAAGGAAGTCGCGCGCCAGGAAGCGCACATCGAACTGATCGCTTCCGAGAACTATGCCAGCCCACGGATAATGGAAGCCCAGGGCAGCCAGCTGACCAACAAGTACGCGGAAGGCTATCCCGGCAAGCGCTACTACGGTGGGTGCGAGTATGTCGATATCGTCGAGCAGCTGGCCATCGACTACGCCAAGGAGCTGTTCGGCGCGACCTACGCCAACGTCCAGCCCCATTCCGGTTCTCAGGCCAACGGTGCCGTCTTTCAGGCGCTGGTCAAGCCGGGCGATACCGTGCTGGGCATGAGCCTCGACGCCGGCGGCCACCTGACCCACGGCGCCAAGCCCAACTTTTCTGGCAAGCACTATCATGCCGTGCAGTACGGCATCGACGAAAACGGTCGTATCGACTACGAAGAAGTCGCGAAGCTCGCCCGTGAGCACAAGCCGCAGATGATCATCGCCGGCTTCTCCGCCTACTCCCAGATCATCGACTGGTCGAAATTCCGCGAGATCGCCGACGAGGTGGGTGCCTACCTGCTGGTCGACATGGCGCATGTGGCCGGCCTGGTGGCGGGTGGCGTCTATCCCACGCCGCTACCCCATGCTCATGTGGTCACCACCACGACCCACAAGACCCTGCGCGGCCCCCGCGGTGGTCTTATCCTCTCCGCGGAGGGGAACGCCGACATCGAGAAGAAGCTGCAGTCCGCCGTCTTCCCGGGCAGCCAGGGCGGTCCGCTGGAGCACGTCATCGCCGCCAAGGCGATCTGCTTCAAGGAGGCCATGGACCCTGGGTTCAAGACCTACCAGCAGCAGGTAGTCAAAAATGCCCAGACCATGGCCGGCGTGTTTATCGAGCGCGGCTTCGAGGTCATCTCCGGCGGCACCGAGGATCACCTCTTCCTGCTCTCACTGGTCAAGCAGGGCCTGACCGGCAAGGACGCGGACGCCGCCCTGGGCCGTGCCCATATCACGGTCAACAAGAACGCCGTGCCCAATGACCCCCAGAGCCCGTTCGTCACCTCCGGCCTGCGTATCGGCACCCCGGCAGTGACCACTCGAGGCTTCGCCGAGGGCGAGTGCAAGGCTCTCGCCGGCTGGATCTGCGATATCCTCGACGCCATGGCCAACGGCGCCGACTCCGCAGGCATCGAAGCCGAGGTGAAGGGCAAGGTCGAGGCCGTCTGCGGCCGGTTCCCGGTTTATCGGTGAGTCTTGACAGCCCAGCCTCCATCACGACACTGCCCCGCCTAGGCGGGGCAGTGTCGTATCGGGGCATGATTAGGGTAAGAAGAAAGCCTCAGGCGATGCTGATGTCGTCGCCCAGGTTGAGGCCTACCAGGATCGGATCGTGATCCGAGCTGCGGAAGGCATCCGGCGCGTAAAGATTCTCATCCTGGCGGTCGCTGGTGAAGTCGGTGTTGTAGTCCAGCGCGGAAGCCTCGTCGGCGTTGATATGCCAGGTGGTGGTGCCGCTGACCTGACCCAGCAGTGACTCGCTGGCCAGGGCGTGGTCCAGTGACCCCCAGGCGCCATCGAAGACATAGCTGTAGTCATCGTTGAGGCGCGTATAGCCGGCCTCGAGGAGCGTCGTGATCGGATCCTCCATGGCGTAGGCATTGAGGTCACCGATGATCAGCACGTCGGCATCACCGCTGCCGGTGGGGTCGCTCTGTAGCCATGCCAGCAATGCTTCCGCGGCCTCAACGCGAGTCGGGTTGTTGTTGGCCTGGCCGTCACCTATCGCCTCCTCGCCGTTGACCACGCTGCCCTTGGACTTGAAGTGGTTGACCACCACCGAGAACACCTCCCCGCTTTCGATCTCCTGGAAGGTCTGCAGCAGCGGCGCCCGGTTGGCCGTGGCGAAGGCGCCGTCGGTCTTGGTAGCGGCAGCGCCCATCGGCGTGACCGCTTCACTGTTATAGAGCATCCCCACGGCGATGGCGTCATCACCGGGGCTGGTCACATTGCCCTCTGAATCTTCAGGCACGCTGTAGGCCCAGGTCACGCCCTCTATTCCCTTTGCGGCCGCATCGGCATTCAGTGCTGCCACCAGGGTGGCGATAGCGCTGTCGTTAGCGTAGCCGTTGTTCTCGATTTCCATCAGCCCCACGACATCGGCGCCGCTGGTAGTGATGGCCTCGACCAGCTTGGCCTCCTGGCGAGCCAGTTCCTCGGCGTTGTCGGCGCCGCGTGGGCCATGGGTGGTGCCATCCAGCGTCACTGTCTGGTTGCCGTTCTCGTCCAGGGTGGTGAAGTAGTTGAGCACATTGAAGGAGGCGACGGTCAGGCCGGGACTGCCAAGCGCCTCGGCATCCGGCGTGGCGGGGCGTTCGGGGCCGCTGAAGTTCAGGCCCTCGACGTTCTGCACTTTCCACTCGCCAAAAGAGAAGTCGAGTACGCCGTCCAGTACCGCCAGCTCGTCACCGCCGCGCAGCGGGTTCTCTGCCGACAGTTCTTCACCGTTACGGCCGTAGATCACCGGGTCGGGATTCTGAGCGCTGTTGGCGTCGTCGATCTTGATGGTGCGCGACTCGGCTTCTTCCTGCCAGGCAGCATAGCCCTCAGCGTCCGGTGCGTTGACCTCGGTGAACTGCTCCAGGCGGCCGCCGGAGGCGAGCGTGACCTCGCCGTAGCGGCCCAGCTGGTAAAGCTCGGTGACCACCAGCGGCTCGCCATCCAGGGCCTCGATGGCCACGCGCATGCCCTCGAAGGCCTCAAGACCCGCCTTGTCGGCAAACGGCATCTCGATCCGCTGGCTTTCGGGTAGCGGCAGGTGGGTGTCCAGGACCTGAAGGCTATCGCGGTCGGCACTGATCTGGGTCCTGTTGAAGAACTCCGACACGCTACCCTCGATCCGGATCTGGTCACCGGCGCTCAGGTTGGCGTCGAGCCAGCCGGCGCTGCCGCTGCCGGTATAGACAAACACCCCTTCGGAGGTGAGGGCGTCGTCATCGTTATCGCTGTCTTCTTCCTGCAGGAAGAAGCCATTGAGGCCGGGCGTCACCATGGTGACGATGGCCTCCACGGTGACGGTTGCACCCAGCAGGGGGCTCGCGTCTCCGCTACCTTGAATTGCCGAGATCAGGGTGATGTCCGCTTCCGGGGCCGTGGCCGTCCCGGGAGAGGCCAACGCCGGCACATCGCCGTTATCGCCGCCCAGGGCAGTTGAGCGCATGACGCCATCGTCATCGGCGCCGACAAACTGTTGGGTATCCACGTTCCAGGCGGCGGCATCGAAGCCATCGGTATCGGGGTAGGCCTCGAAGGCGACCTGATCGCCGTCGACTCGCGGGTCGCCCTGCCACAGCGTCACGGCATCGCCGCCGCCACCCAGGCCGGAGGCATCCGGTGCATAGCCGATCGCCAGCGACTCGATGCCCGGCAGATCGCGCCAGGCTTCGCGGAACTCGGCCACGGCGTCAGCGCCCCCATCGACGATCACGATGGCCGTTTCTCCGGGGGACAGTGCCGTCAGCCCCTGGATCTCTACGGTGTTCTGCGGGTCGGCACTATCGTCGTCGTAATAGAGCGGCAGCGTCGTGACGTCGAGCGTCGTATCGGAGCGGTTGGTGATCTCGAACCAGTCCTCGGTCACATCCGGGCCACTCTGGCCGGACCAGATCTCGGTAATCGCCAGGCCGATATCCCGCTCGCCGGGGACATAAACGGCGACCATGGTGCCGATCTGGAAGATATGCGTCGCATTGGCGGGTAGCTCAGCGTTATCGCCGGCCCAGTTGGCGGGGTTGCCGATGGCCGCCAGCAGTTCGGCGGCCGTGCCGGTTCCCGGCCCCGCGTAGGCCACGTTATCGTAGTCGCTGTTCGGCCCTTCCCCCGCCGCCACGGCGGTCAGCCCTGCTTCAAGGCCCGGCGGTAGGCCGGAGTCGTTGGAGCTGGTGGCACCACCCTGCCATTCGCTGCTGTTGGTCTGAACGGCAAACAGGAAGGTTGGTTCGCTGGGCTCGCCGGTGAAGGCGATGACCTGGTCGCCGCTTGTCGAGAGGTTGAAGCTGTTGTTGCCCACGGCGTCGCCGTTGGCATCCTGGAACTGATCGGCCTGCTCGGCATAGGAGACCCGCGTACCGGGGGCGACGCCGCCCTCCGGCGCCGTCCAGGTCACGGCGCCCTCGTTGGCACGGAAGCCCTCTTCGGCCCAGCCGGAGTCGGTGAAGGTGATCTTTGCCCCGGCGGCAATACCCTTGAGCACCACAAACTGAAAATCGTCGGGATTATCGGCCTTGACGGCGGTAATGGCGATATCCCCCGGGCGGGGGTCGAAATCGGGCAGTGCCGATAGGGTCAGGTCAACGCCGATAAAGCGCTGCTGCTCGGCGGGCAGGTCCTTGGACTCGCGGCCATCCTCCAGCCAGTCCACGGTGCCGCTGTCGTAGAGCACGCCGGCGGTAAATCCTTCATCGGTCATCTGAAGATCGAAAATAGCTTCCGGCTTGGCGCCCAGGGCGTCGGGGATGCTGTTCAGGTCAAGGCCCCCTATCTCGCGAACGGCATGGGCGCCGTCCCAGTGAAATAGAGCGAAGCCCTCTTCGCCGCCGTCTCGCTCGGGGCCCGCCAGCACCAGGAAACCGCCTTCGCCGGTCGGCTCGATGGAACGGATCACCCGGCCGTCCATGTCCAGGCGCAGGGGCGCGCCAAACTCGGCCTCGCTGGCCTCGCCCGCCACCAGTGCCGGTGCATTGGTCACGGAAATCACCTGGGCCATGCCGTTATCCAGCGGTGCACGCAGCCCCAGCATCAGGGTCTCACCGACAAAGGCGGCGCCCTCCACATTGATGCCGCTGCCCAGTCCCAGGGCATCGCCGCCTCGGCCATGGCCGTTACTGGAATCCCAGGCCTGCAGCTGGGCGGCCAGGTCGGCGAACTGGCCCTCAACGGTAATATTCAAGCTCTCGGCATCGTCACCTTCGATACGGCTGGCGAAAAGAAGCGAGCGCTGGGCACTCTCGTGGGAACCTAGCCAGTACTGAACGCCATCAAGGCTGGCCACCGCCTCGATATCGACTTCCTGGGTGTCGTTGAGCCCCAGCGCCGTATTCAGGTTGATCTCGACCAGTGCCTCGCCATCGGCATCACGATCATAGAGGCGCAGCACCTGATCCTCGTCGTCGCCCACCAGCATCAGGCGCTCGCCGATGGCGATGGCCGCCGAGGCGTCCGAAGCACCGACATGGTAGCGCTCGCCCAGGCCCAGCTCGGGGTTGTCGTTGGGTGCGGAATCGGAACCGCTCATAAGCTCCTCGAGATAGGCGTTCAGCGCCTGCTCAGAAGGCAAGTTGGCGTCGAGCAATGCATCAATGGAGCGTGATTGTGCCTGCTCCTCGGCTTCTTCGCTCTGGCCAATGATGGCTGCTACCTGGCTACGGCTGAGATCTGCGCTGAGCTGTTCCAGCCAATAGGCCTTGCCTCCATCATCAGGTTCGCGATTCAGCAGGCTGGCATAAGTGCCAGCCAGCCACGCCTCGTCCGACAGAGGTGTAACCTGGTTGATGGCCTCGTCTGAATCCTGCATGGCGGCCCGAATATCTTGGAGCGAAATTCCAGCGCGCAACTCTGCCACCCAATAGCGTAAGCCTTCGAGATCGGCGGATCGTAGAAGCACCTCCTCGTATAACGCCAGAATGGGCTGAACCTCGTTGTTGAATTCCGCGCTTTGCAGGAACGCATCGGCGATATTGGACAGCGTCTGCCGACTGCTCTCCAGTTCACCCTGCCAGTAGGCGAGGCCCGGCGCGTCGGGCTCGCGCAGCAGCAGGTCACGATACAGGGCGGTCAGGATGGTATCGGTAGGCATCAGAACGTCTCGTTTCAGAATTGGTTATTCATCGTTTCACTCTTATGCTGCATTCTTTTGACGCTTTGGTGACGCGATCAGTCTTTATCTTTCGCAAAAAATCGGGAATGTCACTTGCCTGTCACGCCTGCGAGGGATGGTGTCGGGGAATCTCACCTGAACCCACTGGAGCGAAACTCATGAGCAACTATCGCCTGCAATTGCTGCACGCTGCCGATATGGAAGGCGGCGGCGGTGATCTGCTGAATGCGCCCAATTTCACCGCTATCGTTGACTACCTCGAAGATCAGGAAGCCAACTCACTGTTTCTGAGCTCCGGCGATCTGGTGCTTCCGGGGCCTTATCTGGCGGCGGCAGGGGATGGTTCGCTGCAGCCGGCCATTCAGGCCGCGGCGGAGGCGATTTATGGCCTGCCGGCCGGCTCCCTTTCGGGCATTTCTGCCGCGTCCGGTCGAGTCGAAACCTTGCTGATGGACCTGCTGGACGTCGAGGCCGTCACGCTCGGCAACCATGAGTTCGACCAGGGAACTGGGCTGATCGCCGATATGATCGCCCCGGTCACGGGGGAGGGCGGCACGCTGGGGGATCTCGAGTGGATGGGGTCTCAGTTCCCCTATCTCTCGGCCAACCTGGATTTCAGCGGGGATGGCAACCTGGCCGAGCTGGCCACCACCGAGGTGCTTAACCGCGATGCCTTTCGTGCCTCGCCGCAGGAGATCGTGGACGGTGCAGCGCCGCCCAAGCTGGCGTCGGCCATGGTGACCGAGCGGGGCGGCGAGCAGATCGGCATCATCGGCCTTACCACCCAGATTCTCGAGAGCATTTCCTCCCCGGGCGCCACCCAGGTGCTGGCCGGCGGGAGTAACGATATGCAGGCCCTGGCCGAACTGATTCAGCCGATCATTGATCAGCTCGAGGCGCAGGGCGTCAACAAGATCGTGCTGGCGTCCCATCTTCAGCAGATCCAGTTCGAGGAAGAGCTGGCCACCCTGCTCGACGGTGTGGATATCATCATGGCCGGCGGCTCCAATAGCCTGTTGGCCGACAGCGAGGACATTGATCGCGGCCTTTTCCCTGCGGCGCCGGCGCCCTACAGCAGCTACCCCATTCTGACCAAGGATGCCGCCGGTGATGACGTCGCCATCATCAACACCGACGGCGGCTGGCGCTATGTCGGGCAGCTGGTGATCGAGTTTGACGAGCAGGGCCGGCTGATCGCCGACTCCCTGGACCCGGCCACTTCCGGGGTCTATGCCGCCACGGATGCCCAGGTCGAGGCGCTGTGGGGAAGCCTGGAGAGCGCCTTCGCCGAAGGGACGAAGGCCGCCATTGCCGACGACCTGGTCAATGCGGTAGCCGATTTCGTGGCCGATCAGGACGGCAATATCCTTGGCCTCACCGATACTTACCTCGTGGGCGAGCGCGGCGCCGTGCGCACCGAGGAGACCAATCTCGGCAACCTCACCGCCGATGCCAATCTCTGGTATGCCCGTCAGATCGACGACGAGGTCATGGTCTCGTTCAAGAATGGCGGGGGAATCCGTGAGCCGATCGGTCGCGTGGTCGTTGAAGGTGACGACAGCGAACCGCGCTTCGAAGCCCCGGCGGCCGATCCTGCCATCGGCAAGCCCGAGGGCGGTGTCTCGCAGTTGGATGCTGCATCATCACTGCGTTTCAACAACGACCTGGCGATTCTCAGCGTAACGCGGGAGAAGCTGGTGGAGCTGCTTGAGCACGCCGTGGCGGCATCGGCGCCCGGTGTGACCGCCGGTCAGTTTGCGCAGGTGGGCGGCATCCAGTTCAGCTTCGACTGGAGCCAGCCGGCCGGCGAGCGCATTCAGAACGCGGTCATCGTCGGCGACAATGGGGAGTCGCTGGACGTGCTGGTCACGGACGGACGCCTGGTCGGCAATGCCGACAAGATCGTCAAGGTGGTCACGCTGGGCTTCCTGGCCAATGGCGGTGATAGTTATCCGCTGGGCGAGGACGGCTATCTTGAGCGTGTCGATCTGGTCGAGGCCTTCGAGGATGACGGCTTGTTCACCTTTGCAGACGCCGGTACCGAGCAGGATGCCTTTGCCGAGTTCCTGGGCACCTTTCATGCTGAGACGCCGTTCAGCCAGGACGAGACGCCGGCCAGCGAGGACCTGCGCATCCAGAACCTGGCCGAAAGAGACGACGCAGTGCTGGATGGCGACGTCAATGCGCTGCTGCGCCTCTATGATGCCGCCTTCGACCGTGACGCCGACGGCGCCGGCCTTGGATATTGGCTCGATCAACAGGAGACTCTGAATACCGAACAGATTGCCGTTTCCTTCGTGGGGTCCAAGGAGTTTTCGCAGTTGCACGGAGCCATCGAGAATGACGCTTTTGTCGATCTGATGTACCAGAATGTGCTGGAACGCGCGGCGGATGCTGCCGGCCGCGACTACTGGATAGAGCAACTGGCTCAGGGGGACAGCATGGGAGCCGTGATGGTGGGCTTCACCGAGTCGCAGGAGAGCCTGATGCTCTTCGGCTAGGCCTGTTACGGGGACTCTCGCCCCTGCGCCAATGAGCATGGCGCCCCTACCCCGGGTAGGGGCGCTTCTGTTATCCTATCGCATCTGATTTCCCTCGGTTTTGCTAACTTACTTATCAACGGTGATTCGCCCCATGGCAAAGGAACAGGACGCCACGGATTTGCAGCGCGCCCTCAAGGCGTGTCGCAGCTCCTTCGTCTCAGTGGGCTTCTTCAGCATGTTTGTCAACCTGCTGATGCTCGTCCCCCCGATGTACATGCTTCAGGTCTATGATCGGGTTCTGACCACCCAGAGCGTCGAGACGCTGATCATGCTGACGCTGGTCGTGGTCTTCCTGTTTATGGTGATGGGGGGCCTTGAACTGGTGCGTTCTCGCATGCTGGTCAGGGTAGGCAACCGGCTGGACACCAGTATCAATGCGCGCCTCTACAGCGCCATGTTTCGTCGCAGTGTAGGGTCCCAGGGCCAGCAAAGCGCTCAGCCGCTTAACGATCTGACCAGCGTACGCCAGTTTCTGACCGGCAATGGCCTGTTCGCCTTCTTCGATGCCCCCTGGGTGCCTGTTTATCTGGGCGTGCTCTTCCTGTTCCACCCCTGGCTGGGTATCTTTGCCACCTTCGCAGGCATTGTCCTGCTGATTTTGGCTATTGCCAACGAGAAAGCCACCAAGGGTTTGCTCGCTGAAGCCAATAACGAGCATATAAAATCTCAGGATCTCGCCAACTCCAACCTTCGCAATGCCGAAGTGCTGCATGCCATGGGCATGCTGCCGGGTATCATGGGGCGTTGGGCCGAGAAACATCACCAGTTCTTGTCCAAGCAATCTCAGGCCAGTGATCGCGCTGGCGCTTTGACCAACACTTCCAAGGTGTTACGCCTTCTATTTCAGTCGATGATCCTCGGGCTAGGTGCCTACCTGGTGTTACAGGCTGAAATGACGGCAGGCATGATGATCGCTGGTTCGATCATCATGGGTCGGGCACTGGCGCCTATTGACCAGATGATCGGCAGTTGGAAGAGCTTTGTCGGCGCTCGCGGCGCCTATGATCGTCTTAACGAGTTGCTGACCCAGATTCCCGACGAGCAACGGCGCATGTCACTGCCCGCCCCGGAGGGTAAGATGGCAGTTGAGGGCGTTGCTGCTGCACCGCCTGGGGTACGTATGGCCACCATCCGCGGCATTAACTTTGAAGTTCCCAAGGGCGAACACGTTGGCATCATAGGCCCCAGCGCGGCCGGCAAGTCGACACTGGCAAGGGTGTTGCTGGGCATCTGGCCCTCTCAGGTGGGCAATGTACGCCTCGACGGTGCTGATATTTCGCAGTGGAACCGCGATGAGTTGGGACCATACCTAGGCTACCTTCCCCAAGATATCGAGCTATTTGACGGTACCATCAGCGAGAATATTGCCCGCTTCGGCGACGTGGACCCACAAAAAGTCGTAGAAGCCGCCAGGAAGGCCGGGGTGCACGAAATGATCCTTGAACTGGCCAATGGCTACGACACTTACTTGGCTGCATCCAGCGGTGCACTTTCTGGCGGCCAGCGTCAGCGCATCGGCCTTGCTCGTGCCATGTACGGTGACCCTGTGCTCGTGGTATTGGACGAGCCCAATTCTAATCTCGACGAGGCGGGTGAACGTGCCTTGGCAAGCGCCATACAGCAGCTCAAGCTCGAGGGTGCCACCCTGTTTGTGATAAGTCACCGCACCAGCGTGCTCAAGAATATGGATCAGCTTCTGGTAATGAAGGAAGGTCAGGTCAGCATGTTCGGGCCGCGAGATCAGGTGCTGGCCCAATTTGCCAAGAAGCCCCAGCAGCGGGTTGCTCAAGGAGCTAATGCACGTTTGGCCGCGATTCGTGGTGGACGCGAGGGTGGCCAGCCCGGTGGCAGCAACAGCGAGGAGCAGCAGTAATGGCTGACAAGACTTCTGATCAGGATGTCGCTAAGCGCCCTGAAATTGACGTCACCCCCCAGTCTCAAACTCTGGAAGGTGAATATACCGAGAAATTACCTACCAGCGATAAGGGCTACAAGAGACTGGGCATGGTGATCCTGCTGTTTGCCTTCGGTGGATTCGGCACTTGGGCGTTGACCGCCACACTAGCCGTCGCCGTTGTGGCGCCGGGTAACGTGTCCATGGAATCGTTTAAGCGAACGGTGCAGCACCTGGAAGGTGGTATCGTTCATGAGTTGCTGGTCAATGACGGCGACTATGTGGAGGCTGGCGATCCACTTATTGTGCTAAGTGATACCCAGGCCCGGTCTCAGTTGGAGATTGCTCGCTCCCAGTACCTTATCAACCGTGCCATGGAAACTCGTCTGCTTGCCGAGCAGGAAGGCGCCGAGACGCTGGATTTCCCCGAGGATTTACCAGATAGCGAACTGCCGCGCGTTCAGCAGGTGTTGGCCGTCCAACAGAGCCTGTTTCTTGCCCGTCGCGACTCGCTTCAGAGCGCGCTGGAGTCGTTAGATGAACAAGTTGTACAGATGCGCGAACAGATTGATGGTCTGGAATCGCAGATCGAGGTGAACACCCGTCGAGTACGTTCGCTACGTTCTGAAGCCGAGGATTTCCGCTCTCTGTTCCGCGAGGGGCTGGGCGACAACCAGAGATTGCGAGAGTTGGAACGCCAGGTGATGGAGTATGAAGGTCGCATTGCTCAGCACCGTTCTGAAATCGCCGGTCTCAGGTCACGTATCAGCGAAAATCAGCTTCAGAAGGAAGTGCGTCGCCAGGACTTCCAATCAGATGTGGGTGAGCAGCTTCGCAATGCCCAGGCGCAGATTGCCGAAGCCGAAGAACAGATTACTTCTCTGGCCGACCGGGTAGAGCGCACCACCGTGGTTGCTCCCGTATCCGGCACCGTGGTCGGACGCCAGGTTCACACCGTGGGCGCAGTCATTCGTCCGGGTGACACCATCATGGATGTCGTGCCCAGCGGCGATGGTTTTATCGTCGAAGCACGGGTGCCCAGCCGTGATATCGACCAGATATATCTTGGCCAACACGCCGAGATTCGTTTCTCAGCTTTCAACCAGCGGCTGACAAACGTCATAGACGCCGAGGTTATTTATGTCAGCGCCGACAGCTTTGAGGACGAGGCCACCGGGCAGCACTACTACCGGGCGCGATTGCGAGTCACCGAAAATGGACAAGAAGACATGACCGAGCAGATGCAGCTTCTTTCCGGTATGCCGGCAGAGGTTATGATCCGCACTGGAGAACGCACTTTCGCCAGCTATATTGCCAAGCCGATTACCGACATGCTAGCCCGCGCGATCAGGGAGGATTGATGAGTAAGCAGTGGCTTTTTGGCTCTTCGGTTGATCAAGATCTGCCTGTTTATCCTGATTGCCTGGCGGCGCCGGCCAGTGCGATGACGCTTCTGCTACTGGTGCTGTTTCTAGCCCCTTTGTCGGTACTGGCACAGGAGGCAGAGGATGTGCCCGCCGGGGAGCAGGCCATGGCTGAGCTCTCAGCGCTTCAAGAGGCCGAGACAACTCGCGTCATCGGTAGCCTTCCCTCGCTGCCTGGGCTGTTCAAGCGGGCGTTGCAGCACGACTCTGAACTCTCGCGGCAGCGCTTCGAGTTGGCAGCTACCGAGCAGGAATTGCCAATGGCACGCTCGCAGCTGATGCCCCAAGTGTCGGCATCTGCCAGTTATCTGTGGCAGGACTCAACCAATCTTCGGACAGAGCTCGATTCGGACCTACCGCCTGAAGTGCAGGACGTACGCCCCGGCGAGATAGACGAAACTTTTTGGCAACTGCAACTCAGTCAGCCGCTTTTCAGTCTGGAACGCTGGCGGGGCATGCAGCGAGCAGAATCCCAGGTGAGTGCTGCCGAACTGGACCTGGCCCTGGTGGAGCGCAACCTGGCGTTGCAGGTGGGCGAAGGCTATGTCAACGCCTACCTGGCTTCGCGTAAACTTGGTCTTCTAGAGGCGCAGCAGGAAGCACTGTCACTTCAGTCGCGGCAGGCACAGCGTGCCTACGACTTGGGTGTGGGAGATCGGATCAACCTGCTGGAAGCTCAGTCGCGGTTCGATCAGGCGATTGCAGATGCAGTCCAGGCTGAGAACGAGCTCGACGATGCCCTCAGTGAGCTCGAGCGCCTGACCGGTGAGCTCCCCGACTTTGGCGGTCATCAGTTGGGTGACGTATCAGCCTCAGATTTAGAGGCGAATTGGGGTGACGAGCAGCATTGGTTGGAGCAGATCGGTAACAACCTTGATGTCCGACGTGCCGCCGCCGAGCGCGTTATTGCTGAAAGCGACACCCGAGTGCGGCGTGGCGGCTACTATCCGGAACTTAACTTCAATCTAAGCTACAGTGATCGCCAAAGCGACGATGAGCAGCGTGAAAGCGAGGATTACCGAGCAAGCGTCGAGCTCAGCGTACCGCTTTATCGAGGAGGATATACCCGGGCTAGCGTGCGCCAAGGAGAGTTACGCGCTCAGTCCAGCCAAGAGGCTGTTGATCACCAGCGTAATCTGGCGGCTCAGGAGGTGCGTCAGAGGTTGCGCTCCCTGAATGGCAGCGTGAGGCGGATGGGCGCACTGCAGCAGGCCATCGAATCCAGCGAGCTGTTTGTCCAGGCCGCTGAGCGTGGCGAGCAGCTTGGCTTGCGCGACCTGGTCGACGTGCTTGACGCCCGGGCAAGCCTGTACGACCAGCGCATTCAGTACGTTGACACACTAGGTCGTTACGTCATCGATCGGCTGGGACTCCACTCAGCCGTGGGTGCCCTGGGCACAGAAGACCTAGAGCAGGTCATGAAGGTATTGAGCAGCATCACTCCCAGCCACTCCTGATAGCGGAACCCTCATGGCCAAAGGACCGAATACCAGGGACTGGCTTCGACGTGCGATGCGCACTTTCGATGCGGCCATTGCGCTCGCGTCTGGGTTTTTGTTGCTGTGGTGGATGCCAGAGCTGGATCATACTGAAGGCATCGAGTACCCGCTGGTGATTCTGGCCGGTAGTCTGTTGTTACCTGCCAGCGGAGAGATCATGGGGCTGTATAAGCCCTGGCGGGGACGCAGCCTGTTCTCGATGCTGGGAGTGTTTACATTGGGGTGGCTGCTGGCTATCGCCCTTCTCAGTCTGTTTCTGGTGATGACCCAGAGCGCCGTGATCTTCTCGCGCACTTGGATGGCGCTGTCTGCCATAAGTGCTTTGGCAGCGGGGCTGGTGTTGCGCACCGCCTTATATGTTCTACTGCGCAGGCTTCGCTCGCGTGGCCGCAACATCAAGCGAGTGTTGTTGATCGGGCAGCCAGTCAATATCGCCCGTGTGCAGCAGCGTCTGATTGACCTTCCTTATTTGGGCTACCAGGTCAGCGACACGCTAGTCGACGATACGGCTTGCGCCGACGATGGCGTCCAGTGCCAAGCCGGCATGGTAAAGCGGGTCAGGGGTCTGGCCCAGCGCAGCATCTTCCAGCGTGAGTTCGATGAGATCTGGCTCACCTATCCCTTGACGCATGGTGATACTGTCAAGCAGCTCGCCGACGCACTGCTGGCCGTGCCGGTGGCTATCCGCTACTTCCCCGATCTCTCAGATGTCAGGCTGCTCAACCACCGTGTGGCCCAGGTAGCCGATATGTATTCCATAGACCTCAACTATTCGCCACTCAACGGCCCTGTAAGAGTCGTCAAGGCGCTGGAAGACCGCCTGCTGGGACTTGTACTGTTCGTGGGCTTCCTGCCGGCCATGCTAGTTATCGCCGGGTTGGTTCGCTGGCGCATGGGCAAGCCGGTACTCTTCAAGCAGTATCGTCACGGACTGGATGGCAGGCGTTTTCGGATCTACAAGTTTCGCACCATGCGCTTCCATCCATTGGTGCAAGGCAAAACTCGTCAGGCCCACGCGGGCGACCAACGCGTGACTCGACTGGGCGCCTTTCTGCGGCACACCAGCCTCGATGAGCTACCACAGCTGTTCAATGTTCTTCAGGGTCGCATGTCGCTAGTGGGACCTCGTCCACACGCCATGGACCACAACGACCTCTACAAGGACGCCATCGATGCCTACATGCAGCGCCATCGCGTCAAGCCGGGCATGACCGGCTGGGCTCAGGTCAACGGGTTGCGCGGCATTACCGACGATCTCGAACTGATGCGCAAGCGCGTCGAGTATGATCTTTACTACATCGACAACTGGACGCTGGGCCTGGACCTAAAAATTCTGGCTATGACCATCACCCGCGGCTTCATCAACCGGCAGCCATAAGGTGTTGGCAACCAAGATATGCTCAAGGAGAATTTCATGCTTCTGCCCGTCATCCTGTCTGGCGGCTCTGGTTCCCGGCTGTGGCCCGTTTCTCGCGAACACTACCCCAAGCAGTTTCAGCGTTTCAATTCAGCAAAGTACAGCCTGCTTCAGGAAGCGGCACTGCGTATGGCGGGAGTCGAAGGTGCCGATAGGCCACTGGTGGTATGCAATGAAGAGCATCGCTTTATGGTCGCCGAGCAGTTGTATGTTATCGATACGACCCCGTCGAACATTGTACTGGAACCCTGTGGACGCAACACGGCACCCGCCCTGGCCCTCGCCGCGCTGTGTGCCTGTGACACCCACCCTGCCAGCTTGATGCTGGTCATGCCGGCTGACCATGTCATTGAATGTCGTGAGGCGTTTCAGGCAGCGGTCGAGCAGGGCAAGGGGCTGGCCGAATCGGGTCAGCTGGTGGCTTTCGGCATTCAGCCAGCCACTCCCCACACCGGCTACGGTTACATTCGCCGGGGAGAGATGCTGGGAACCGGCTATCGCGTCGATGCCTTCGTCGAAAAGCCGGACCGCGAACGTGCCCAGGCCTATCTCGATAGCGGTGATTACCTGTGGAACAGCGGTATCTTTCTCTTTTCCGCCGAGCGCTACCTGGAGGAACTCCAGGCCCAAGCCCCAGATATTGCCGAGGCCTGTCGCAACGCCTATGCCGGGCGCAGTGAGGATCTGGACTTCCTGAGGGTCGATATTGAGGCTTTCAGCGCCTGTCGTAGCGAATCTATCGACTATGCCGTCATGGAGAACACCCAGCATGCCGCAGTGGTTCCCATGGACCCTGGCTGGAGCGACATCGGCGCCTGGGACGCCATCTTCGCATTGAAGCGTGACCCGCAGCGCGAGGGTAATGCTATCCAGGGGGATGTGCTGTTGCATGACACGCACGACAGCCTGGTACACAGCCATTCACGTCTGGTGGCCACGGTCGGGGTCAGGGACCTGGTCATCGTGGAAACCGAAGATGCCGTGCTGGTGGCGAACCGTCATCATGCCCAGGAGACCAAGCGTATCGTCGAAGTTCTCAAGGCGAGCCACCGACCGGAATGCCAGGCGATGCCTGAAGTTTACCGGCCCTGGGGACACTACCGCACCATGGTGCTTACCGAGTGTTTCCAGGTAAAAGAGATCGTCGTCAAGCCGGGTGCCAAATTGTCACTACAAATGCATCATCACCGCGCCGAGCACTGGGTGGTGGTGCAAGGTACAGCAGGAGTGACGCTGGGCAAGGGACACGGTGATACCGAAGACTTGAGTAGTTTCCTGCTAACCGAAGATGAATCCACCTATATCCCGCTGGGTACCGTGCATCGGCTGGAGAATCCCGGCGTTATTCCCCTGCGCTTGATTGAAGTGCAGACCGGTAGCTACCTGGGGGAAGACGATATCGTGCGTATTGATGATGCTTATGGTCGCTTATGACCTGGCAACAGAGCCTCAGTACGATGATAGATGAGCCACGGCCTCCCTCCAAAGAGTGGCGTGTGGCCATCGTGCATGATTGGTTGGTGACCTGGGCTGGTGCCGAGAAAGTTCTCGAGGAATTCCTGACACTTTTTCCCAGCGCCGAACTTTTCACTACGGTCAACTTCCTGGATAAAGCTAACATACCGGCGCTGCGCGGGCGTACCATTCACACCAGTTACATTCAGCGGCTGCCTGGCGCACGCAAGCATTACCGTCGGTATCTCCCCCTGATGCCAGCCGCCGTGGAGCAATTCGACCTCAAGGGGTTCGACTTGATCCTGTCGAGCAGCCATGCGGTCGCCAAGGGCATCATCCCCGACCCAAGTGCGGTTCACGTATGCTACTGCTACAGCCCCATGCGTTACGCCTGGGACATGCAGCACCAGTACTTGCGCCAGGCAGGGGTTCGAGGGATCAAGGCAGCTCTGATGCGTTGGCAACTCCATAAGCTGCGCCTGTGGGACTTCGCCAGCGCTCAGCGGGTCGACCACTTCATCGCCATTTCGTACTACATCCAGCGGCGCATTGCCTGCTTTTACCGCCGCGAGGCCGAGGTGGTGTATCCCCCGGTTGATACGGAGCGTTATCGTCACGACCGTCCTCGGGAGAATTTCTACCTGGCGGCGTCACGCCTTGTGCCCTATAAGCGCCTTGACCTGATCGTCGAGGCCTTCAACCATATGCCAGAGCGGAGCCTAGTAGTGATCGGTGACGGCCCCGAGCGACGTAGGCTCGAAGCACTGGCGGGTTCCAATGTCACGTTGCTGGGTTACCAGGAAGACGCCGTGCTCATCGACCACCTGGAGCGTGCCCGCGCCTTCGTATTCATGGCCGAGGAGGATTTCGGAATCCTTCCGGTTGAGGCTCAGGCAGCCGGTGCCCCAGTGATCGGTTACGGTATCGGGGGACTTTCCGAGACGGTTATTGATGGCGAGACCGGCGTACATGTCGCCTGGCAACAGGCGGAAGCATTATGTCAGGCGGTTGACGCCTTCGAGCGGTGTCAGGCTGAGAACCCCGATGCCTATCCTGCAACTGTATGCAGCGCCAATGCTCGACGCTTCGGCAGGGCTGTTTTCAGGGCGGAGTTATCCAAGCGCCTCGGTGCCTGGCTGTCTTACTGTCCGGAAGGTCCTCCTCGCAGCGCCGCCACCAGTGTTTCGGCAGACCGTTGCCAGTCATAGCGTGCAGCTTGTGTAATTCCCTGATCACCTAGTTCGTCGCGAGCCTCAGGGTGCTCCAGTGCAGTCTGCAGCGTCGAGCGAATACTCGCGATATCGGTGGGTTCCATCAAGAAGGCATGCTCCCCCGTAATCTCATGCATGGCGGTACCACGGCTGGTCAGCACCGGGACACCACATGCCATTGCCTCGACTACCGGCATGCCGAACCCTTCGTAGAGTGACGGGTAAGCGAGCAAGTCGGCGCTGGCGGTGATCAGGGGAATGTCTGGCTGTGCCACATAGCCGAGTTGCAACAGTTCGCCTCTTGCTTCGAGACGCTGCATATTGCGGACCAATGAAGTGTCGTTCCACCCCTTGGTGCCAACGCACACCAATGGCCAGCGTTTCCTAAGGGGGGTTGGCAACTCGGCATAGGCACGCATAAAGCGTGTTAGATTCTTGCGAGGCTCCAGAGTCCCGAGGCAAAGAATGAAGCGATCGGGCAAGCCCAGGCGACGGCGAACTTCGGTCCGAGTGGCCGCGTTCAAGGGACGAAAGTCTGTCGAAGCGGCCGGCGACACCACCACGATATCGTTTTCATTGAGCCCGCTATAGTCAGCGATCTCTCGGCGCATGGTGTCGGATATGGTCACTATGACATCAGCATGGCGTAAGGTATTGTCGATCTGGTGGGACAGGTAGGCGGCCCTAGACGGGGGGTGAGAGTCGGGTACGTTAAGGTGAGATAGGTCGTATATCGTGGCGACCCGCCGGCCGGGGAATGGCATTAGCTCAAGTCCTGGCTCCCAATAAATATGATCACCACAATGGCGAGTCCGGCCGACGAAACGCACCTCCCTGAGGCGTTGGCGCAGACTGTAGCTCCCTGGCACCTGGCGTAGTCGGCGGCGAAGTGCCCCTGGTCTAACGAGTAAAGAGAGGGGGCGTGAGGCATGCGGGCAGTCTTGCAATTGAGTGCCATCCAGCCATCGGCTACGATACAGGCCTCGAAAGGTATCGACCTCGGGATGTTTCGACAGTTGGGTAGCCAGATGCTGCGTATAATGGCCGATTCCTGTCAATGGCGGCTGCATGCAATCAAGGTTGATCAACAGTTTCATGACGACAAACGCTTCCTCATTGATATCTGGCGCTCAGTGCGGGGTGGATCACTGGATCTGTCAAGCGAACGTGTCTCGGAATCAGTCGCTGAAAGGTGCGATTAGCGCCTGTGTGTGAGTCAGCTAATGCAAACGCTCATCAGGAGTTGGAGGAGAAACCCTTGTCGGAAAGCAGCCCCAGCAAACCCTATCTCGTCGTCAACAACCCACAGCTCGATATGTCTGACCTAGAGCAGCGACTCGACGAGATTCTCGCCGAACGTCAGTTGCTACCATCGGCCCAAAGGCCGCTCCCTAGTCAGAAATCTTCTGTCTGGTTGTCACCGCTACGCCGATTACTGATCCGACTCAAGAGCAGCCATCTGGTCAGCCAGTGGTTGCCTCGTCACCCCGGTCTCTATCGTCGGGCGCGAACACTCTATCATTGTTGCCGAGGGGCTGCCGGGCGACGTTAACGTTTCGATCAATCGCTGGGTATTGATCTGGCGCCCCTCGTCGACCAGGTGAAAGTCGGTATCAAACATATCCTCTGGCGGGTACATGAAATCGCTTGGCCGACCTAGGTAGGTCAGTCCATGCTTGGTTGCCTGTTGCGGCAGCCGAGCATAGAAGTGCGTTTCCACTGGATCTTCGCGGTAGTGAGGATGAAATAGAAATGCCGGCGGAACCAGTATCAGACAGGCGCCTTTGGCATTGAGCCGTTTCTGGAAATGGCGCAGCAGAGCCCATCCTGGGGCGTCGTGACGATGCTCGATACCGTAGTGGCGGGGCGCATTAGCGACTATCTGCTGCGCCATCCAGGGTTCGCGAAGCTGTCGGCCGGTGCCAGTCTGATCACCGCGCATATCTAGCCGATGGGCCCCATAGGTGCCGCCCACCTTAAAGCCGTCGGGTAGTCCACGATAGCCTTGTAATACTCTCTCGGGCGATGTCTGCATCAAAATCTGAAAACCCTCATGAAGTACGAGCGGAAGCCATCGAGAGGTTGGCAGTGCATCGTAGCTCAGTCGCCAAGCCGCCATTAACTCGCTTGGTTGGCTCAAGTAGAACCCGTTCATTACATGGTTGACTTCGCCACTGTAGCCAAACAGCGGGTATTCCAGCGCCATGATGACAGTATCTCTGTCTTCGGCCACTGCGAGAGTTTGATTGAGGATCACTGGCAGGCCCAGTCCGGCATTCACGCCAAGGTTCACCGCGGGCCGTCCGAAGGCCACTTCAAGTTGCTGCGAATCGATGCCGAACATCGCGCTGGAGCCCCCCGCCACCAGCAGTCGCGGCGCCGACAATGCCTCGGCACTGGCCTGCTTATGCGCCAAGGCTCCAAGTACCCACTGGTGGGCAGGGTGGGGGCGCCCCAGTTGGCCGGCCACCAGCAGTAGCCAGAGGCCAGAGGACAGAAGCAGGCCAATGGCAACGCTTCTCAGCAGTCGCCACAAGGGTCTGGACTGGGCTTTGCCCTGACGCATGAATTGGCTCCTAGAATTCGAAATAGAGAAATGCTTGCTCGGGCTGGGCGTATAGCTGCTTGAGCACCATGAAGAGCAGCACACCGCACAGCACACCCACCCACCGCAGCGCGCGTCGAGCAAGTAGCGGATTATCGTGCTCCATAGCGGCGCGCCAGCGCGCCACCCACTGCTGAGAGTTGGGAAGCAGCAGGGCAATGCCCATGCCTAGCATGATTAAACTGGCCAGCCGAGCATGGGGGCCGGTGATCGGCCAGCCTTGATGGGGCCATTGCAGCCAAGGAAACCACTGCCAGGGCTCATTCAGCGCCAGAATGAGGCTCATCGCGGTATCAATGGAGTCGGCACGAAATGGAATCCACGCCAACATCACGAAGCACAGTGTCAGCGGCACTGCCAGCCAACTGGGCCAGCGCCATCCAACACGCCTGGACCAGCCGTGGGCCAGGCACAGCGCTACGCCGTGTAGTCCCCCCCAAAGCAGAAATTGCCAGCCGGCGCCGTGCCACAGCCCGCCCAGCAGCATGGTCAGCATCAGACTCAAATAGCGCCGTTCGCGACCTCCCAGCGGAATGTATAGGTAGTCACGCAGAAAATGCGAGAGGGTGATATGCCAGCGGCGCCAGAAGTCGATGGGTGAGCGACTCTTGTAGGGTGATGCGAAGTTGATCGGCAGTCTCAGGCCTAGCATCAGCCCAAGGCCGATCGCCATGTCGGCATAGCCGGAAAAGTCGAAGTAGAGCTGCACTCCAAACCCGAATCCCGCCAGCCAAGGAGTTTCGCCGGCAATGGGTGCACCTCCTCCGGCCAGGGCATAAAGTTCTCCCACTGGCGCGTCCAGCGGGTCGGCGATCAGTACCTTTTTGGCCAGGCCTAGACACATTAACGCTAACCCAGCGGCGAAGGTACTCACCCGCCAGGCCGGCCAATTGTCTCGAACCTGGGGGAGTAGCTCTCGGGAATGCACAATGGGCCCGGCGATCAGTTGCGGGAAGAAAGTGACGAAGAAGACGTACTCGGTAAATTGCGGCAGGGCCACCTGGCGCCGCCACAGGTCCACCAGCCAAGCGATCTGTTGAAACGTAAAAAAGGAGATCCCGAGAGGCAGCACCACCTGCAGGCTAGGTGCTGCCCACTCAGGCACCAGCAGACCATGCAGGGTTTCGGCAATGAACAGCCGATACTTGAACCAGCCCAGGAGCCCCAGGTTGAACACTATCCCCAGCACCAGCCAGGATCGTCGGTGTGAAGTCGACAGGCGCCGGCCCAACGCATAGTTGATGCTCACCGAGCCCAGCAACAAAGGAAGGTAGTGCCAGTTCCAGGCCGCGTAGAAAACCAGAGATGCCACGACCAGTCCGCGCATCAGCAGCGCCGAAGATATCTGGCCCTGCACCTGTAGCGCGAAAAAAGCCAGCACAAGCGGCAAAAAGAGCAGCAGGAAGGGGTAAGAGCTGAAAACCATCGCGATCCAGCGTTGGGTCTAGGTGGTCGGGCGGCTGTGATGGCCTATGGGCTGTGGTAATATGCGGCGCTGATTTGACCACGCTACGCCACGTCGGAAATATACAGGAAACGGCAGGAATGCATAGTAAAACCGCGTTGATCACCGGCGTTACGGGCCAGGACGGGGCCTACCTGTCACAGCTTCTGCTGGGCAAGGGGTATCGTGTCTGTGGGATCGCACCGCGCCGCAGCACCTCGGATGTCAACCTTTCGCGGCTGGAGTGGCTCGGTGTCAAGGAGCAAGTAGAACTCTTTGACGGCGACCTTGGCGATCTGGGTAGCCTGATCCGCAGCGTGCAGGAGTGCCACCCGGACGAGGTCTATAATCTGGCGGCACAGTCCTTCGTTCAGGCTTCCTGGAGCCAGCCGGTACTCACTGGACAGGTATCTGGTATTGGTGCAGTGAATGTTCTGGAAGCGGTGCGTATGGCGCGCCCTGAAGCGCGTTTCTATCAAGCTTCTACCTCTGAGATGTACGGCCTGATTCAGGAGCCACGCCAGAGCGAAACCACGCCGTTCTATCCGCGCTCTCCTTATGCGGCAGCCAAGCTTTACGCCCACTGGATGACCGTTAACTATCGTGAAAGCTTCGGCCTGCATGCCTCCAGTGGCATCCTCTTCAACCATGAGTCGCCGCTGCGCGGTTTAGAGTTTGTTACCCGCAAGGTCACCGATGGCGTGGCGCGTATTAAGCTGGGACTGGCCACCGAGCTGCGGCTAGGCAATATTGACGCCAAGCGTGACTGGGGTCACGCCCGAGACTACGTAAAAGCCATGTGGCTAATGCTGCAGCAGGAAACGCCGGACGACTACGTCATTGGTACCGGCGTCACCACTACCGTGCGCGACATGTGCCGTATCGCCTTTGAGCACGCAGGTCTCGATATGGAGGATCACGTAGTGATCGACCCCCGTTTTTATCGTCCGGCGGAGGTCGAGGTGCTGCTCGGCAACCCAGCAAAAGCGAAGCGTCAGTTGGGCTGGCAGGCCGAGACCTCGCTGGAGGCGATGATCTGCGAGATGGTCGATGCCGACCTGCAGCGCCTGGAGCAGGGCTGATGACAGGGATTGCAGTCTTGCCACCGGCAACGCTGCTGGTTACCGGGGCCAGCGGCTTTGTGGGGCGACACCTGCTGGCTGCGCTGCACCGCCGTTGGCCAAATGCCGTCGTGCACGCTACGTCCCAGGAAGCCATTGACGCTTGGCCTGAGGATTCGGGTGTGCACTGGCATCGTCTCGATATCTGCCACACCGGGCGAGTCGCCGCGTTGCTGCGCCATTTGCACCCCGACGCCATCATCCATCTGGCGGCTCAGTCTCACGTGCCCACCAGTTTCCAGCAGCCGGCGTTAACGTGGCGCGTCAACCTGCAGGGCACCCTCAACCTGCTGGAGGGCGTCAAGCAGGAAAGCCCCTGGAGCCTGGTGCTCAACGTCGGTTCCTCGGACATGTATGGCGGTGCCTTTCGCAGCGGCGAGCCGGTGACCGAACAGACCGCCTTCCATCCACTCAATCCCTATGCCGCCAGCAAGGCGTCGGCCGATCTGGCCGCTGGCCAGTATGCGGCCAGCGACGGGCTGCGGGTGATTCGTGCACGCCCCTTCAATCATACCGGCCCCGGCCAGCGTGACGACTTCGTGCTTGCCGCTTTTGCCACCCAGATCGCCCGCATCGAAGCCGGCCTCCAGCCCCCCGTGGTCGAGACCGGCAACCTGGATGCGCAGCGCGACTTCCTCGACGTGGAAGACGTGGTCAGTGCCTACCTGGCGCTGCTCGAGCTTCCCGAGGCAGGCCTGCATGGCCAGGCCTACAACATCGCTTCAGGTCACGCGGTAGCGGTGGGCGAGCTGCTGGACTCCCTGCTGGCCAGGGCGCGTTGCCCCATTGACCACCGGCTGGACCCGGCACGCCAGCGCCCCGCCGATATTCAGACCGTGCGCGCCGATACAACGGCGCTGCGCCAGGCGACCGGTTGGCAGCCCCTCCTTTCTCACGGCGCCATGCTCGACCGGCTGCTGAACGACTGTCGTCGGCGCGTGGTCGCTGCTGCCCAGTGAGCTCGCAACCATGAACGTTTCCTTGCTCTACCATCTGACTCGGCAGGACCTGGTCGACCGCTACGCCGGCTCTATCCTTGGCGCGGCCTGGACCTTTATCATGCCGCTGGTCAATATCTTGATCTTCACCCTGATTTTCTCGCGGATCATGGGCATGCGCCTTGGCGACCTAGGCATGGAACTGGGGCAGTACAGCTATAGCATTTACCTTGTGATCGGCGTGCTGGCCTGGAATCTCTTTGCTAATACGCTGTCAAGGGTTACCCATGTTTTCCATGAAAAAGCTGCAATCATTGGCAAGGTCAATGTCTCGCTGTTTGCCTTGCCGCTGTATATCCTGCTGAGTGAACTTACCGTTTATTTTATTGCCAGTGCTTTCTTTATTATCTTTTTGATTGCAATAGATTTCGAGTTTACCTGGCACTGGATCTGGTGGCCCCTGATACTGGTTGTCCAGCAGACTCTTGCCTATGCCATCGGTATCATCTTCGCCACACTCAGCGTGTTCATTCGCGATATCAAACAGTTTGTGGGTGTGCTTACGCAGCTATGGTTCTGGTTGACTCCTATCGTCTATGTCATCAACATCCTTCCGGAAAAGTGGAAAGTATTGTTTCTGCTTAATCCTTTCTTTCACATCGTCAACGCTTTGCGTGATGTCTTGATGCTGCAGTCCAGCCCTGCCTTATTACCATTGGCGCTACTGATGGCGATTGCCTTGCTATTGCTCGCTTTCGGCCTTTGGCTCGGTCGGCGTCTTGAGCGTGACATCCGCGACTTCATCTAGGGCGCTGCCATGATCCACGTTCAAGATATCACCAAGCACTTTCGTTTTTACGCAAAGCCTTCGGATCGGCTGCGTGAAATCGTCACCCGCAAGCCCCGCCACCATTCTCACAAGGCGCTCGACGGTATCAGTTTCCAAGTGGCCAGCGGCGAGACCTTAGGCATCCTGGGCCGCAACGGCGCCGGCAAGTCCACACTGCTCAAGATTCTGACCGGTGTCCTGCTGCCCGACAGCGGCGACTTCCGCATCGAAGGGCGCATCACCGGTCTGCTGGAGCTGGGTACCGGCTTCGACAGCAACCTTACTGGCGCCCAGAATATCCTCGCTAACGGCCTGCTGTTAGGTATGACCCGTAGTGAAATCGATGCTCGTCGCCAGGCGATCATCGATTTCAGTGAGCTGGGGACTTTCATCGATGAGCCTCTGCGCACCTACTCCTCCGGCATGGTCATGCGGCTGGCCTTTGCCATCGGCATTCATGCCGACCCCAGCTGCTTCGTGATCGATGAGGCGCTATCCGTGGGCGATGCCCACTTTCAGCAGAAATGTATGCGCCGTATCCGAGAGTTTCGCGCTCAGGGCGGCTCCATTATTTTCGTCTCTCACGACATCAATGCGGTCAAGATGCTGTGTGATAAAGTCATCGTCCTGGAGGGGGGTAAAGCGGTATTCACCGGCGAGCCTGAGGCCGGTGCCAACCACTACAATCGGTTGCTGGCCGAGGAGACAGACCTCGATGGCCGGGCGGTACAGCAGGCCAATTACGGCAGTGGTGAACTCACAGTCATAGCTTGCAGCCTGGCTGGGCAAGAGAGCGGCGGTACCATCCTCACCAGTGGCGAACGGGCCGAGCTACTTATCGACCTTGAAGCACATGAGGACCTGGACGACATTACCCTGGGTTTAATGATTCGTGATCGCTTCGGCCAGGATATTTTCGGAACCAACACTTACTACCTGGGGCAGCCGCTCGCTATGTGTGCCAACCAGCGTCGGCGCTGCCGCATGGAAATTGATATGTGGCTGGCCCCTGGCAAGTACACCCTCACACTGGCGCTGCATGAAGGCAGCGACCACACCCGACGCTGCTACCAGTGGTGTGACAATCTGGTGCGTTTCGATATTGCCGGAATACGCGGCCCCACCTTCGGTGGCATATGCCGTCTGCCGATGAGCTGTCACTTCGATGAGCAAGAACAGCGGCCAGCCGAGGAAAGCGATCATGCTGCATCACAATAACCCGCGGCTCGACACCAAAAGATTGAAAGAGCAAATACATCGGCGCGCTGAAGCGGCGGAGCCAGCGCCCCATTGGTGCGGTGAAGTGCTATGGCGAGAAAGCCTTGAAGGCCGGCTGGTAGAGCTGGGCGCTAGCCGCCAACGCGGCAGCATGCCGGTAACCGACTACGCTGATTTGCTGGCGCTACCCGACGCTGATTTTCTGGATGCCGCCTACCGCTGCTTGCTTGGACGCCTGCCTGGCGTCGAAGAACGTAACCGCGAACGGGAGCGGCTGATGGCGGGCCTGTCGCGTGAGCGACTGCTGCTGACGCTGGCCGACCAGGTTGAGAGCCCCACGGTGCCGCTGCCTGGCCTATCGCGCGGCCTGACCCGGGCTCGACTGTTGTACGTTCCCGGAGTAGGGCGTGGCGTGCGCTGGCTGCTAGGCGCTTTTCGCCTGGATCGGCTGCGCGAGCGCATCGACCATAACGCGCGCGCTCAGGATGTCCGCTACCGCGTTCTGCTCGATATCCTTCGTGAACAGGCCGTCCGCGTTGAATCCTTGGAGCTGGACCAGCGTCGTCTTAAGGCCGACAGCGCATTGCTTCGCCATTTGCTGGCCGAGCGGCCCGCAGCCTCCGAGCGGCCCGTAGCCTCCGAGCGGCCCGTAGCCTCCGAGCGGCCCGATGCCTCTCCCGCGATCACTCCCGAGCCGCCTCAGCAGGATGCCGCGGGGCGCGACTTCTACCGAGCCCTGGAGGCACGTTTTCGTGGTGAGCCCGCCGCCATCGCCTTGCTGATGCGTGAGCATCTCCCGGAGGTGCGCGCCGTGGCGCCGCTGGCCGAGGGATTACCGCTGCTCGATCTGGGCTGCGGGCGCGGCGAGTGGCTGGCCCTGCTGCGTGAAGAGGGCATCGCTGCCCAGGGAGTGGATCTCAATGCCGCCAATATTCAGTCCTGCCGCGAGCAGGGGCTCAACGTTCGCCACCGGGATGCCCTGGCAGCCCTGCGCGATAGCGCTGATGCCAGCCTGGGCATGATCAGCGCCTTTCACCTGGCAGAGCATCTCGATCACCTCCAGCTCCGCTTACTCCTCCACGAGGCCTATCGCGCCCTGTCGCCGGGCGGTCGCTTACTGCTCGAGACGCCCAACCCGCAAAATCTTATCGTGAGTAGCTGCAACTTCTATCTCGATCCCACCCATGTGCGTCCCCTGCCTCCGGACTTAGTGGTGTTCCTGGCCGAGTTTGCCGGTTTCGAGGATGCCGAGGCGCGTCCCCTGCATCCGGTAGGTGAGGAACATCGCCTGCATGAGGAGAGCGAAACCGCGCGTCGCCTAAATCACTACCTCTACGGGCCACAGGATTATGCCCTGCTGGCCACTCGACCCGCCGACCCCGATAGCCAGGCCCCGTGCACCGGGCAGGAGCAGGATCCATGACCCAGCCGATCACCGCCATTCACCAGTTCCACCACGGCGTCGACGTCGGTGACGGTGTCACCAACAGCCTGGTGTTTATCCAGCGCCTGCTGCGAGAGATGGGCCTCGAATCGCACATCTACGCCGCCAATATCCCCGCCGCCATGGCGGATCGTGTTCGTCCCTACCACGAGCTGGAGGGCGGTGACCCGGCAACCTCCCTGCTGCTTCATCATCACTCCATGGGGCACGAACTCGGCGACTGGCTGAGCCGGCTGGCCATGCCGCGGGCGCTGGTATACCACAACATCACGCCGGCGGGGTTCTTTCCCGCGGGTAGCGAACTGCATCACTACGCGCAGTTAGGCCGCGACCAGCTGGTGCAATGGGCTGACGACTTTCGGGCGGTGCTGGCAGTGTCCGATGTCAACGCGGAGGATCTGATGTCGCTGGGCTATGAGCGCGCCGCCATCACCACCATTCCGCTGCTTGTTGATCTCGATCGCCAGCCTGCTGATGCACTACCGGATCCGGCGAACCAACTTCACCCTGGAATGGCCGAGCGCCCCGTGCTGCTGTTTGTGGGTCGCATCGTCGAAAACAAGCGTCAACACCTGCTGCTTGAAGCCCTGTGGCACCTCCAGCGAATGCAGAAGCGCCAGAGTAGCGGCCCTCCGGCCATGCTGGTGATGGCAGGAGGCGGTGAAGCCTCCGACTACGCCCGCTTCCTGCGCCAGCGCTTGCACCAGCTGCATCTCGACGACAGCGTCATTATGCCCGGTAAAGTCGACAACTCGTTGCTTCAAGCGCTCTATCGCCACAGTGCGGCCTTCGTCAGCGCCAGTGCCCATGAAGGCTTTGGCATGCCGCTGGTCGAAGCCATGCTCGGCGGCTGCCCGGTAGTGGCCATGGGGCTTGCCAGCATCCCCTACACCCTGGGCGAGGGAGGCCTGGTGCTGGACAGCGAAGACCCAGCGGTGATGGCCGCCACTCTCTCGTTGCTGCTTGAGGACGAGTCACTGCGCGATGAGGTGCTGGCAGGCCAGCAGCGATCCCTGCTGCGCTATCGTCCCGAGGCGCTGGCACGAGAACTGCGTGACTGGCTGACCGGCACGTTAGGGCTTGCCCTGCCTGATCGAACGTCCGACATGCAGTGAGCCAGCGTTTCCATCAGCGTTCAGCCTCAAGGCAACGTCAACAAGGACAAGGCTTGGTATGCAATTACTCTCGGCCATTCATCAATTCGCCGTCACCTGTTCTCGCGGCGACGGCATCACCAACGCCATGCTTTTCACCCAGAAGCTGGCGCGCGAGTCTGGGCTGGCCTCAAAGATATTCGTCATTGACGTCCCACAGGACATGGCCGACCGGGTAGGCGACTACCGTGACTACCGGCCTCGTCCTGACGAACTGCTGCTGGTTCATCACGGCAGTGGCAACCCCCTGGAGAGCTGGTTGGAGGGTCTCGCCTGTCGCAAGCTGCTGGTCTACCACAACATCACGCCGGAACGCTTTTTTGACGTGGATGATCCTGTGGTGCCAGTGTTGCGCCACGGTCGGAAGCAGCTGACCCGCTGGCATGCCTGGCTCGATGGGGCCATCGCCGTTTCCGACTGCAACTACCGAGAGCTGCTCTCGGCAGGCTTTCCCCCGGAGACGACGGCCATCGTGCCACTGCTGGTCGATCTCGCGTCGCTGCCACTGGGGCAGCCGCTCGGCGCGCCGCCGCCCCAGCCGGCCAGGGATGCGCCCTATCGGCTACTGTTCGTGGGTCGCCTGGCGCCCAACAAGAACCAGGCGGGGCTGATCACTACCCTGGTCGCCATGCAGCAACGCAGCGTATGGCCCGTGCAGCTGACCTTGGTGGGCGGTGGCGATGACACCACGCGTTGCCATTTGCAGCGGCTGGCCGATGATCTCGGCGTAGCAGAAAGCGTGACCTTTACCGGCAAGGTGAACGATGCCGAGTTGCAGCGCTATTATCGGCAGGCGGATCTCTATCTCAGCCTCAGCGAGCATGAAGGCTTCGGCATGCCGCTCATCGAAGCCATGGGTCATGAGCTGCCGGTGCTTGCCTACGCCGCCCCGGACAGCAGCATCGCCGACACCGTAGGCGAGGGCGGACTGTTGCTGACCGAGTCAGACCCTCAGGTGGCGGCCGCGGCGGCGCTGATGATACTGCGTAACCCCGGCCTGCGGGCGCGGCTGATCGACGCCCAGCGAGAGCGCATAGCCCACTTCGAACCCAGACTTCTGTTCGAGCGGCTGCGCGGCTTCCTGGCCGAGTTAGGCATGAGCTTGCCTGATCGCCCCTCCGAGGCGTCCTGCCTGCCGGTGCGGCGCCGCTGGCGCATGGAGGGGCCGTTCGACTCCAGTTACAGCTTGGCCTTGATAAACCGCGAGTTGGGCCGCGCGCTGCAGGGCCTGGACGGCGAGGCGCAGGTGGCTCTGCACAGCACCGAGGGCGGGGGCGACTTCGCGCCCGATCCCGCCTTCCTCGCCGGCGAGCCAACGCTGGCCACCGCCACCAGCCATGCCGCCGAGCCCGCCTGGTACGACGCCAGCCTGCGGCTCTGCTATCCACCGCGCACCACCGACCTGGCAGGGCGTCATCGGCTGATCCACAGCTACGGCTGGGAAGAGTCGGTGTTTCCCCATGAACACGCCCAGGCCTTCAACGCCCGGCTCTCCGCAGTGACGACCATGTCGCACTATGTGTCACGGGTGCTCGCAGACAGCGGCGTCGGGCTGCCGCTGCCGGTGGTGGGGGTGGGCACCGACCACCTCTGCGACATCGAAGCAGACGAGGGGGCCCTGGCTGACTGGCTGCCCGAAACGGCCGACCCCGAGGCCACCATGACCTTTCTGCATGTCTCCTCGTGTTTTCCTCGAAAGGGCGTCGACGTGCTATTGACGGCCTGGTATCGCACCTTTTCGGCCGATGACGGTGTGCGGCTGATCCTCAAGACATTTCCCAACCCCCATCACGACATCGAGGCGCAGCTTGTCGAATATCGTCGCTGTCATCCCCAGGGGGCCCCGGTGCAACTGATCAACGCCGACCTGAGCGCTGGCGCGGTGCGCGCCCTCTATCGGCGCGCCGATGCGCTGGTGGCACCCAGCCGTGGCGAGGGATTCGGGCTACCCATGGCCGAGGCGATGTGGTGCGACGTGCCGGTCATCACCACCGCTGGCGGCGGCCAGCGCGACTTCTGCACTCCCGAGACCGCCTGGCTGATCGACTTCGACTATGCCCGGGCGCGCACCCACATGGGCCAGTTCGCCTCGGTCTGGGCCGAGCCCCGCGTTGAGCACCTGGGCGAACTGATGGCAGAGTTCGCTGGACGCCATCGCCGCGGCGAGCTCAACGACTGGAGCGCTGGGCGCCGCCGTGCTGCTCGTGCTCTTGTCGAGCACGAGCACACCTGGGCCGACGTGGCGCGTCGCACCAGGGATGCCGTCACGGCCCTGGACACACTCCCCGCGCTGGCACCACGTCCCCGTATTGGCTGGGTCAGTACGTGGAACAGTAAATGCGGCATTGCCACCTATTCGCGCCTGCTGATCGCTCCGGCGCTCGCTGGCCAGGTAACCGTACTGGCCAACCTTGACGCCGAACTTATCGCCGAAGACGAGCCCAACGTAGTGCGCTGCTGGCGCCAGATTGCCCCGGACGGTCAGGGGGGCTATCACGAGGATGACCTTAAGGCCCTCTACGTCGAGATTCAGGCACGGCGGCTCGACACCGTGGTGGTGCAGTTCAATTTCAGTTTCTTCGGATTGTCGTGGTTCGCCGACTTTCTCGAACGCTTGCATGCCGATGGGATACGCACCCTGGTCTTCTTCCATTCCACTGCCGATGTCAGCTGGGGCGGACTGGACAAGAGCCTGGATCAGATGCGCGAGCCCCTTGCCGGGTGTGCGCGCCTGATAGTCCACGGTATCGACGATCTCAACCGTCTCAAGGCCATGGGGCTTGACGCCAACGCCACGCTGTTCCCCCACGGGGTGATGGCTGCGCCCGAAATCGCCTCGCCCGAGGATTCACGCCATGCCGCGCTGGCCGGAAAGAAAGTGATTGCCAGCTACGGCTTCCTGCTGCCCCACAAAGGCGTGCATGAGCTGATAGAAGCCTTTGCCGAACTGGCTGATCAAGACACCAGCCTGCATCTTCTGCTGCTCAATGCCTTGTACCCGGCACCGCCCTCCGAGGCCGAGGCCGAGCGTTGCCGACGCACTGTGAAAGCCCTGGGCATCGAGCACCGTGTCACCATGATCAACGACTTCCTGCCCGACGACCAGACCCTGGGCTGGTTGCAGGCCGCCGACCTGTTGGTGTTTCCCTACCAGCACACTCAGGAGTCCTCCTCGGCGGCGGTGCGCTGGGGCCTGGCCAGCGGGCGGCCGGTGGCCTGTACACCGCTGGGCATCTTCGACGATGTCAGTGACGCGGTAGCCTTCCTGCCCGGCACTGCCCCTGCCGAGTTGGCCTCAGGTATCCGCAAGCTGCTTGACGATGCTCAGCGCTGCCAACGGCTTCAGCAGGATGCCGCGGCCTGGCTGGCCGCCCATGACTGGCCTCAGCTGTCGCTCCGCCTGCAAGGATTGATCGGCGCTCTGGCGCAACCGCCCCTAGCGCGAGGGTTCTGATCCATGCAGCGTCTATGGCAGTGGCTGCTCGCCCCCAGAGCGGGCAAGACAATCCTGTTGGTGCTGTTGTTCGGACTTGCGCTCTTCATAATGTCCTCGTCCAATCCCCTGCCGTTCGGCAGGCTATCCTGGCAGGTCTACGATGCCTACCAGCAGGTAGCGGGAACCTCGCAGCGTCGTGATCCGCGCATCGTCATCGTCGATATCGATGACGCCAGCCTGGCCGCCCACGGCCGCTGGCCTTGGTCGCGCAGCCAACTGGCCGACCTGTTGGACGCCATCCACCGCGCCAGCCCCGCTGCCATCGGCCTCGACATCCTGCTACCGGAGCCGGGCCCTGTCGCCGAGGATCGCCAGCTGCGCGAGACCCTGGAACGCAGCCGAACCGTGCTTGCCACTGCCCTGGGCGATATCACGCCGGTGCCAGGTGGCGCCCAAGCCAAGCGCGAACTGGCACCGGCCGCCAGCCTGCTCGACGCCGCCTCGCCTGAGCGGTTGGGTCATATCACGCCCCAGTTGGACGCCGATGGCCGTATACGTCACCTCTATCCGCAGCTATGCACCCCCCAAGCATGCCGGTACGCCATGGCGGTGGCGCTGCTCTCCACCTGGACGGGCCTGCCTCCCCGCGTCGACTCGGCCGGCGCGGGGCAAACCCTATGCGTGGCCGGGTTCTGCCTGAAAACCGCTGCCGGTGGGCGGTTTTATCTGCCTTACCATCATGCTTCCCGGTTCACGTATCTGAGTGCCGCCAGTGTAATGAGCGGTCAAGTCGACGCCACGCTTACCGACAAGTTCGTGCTGGTCGGTACCTCCGCTGCCGGGCTGGGAGATCTTGTCGCCACCCCGCGCGATGCCCTGACGCCGGGCGTCGAGCTTCACGCCATCCAGCTTGCCGCCATGCTGGACAACCTCGAGTGGCGCCCGCTGACGCATGGACGGTGGAGTCACCTGCTGGGCCTGGCCTGGCTGGGCGGGCTGACGCTACTCGGTATGCGTCGCGGGCACCATGCCTGGCTAAGGCCCGTGCGTCTCGCCACCTTGGCGATCCTGCTGGCAGGGCCGCTGCTGATCTGGTGGCAGGGAGCCTGGCTGGATCCCTGGCCGAGCTGGCTGGCCGCACTGGGGGTGGCATTGCTCTGGGACGCCTGGGAAGGCGCCACCCTGTGGCAGCGCCATCGGCGTCTCTATCGTACCTTCGGCACCTACGTGCCCCATGCCGTACTGCGTCGTCTGGTCGAGGAGGGCGGCGAGCAGCGCCTCGTGCCACAGCGTCGCTGGCTGGTGGTGTTGTTCAGTGATATTCGGGGTTTCACCGCACTCAGCGAGGGGCTGGAGCCCGAGCGCCTGGTCATGCTCACCAACCATATTTTCACCGAGCTCACCAGTGTCGTTCATGCTTACAATGGCACGCTCGATAAATACATTGGTGATGCACTAATGGCTTTCTGGGGAGCGCCCTTGGCCAGCGCCCAGGATGCCACCCAGGCGCTGGCCTGCGCCCAGGCCATGCAGGAACGCCTGCATGCTATCAACCACTGGAGCGAGCAGTACGGTTTCCTCCCCATCACCATGAACATCGGTCTGGAGGCCGGCGAGGTCACGGTCGGCAATCTTGGGTCGCGACAGCGCCTCGCTTACACCGCATTGGGCCATGCCGTCAACCTGGCGGCTCGATTGGAGGAGCTCGCCGGTCAGCGTGATGAGCCCATTCTCATCGGCCCCGAGCTGGCGCAAGCGCTGCATGGAACCCCGCTGACTGCACTCGGTGAGGTGACCATCAGAGGCATCCGCCAGCCTGTTGCTCTTTGGCGGCCAGAGGCAAAATAAACGCCTCGCAATGCAATACCTGATCGGCAGCTCGGTGGGCCGCCTGCTTGATCAGGCCAAATCCACATGAAACGACGAAGAACCAATAGACAGCCCATTTGTCCGGCTGCTCGATCATGCCAACGCGGCATATATCGTTTAAACTTCGTTTAAATGTAGAATTCTAGTGCTAGAGCCGACACCTATACTAATTTCCACTCGGTTCGAACGTTCATTCCAACCCTGAACCTTGGCTACTAGCATCTCGCTTCTTACGGACGGTTCGCGCTAGCGAGGAGGTGATCCGGACTTCAAGGAAACGCTCATATATTCCTTTGCAGCTGCCTTGCAGCCATCGTCGGAGCAGAATAGAGGTGAGAATTTAGGCAACGAAAAATTCGGAGACAATTGGATGTCTAACTTTTTTACTTTTCCTTTGGATGAGGGGTATACCCGTACACAAAGACACAATGACTCGAGTACTGGGCTGTACTCGAGTATACCCGGTACTGCTTACCACATTGGCGACGATTGGTCTAATAGTAGCGAGGGTGGTGCTGTCTATTCTATTGGTGCCGGTACAGTGGTTTATGCCGGGGCTGTTTCGGGCTTTGGTCCCAACTATGTGGTCATTGAACACGAATTGCCTGACAAAACAAAGGTAACATCATATTATGGTCACATGAAATCTAAGGATGTTTATGATGGGCAGGAAGTGGCCGCTGGGGACCAAATAGGCACTGTGGGTAGTGAGGGGATTGGTACCGGGCCGCATTTGCACTATGCAATTTTCTTGGGGAATGATGCGCCGGTAAATGATCCGGGAGCAGTTCCTTATCCCGATAACGACATTACAGAGGGATTTGTTGATCCTAATTGGTTTTTTCAATACGTTGAGGCAAATTTCGGGCCGCCATCCTTTCCTGAAGAAGGCATTTCCGAAACGATCTCCTTCGCCGATGCTGCAAACGAGTTCGGTGTGGCGGACGGCAGCGACGTAGCCGAACTCTACCTCCAGTCCATCTTTGGCTCCGCGATCTCCAACGTCAGCTATACCGGTAGCGAAAACGCGGCCTTCCTCGTCAGCGACTTCGAAATTCCCGATGTCGATATCTACTTGGAGGGCGGGATTCTTCTTTCCTCGGGAGGATTCCCCGGCCCGTCGAACACGGAGAGCGGGTTCACCGTCGCGCACGGCACAGCGGGTGATGCCGAACTCGACGACGTCGTCCAGACTGCTTTTCCGGGTGCAGGGGCAACAGAAGACGCTTCTGTCTTGGAGTTTGATGTTTTCGTCGATCCCGACGTCGACGGCATCCGCTTCGATATTGTCTTTGGGTCTGAGGAATACCCTGAGTTCTCCAATTCGAGCTTCGTTGACGTCGCCGCGGTCTGGGTCGACGACAATCGCGACGGGAACTTTGAAGTTGGTGAGAACAAGGCGTTGTTCAATGGTAGCGTAAACACTCCTCTAAGCGTTCTCGATGAAAACGTGGCCCTGAATTTCGTCGACAATGAGGATGGTGCATATGCCATTGAATGGGATGGTTTTGCGGCTCTCTCAGTTCGCCCGGAATTGCAGGAAGGGTGGAATTCAATAAAGATCGCCGTCGCGGATACCGGTGATCAAGCATTCGATTCGGCAATCTACGTCACAAACTTCGAATTTCTGACTGGTGGCGCAACGGGTCCTGACATTTTCAAGGTCGTCAACGGTGCGGTCGGTCGGAACGACCTCCAAGCATCCGAGACGAAGGAAGAATTCAATCTAGCCGAGGGTTCTGGATCGGTGAGTGGCACGCTCAAGGAGCTGAGCGGCGATGTGATTACGGGGTTCACGGAACAGATAAAGCTCATCATCGAACAGATCAATCTTCTCAAGGAATGGGTAAAGATTACCTTTGGTTCGGCGAACTTGGGTATTGATGAAAACGGCGACGGAGTGATTGACGGCACGATTACGCTTGAGGGTGACTTCGAGGGTGCGGAGTTCAACGTAAACGTTGTTGGCGAGAACACAGAGATCACTGTCGATCTGCCTTCTGAAAACGCGCCGCCAGTTGCTGTCGATGACGCCTTCAGCGTCGATGAGGTCCAGACGCTTTTCGGCAACGTCCTCGACGACAACGGAAATGGGGCCGACAGCGATCCCGATGGCGATGCCTTGACGGTTTCGCTTATCTCCGGTCCGGCAGAGGGAATACTGACCCTGAGCGATGACGGGTCGTTTAGCTATGAGGCTGACTCCGGTGTCTTCGACCTGGCCACGCCCGGTGAGGTGATCGAACAGAGCTTCACCTACCAGATTGACGACGGCAACGGTGAGGTCGATCAGGCAACCGCAACGATCTCTGTGACCATTCTCGACGACCTGTCGCTCGCCGCGATCACCGATCAGGCGGTGGACGAGAACAGCCCCGCCGGCACGGTCGTCGCCACTGCTGTGGCCAGCGATCCCGATGGGGATGTGTTGACCTACAGCCTCGGCGGCGATGATGCGAGTGCCTTCACCATCGATGCGGCGAGTGGCGAGATCAGCCTTGCCTTCAGCCCCGATTTCGAGGCCCCGGCCGATGCTGATGGCGACAACCGCTATGCTCTCATCGTCACCGCTGAGGATCCTGAAGGGGCCAGCGCCACCGAGAACTTCGAGGTGGAAGTCCTGGACGTGAACGAGGCTCCGGTACTCGCCGCGATCACCGATCAGGCGGTGGACGAGAACAGCCCCGCCGGCACGGTCATCGCCACCGCGGCGGCCAGCGATCCCGATGGGGATGTGTTGACCTACAGCCTCGGCGGCGATGATGCGAGTGCCTTCACCATCGATGCGGCGAGTGGCGAGATCAGCCTCGCCTTCAGCCCCGATTTCGAGGCCCCGGCCGATGCCGATGGCGACAACCGCTATGACCTCGACGTCACCGCCACGGACCCCGGCGGTGCGAGCGCCACCGAGAACTTTACGCTGGAGATCCTGGATGTGGCCGAGAACAGATTTGCCGGCGCGGTGTTACCCCCGCCACTGGTAGAAGATATGGCACTGCTCTATGAGGCGGCGCTCGACCGGCAGCCGGATGTTCCCGGCCTCAACTATTTTGTCGGCGATTTGCGTCAAGGCCAGTCCCTTCATGATGTCGCCAACACCTTCTACCGCTCCAGCGAATTTCGCAGCCAGTTTTCCGAATTCGATAACGAAAGCTACATCGACCAGCTCTATCAAAACGTGCTAGACCGTCAGGCGGATCAGCCAGGGCTGGATTACTGGATAACCGACATCGAGGATCGGGGTCGAAGCCATGCCGATGTGCTGGTCAGCTTCGCCCGGTCGCAGGAAAACCGCGACAACGCTGAGTGGTTGAGCGGCCTATCCTTCGATGAGAGCAGCGATAGTTGGCTTATCTGACCGGTATAGCGGTTTTGACAAACGTCTCAAACCGAGGGGGCTGGTACAGCACTTGGCGGCCAGCCGCAGTTGCCGCCAAGTGGGCCTAACGGGGTGTCGCTCACTCCTGCCGGAATCAGTCGGCCGGGGTGGGAATACGTGGGAGGTCGCCTTCTCAGCGAAAGAGGCCAGCTAAGCTTCTTGCCGTTCTTCCGGCCGCATCAGCTCACCGGACACCTGAATGCTGCGTCCCTGTACCTGCACAAGCCCGCTCGCCTCCAGTGCCTTCAGGGCGCGCCCCGCCATTTCCCGGGTGCAGCCGGCCATCAACGCCAGTTCCTGGCGCGTATACTGAATCGTCACCCCGTCGCTCTTGGCCTTGACGGCCAGATGGGCCAACTCCCTCAGGCAGCGGCGAATGCGTCCGACGACATCGTGAAAGGCAAACTCGGAAGCTCGCTGTGAGGTTCTCGCCAGCCGCACCGAAAGCTGCCTTCCCAAGGCATACAGCAAGGAAGGGTGCGTCTCGGCCAGCGCATGGAAGCGAGCATACGGCAAGCTTGCGACCACACAATCGCTATGCGCCACTACCCAGGCCGAGCGACGCGCCTCTGGGCAGAAGACGCCCATTTCACCGGCAAACTCACCCGGCCCCATGTAGGTCATGATCATCTCTTGGCCGTCCTGATTCATGAGCATGACCTTGGCGACCCCCTTGACCAGGTAGTGCAGCGAGTCGCTCTCGCTACCGCCGTTGAGAATGATCTCCTTGCGGGAATAAGACCGTTGATGGCAGTGCTCCATCAAAAGCCGTTCGTGAGAGTCATCGAGAAAGGGTAGTGACATTGGACCATTCAATCCTTGCCGATCCAGTGGGTGGCGCCAACCGCGTCGACGCCATTGGCAACCTGATGCTGAAACAGCAGCCCTGCCTCGCGCCCGTCAGGGCTTAGCACACCTTCCATCCAGCTGGGGGAGCCCGTGTCTTCACGCAGGTAGCCATCACGCAGCGAGCCAGCCCCCACCACGGTGACGGGCCCCGGCAGGGAATCGGCATGCACGTCCAGTCGAGAGGCAAAGCGCTGCGCTTCGAAGTCCACCAGCAGCGATGGGTGGCTGATCAGCGCCGTTTCCAGCTGAACCCCCCGCTTGATGTAGGCCTCATAGGCATTGAGCCTGAAGCTGGCGCGTCCCTGCAGCGAATCGTTCAGGCGTTGCCCGTCGCCGTCGAGGCGCTGCAGCAGACCGAAAGCATCGTTAAGGCCGGCATAGCGATAGCCCTGATAGGCCAGCTGGCTGATTCGCTCGCGCTGCTGTGCCGTTGGATCATCGCTTTCCAGGTGCTCCCAGCGTCCCCAGGTAATGCGGCGCTCGTCCATCAGCCCCGCATCTTGTGGCTGCAGGTCTGGATACTGCTCGCCTGCCTGATAGGCATCCATCATCAACTGAGAAGAGCCTAGGAACAGCTTGGCCTGCTGCACGCTTTCCTCGTAGGACTCGGCGCCTTCCCCTCTGAGAGGGCGATATTCGCGATTGAAGGAGAGAAATCCAGCGGGCTGATGGCTTTTCAGCTCCCCTTCGCTGGGGTGGGGGGGGCGCACGCTGTCCGGATGCAACTCATCGAACACCAGTCTGGCTCGTGTATCCCCGGTAACGACCTCTAGCATGGCCCCAACCGCATCACCGCTTAACGGCAAGGCGTCGCCGTTGCAGCGGCGGCTTTCACCGGCACGGCACCCAGCAGAAAAGGGGGACATCAACACGCTGCCCTCCAGGACACCCACCCGCGCCAGATCCTGTTCACTCAGCGCGCTGAAGTCGGTACCCCGGATACCGATTGCCGCGACGGGCGTGTCGAGACGAAATCCCTCCGGATGTCGGGCCCCGATTTCCCCGCTGATCGAGCGGGCCACGCCGCGATGGAGCGTCAACAGTGCCTCGGACGCATCGGGATTGGCAGGGGTGTAGCGGTAGCGTTCGACAGTGAGTGCGCTTTCACTGCGCAGGCTGAGCAGTGCCCCATCGACCAGGCGAAGGTGCACATGGCTGTCACGTCCGGTTTCCATCCGGTCGCCCTCCATGACGGCAAATCCCTCCAGAAGGGATTGTGTCTCACCCTGGCGCACCACAGTGGTGTTCCCTGTGGCAAACAGCACGTCACCGACGCTCTCCCCGGCGAAGCTGCTGGGAGAAGCGACTATCAGTGCCAAAGAGAATAGAGTCGCCAAGCACCTGCGTAGCAGGGCCTGACCATAGTTCAGCATTGCATCATGATACATTACGTTTCGTCCCGTGCTGACCGGATACCTCTATACATCATGTTACGCTATGCCGAAAATATCACCAACGATCTGATACCTTGAGCGAGCTACCCTTGTTGATCTGGCACTGTTGCAGGCGGTCCGGGCTATGTTTGTTGCTGACTATCTTGCCGTTCACGGCCGGCGCCACGCCGGTGGAAACGTCACCTCCAAAGCAGCTGCATCACCAATCCGCAGAAGAATCTGCAGCTAAGGCCTACGCCTCGTTGCTGGGCCAGCCGCTGCCGGATGAGCGTGCTGAGCGCCTGGCCTACCTTCGCCAGGCCAGCCAGTTTGCCATGCGTCTCGATCGGCTGCCTGATGTCATCGCGCACTTGGAACAGCTGATACTTCTCGCCCCCCATGACCTGGGCAGCCGCCTCGACCTGAGCATTGCTTACCTGGCCACAGGCAACCCTCAAGCGGCGTCGGCTAGCCTCCAGGCATTGCATCGCTACCGAGGCGACGATCCGATGCCGCCTGCGGCGGCCCAGGCGATTCGCCGCCTGGAGCAGCGACTGCAACGCGTGCCCGGCGCGCAGGAGCCATACATCAGCGCAAGCGCAAGCCTGGCCCATGGTTACGACAGCAACGTCAACCTCGGGCCGAGTCGCTCTTTGATCGACCTGGTCCTGTGGGGTGAGCTGCCCTTTCAAGCCGAGTTGGATGAGGCCAGCCTGCCCCAGGCAAGCCGCTATTCCGAGCTGACGGGAGAGTTGGAGTATCCGCTGGGCAATGGCAACCGAGAGTGGGCGGCAGCGGGGCGGGTCATGGCTCGCCAGTACCACGACCTCGACCGACTTCACCGCCATGACCTTCAGGTGAGCCTGCGCTGGCGCCCCTCGCATCATGCCGCTAGATTCGATGTCAGTGGTGTTTATCAACACATCGACAGCCAGGGTGAGCAACATGGCCTGCAGTCCTCCTGGCGCATGCAACTGGGCAATCACTGGTTGACGGTGCTGGGCCTGGAGTGGGAGCGGGACACGCTCGGGCGTCAGCAGCACCGCCTGCAGTCGGGGTTGTGGCGAGAGTGGCGAGGATGGCAAGGATGGCTGCGTGCCAGCCACCAGTGGCGTCCGGAGCGGGAGTCCGGAGATACCCAGCGCGCCGAGGTGGGACTCGGTACTCCTGCCTGGCAATTGGGAAGGGCCGAGATTCAGGCCTATGCGCAGTGGGAGCTGCGCAGAGACGCCGAGCCCTACAGCCCGGCTTTTTTCGGCGACACCCAGCGCAGGGAGCGTCACGCGACCCTGGGGATCTCGGGGCGCTACCCCTTTGGCGAGCGGCTTTCATTGCAGGTCGATGCTCGCTGGGAGCGCACCCAGGCCAATATCGATCTTTTTGAACATCGCCGATGGCAGCTCGAGAGTCGACTCAACTGGCGTTGGTAGCGCCTGCTCGACATCCGCATCGTCGGCCTGGCCAGGGGCGCGCTGTCAGGGCGCAGCTGCAGCGCGACGAGTCGCTAGCTGAGTTCGGCTAGCTCTGCTAGCCTCTCAGCGGAAGCGAGTCGTGTTTGCAGTGCAGCACGCCGCCGCTGTTATTTCAAAGAAGTGTGAAGTGCATCACAGTTATTGACCGATGCCCTTGGCATAGTGAAATTGCCCAATTGGGCAACGCCACCTTTCGGTGGCAGCTGTGAGGGGAGCCGACGGGCTGACGACCTCAGGGTCGTTTCTTTCGCAGCCAATTGTCGATTCGACAACAAATGGAGTTTGCAATGACAACCGCAGAACACATCCAGAAGGTCTATATTGGCCTGCTAGGCCGCGCCGCCGACAAGGCTGGCCTGGATTACTGGACCCAGCAGATCGACAGCGGCGCCCTGACCATCGATCAGGTGCGCGGTAACATCGTCAACGCTCAGCCCGAGTATGAGAACGGCCTGGGCAGCATGACTCGCGCCCAGATGGTCAACCAGCTGTACCAGAACCTGTTCGACCGCACCGCCGAACCGGCTGGCCTGGATTACTGGGTCAATGGCGGTGGCAGCACTGTGCCCGCCGATAAGTTGGTTCTGGCGCTGATCAATGGCGCCCAGGCGGCCGATACCCTGGCCCTGGACAACAAGACCAGCATCGCCCAGTACTACACCGAACAGGCCGGCGACGCCTACACTCTGGATAGCGCCGAAGCCGCTGTCGCCGATGTGGACGGCAGCACCACCCTCAGCGAAGCTCGCGCCGCCGTCGACGAAGCCGTCTTCCTGCTGAACCTGCCGACCCTGACCCTGGCAGAAGCCCTCGAAGCCTCTGATCTCCCGGCCGACTACGCCATCGACGCTACTGCCGTGGTCGAGGCAGGCGATGTCTCCGTGGCCGAGGCCCAGGCGGCTTTTGCTGCCGTGACCGCCATTCTGGCTGGCGCCTTCAATAGTGAAGAGCTCAACGCCGGCGACCTGTTCAACTGGAACGTGGTCGACAGCGCTGCCGCCATCCTGGCTGCCGCCGAAGAAGGCGCCGTGGCCGGTGCCGATGCCGTCAGCATCACCGACGAGCTGATCACCCTGGCCCAGGCCGAGGCCCTCGCCGAGCTGGGTAACTTCGATGGCGCACTGCCCACCGTCGAGTACACCCTCCAGGAAGCCCTGGACGCCGACAGCCTGGCCGACAGCTACATCGTCGACCCCGCTGCCGTGGTAGATGCCGGCACCGTCACCGTCGAACAGGCGCAGGAAGCCTTCGCCGCCGTGACCGCCATCATCGCGGGTGCCGATAACGCCGCCGACCTCGATGCCGCCGACCTGTTCCTGTGGAACATCGCCGATAGCGCCGAAGCCATCCTCGACGCCCAGAACGATCCGGCTGTCACCGGCGCCGGCGACATCAGCGTCACTGACAACCGCATCACCGAGTCTCAGGCCGAGGCCCTGCCGCAGCTGCCCAACTTCGACGGCAACCTGCCGGGTCTGGAGGGTGACACCTTCATCCTGACCCCGGGCCAGGATATCCGCACCGGCACCGAGTTCAACGATCTCTTCGTGGCCACCCAGGATACGCTGCAGAGCGGTGATGACCTGGACGGCGGCGTGGAAGGCACCGATCGTCTCGAGCTTTCCATCGCGCCCAATTCCGGCAACTTCTTCGCCGCACCGACCCTCGATAACATTGAGGTCATCCAGGTCAACGGCCCGAATTTGGCCTCTGGCGACAGCATTACCCTGGACCTCTCCAACGCGGATGGCTACAACACGCTGGAGTCGTTCCAGACCACCCAGAACACCAACGGCGTTTCGAACGGCCCGATCCAGTCGGCTAGCCAGGTTGGCAGCACCGTCACCTTCCGCGACATTCAGGATGTCAACAACACCGATATCCGTGTGATCGACACCAACCTGGATCACACCTTCACCTTCGACACCAACGCCTACAAGCCCGAAGATGGCAATGACGAACTGGACCTCTACCTCTCCGAGGTTGACGGCTCCTCTCTGACGTTCGGTGACGAACTCCCCTTCGGTGCCGGTAGTGGTGAGTCCCAGGTCGACCAGGTCAACCTGACCTCCGAGCAACGTGTCCAGGTCAATACCACCACCTCCAACTTCGTGCAGAACCTGACGGTGGGTGAGTTCTTCAACACCCTGCTTGTCGACGGTAATGCCGATCTGGAAATTGAAGAGTTCCTGGACGACAACGTCAACCTGGTCGATGCCTCTGACCTCGACGCCGATCTCGCCCTCGATCTGCAAGGTCAAGGCATCGGCTTTACTTCAAGCAGCCCGTTTGCGGGTCGCAGCGATCTGCTGACCGTGGTCGGCGCCCAGGGCGACAACCGCATCGATGTCTCCGGCGATACCCACGGCGACTTCACCTTCTTCGGTGGCAACGACCAATTGACCGTTGGCAACACCTCCGAATTCGTTTCTGCACGCGAAGGTCTAGAGGGTGAAGATCCCCTCGTCGTTGATACACGCGATGATGTCGAGGGTCACCTCACCGTTGAAATGGGCGGTGGCAACGATAAGGTCCTGCTGAACGTGACCGGCCTTCAGGACGTCCAGCTTGAGGATGGTAACGACATCCTGGTGATCAATGGCAACGTCGATGACCTGCGTACCCCTGCGTTTAACGATGGCCGCAGCGTCATCAACGCTGGTGCCGGCAACGATATCATCACGCTGAACGACCTGCCGATCGATGGTGTGGCTTCCAACGACTATCGCGTCGAATTGGAATCTGGCAACAACACCCTCACGGTCAACACCAGTGGCAACCAGATCGTTACCGGTAAAGACGGCAACAACGACGTCGAAATCAACGGCAACGGCGACCAGCGCATCACCCTGGGCGACGGCGTCAACGACATCACCATCAATGGTGATGCGCGCCTGGGTCGTGACAGCGGCCACACCATCATCGTGGGCGACAGCCCCAACGATGCATTCGGTGTGGGTAACGAGATCACCATCAATGGCGTTGCCAGCAGCACTATTGAGGCTGGCACCGGTAACGACGTGGTCGAAGTCAACGGTGACGGCAATCAGACAGTAACCTCTACCGGTGGCGACAACACCGTGACCATCGAAGGGGTTGGCGTTCACGACATCACCCTGGCCGACGGTGAAGATTATGTGCTGATCGATGGCGCACGCCTCGATGCCGGCAACATCGACAACACCGTTGTTGACACCTACACCGAGATCAAGACCGGTGCCGGTGACGATATCGTGGATGTCCGCTTTGATCACCTGCTGAATGTCGAGCTGGGCGAAGGTGACGACCAGATCATCCTGCGCGCTCAGGACCTGACGGCTGATGACATGATCGACGGTGGCGACGATCGCGACACCATGACGCTGACCAATGCCGCCGGCCGCGCGGTGGATGGTAACGTCAATACCTCCGAGACCAGCAGCACCCAGAGCATCGAAGTGTTTGATCTGCGCGACACCAATATCCGTCTCGCGCTGACCAGCGACAACTTCGACACTGCCGGCGAAGAAGGTACCGAAGGGCATCGTAATATCACCGTGACCACGGTCAATGCCGCATCGCTTGCGTTGCCGACCTTGACCGTTGATGAGACGGGAGAAATCGTCGAGTTCACTCAGGGTATGGGTCGTGATGCGTACGACACCATCCGCGAAAACTGGGACGACGGTGTCTATACTGAAAATCTCCCTGTAAGTGGTCTTTCTCTAGAAGATTGGCTTTTGAGTCAGTTCGGCGAAGAGGTCGATTTTGCTATCGACTTTGTCGACGGTGACGCCTCCGACGACAGTCTGGTCTATGACGACTCCGATGTGGTCTACGAGGAAAGCGATAACGCCGCTAACGATTTCGTGCATTTCCGCACCGAGCCGGGCACCCAGACCGTCGATATCTCTGGAGTACCGCTTTCTGTGCTCTCCGGGCGCAGCTTTAACCTGGAAGGTGGCAATGTTCAGGACATCGTTATCGCCGATGATCGCTCGATCAACGGTCGTCTGACTTTGGACTTCGACTTCGACGATCGGACTAACGATTCCACCAAGGACACCCTGGTGGTGATGGGCAGCGCCAACATCACCGCGGCGGACCTGCGCAATGTCGACGGCATGGAAGTGCTGGAGCTCAAGTCCAACGACACCAACCCGTCGACCTGGGACATCCAGCTCAACGACCGGATCATCAACCAGACCACCGGCTCCTCCGACCTGGTGATTCGCGTTGATCCGAACGTCCCGGCCGGCAGCCGCGTCAACATCACCCTCGACCCGACGGTGGTGAGTGCCAACAACAACGTTCGCGTCGAGACTGTCGGCACCGCCGAGATCTACATCGACAAGGGCGATGGCGCAGGCCTGCAGCTGGTTGATCAGCCGGACTTCAACAGTACCGACTACAACGACGGCACCTATTCGCTGACCGTTGAGCCGCGCCTGCTGTTTACCACCAACACCGATAGCCTGGTGGGTACTACCGATTTAATCGGTGACCCGGTCGATGACACCTTCCTAGCCACTAGCGTGAATCAGCTGCAGAGCGTTGACACCGCTGATGGCATGGGTGGTGACGACACCGTGCAGCTCGACTTCGCCGTCAACAACCCGGCTCTCAGCTTGTTTGACCAGTTGGACAACATCGGCCTGACAAGCATTGAGCATATCGAGTTCAATACCGGCAACAACGTTCGCATGGACACCTTGGGCGGTATTGGCGACGTCGACTTCGTCAAGCTGACCACCGGTTCCGGTAACGATACGCTCACCAACATGGAAGCTCTCGGTACCGATACCGATGAAGGTTACTTCCTGCGTGGCGGTGATGACTTCATCAGCCTGGCTGGCGAAGACGACACTTTCTACGTCGATGGCGGTGCTGGCTCCGACGAAATTGATGGTGATGACTACGGTCAGAACATTTACGCCACCGACGTGGAAATCGTCAACCTGAACAACACCCAGCAGACCGCATTTCTGTACCAGAACAATGTCTCTGTGGACGGCAATGTGACGGTCAACGGAAGCAGCGGTCGCCAGGATGTTGAAATCGAGGATCAGTTCCTCGGCACTGTGACCACCAACGACGTTGAGTTTATCAACGACGATAGCGGTGCAAGCAACACCATTGTGGCCAACAATCCCTCCAACGACGTGACCGTCGATGCCACCGATGGCGGTGCCGGTGATACCATCACCGTGACCGATACCAATCTGGCAACCGTCAGTTCCGGTCTGGGCAGCGACAACATTCGTATTGGCAGCGTCACCAATCGTACTGCTGCCAATTACGATGTCACAAACGCCGTTGTATTCGCGGGCGGCGGTAACGACGTCATCGATGTCTTCGTTAGCAACAATGCTGGTGGAGTGAGCGTTTCTAACTCTGACGTTAACAACGGCAGCGCTTCCGGCTTATTCATCGCTAGCAGTGACGGCATCAATGGCGGAGCCGGAGACGATACGATCACTGTCGTATCGGGTGACGACGCTCTGGTTCGCGGCGACGCGGGTGATGACCGTATCGACATCGAAGCGGATGACGATGTCTACGTCGTGGGCGGCACAGGCAACGGTGATCGCTACTACAGTGCTATCGACGCAACCTTCGGCAACTACATCACGGTAAACGCCGACGATAATGTCTTTGTCGCCGCTGGCAATGCCGGGGACTACATCGATATCGACTCCGGTGACAACGTCAATGTGGAAGGCGGTAACGGCGACGATACCATTATCATTGACGCCGCTGAAAACGTTGATGTCGAGGGCGGCGCCGGCGACGATACCATCACCGTTAATTTCGGTGACGGTGTCGGTGGCTCTGTCAATACGGCTGTCATCGATAGCGGTGACGGCAACGACACCATTACTGTTAATACCTACGGTGATGATACTGCCAGAATTACCACTGGCCTGGGTGACAGGAAGACGTTTGAACGGGATGATGAAGGGAACCTTGTTCCCGACGGTGAAGGAGAACCAATTCTGATCCCGACAGTATCTCTGGCTGTCGACGCCAACGGCGGCGAGGACACCATCGTCTTCGGCAACATCGAGTACACTGCCACCCAGCAGGTCGATACTGTCGACACGACTCAGAACTACGCTCCGCAAGCGATTCCGGGTCAGGCCGAGGTGACCGGCTACAACGACGGCTTCGACACCATCAACGGCTTCAACTTCGAGTTCGGCGGTGCCGGTGAAGAAGACGTGCTGGACTTCGATGCCTTCCTCGGGAGCTTCGACGGCAACATCAGTTACGGTGACTGGACGGGCGGTGTCAACAACGTCAATTCAGCCTCTGGTGGCGGTTCCGGCACTCCGGTGACGTCCCAGTTCTCTTCGGTGAATGTGGTGGCTGCCAACGAGAACTTTGTTCTCGATGCTTCCCACATCACTAACGAGGACACGGCTGCTGGTATCGAAGTGGTCGACAACGGTCGTTCTGTGGTCATCGTTGGCAAGGACACCAACGGCGACAACAACTTCGACTTCGCGGACGTCTACTTCGTCCAGGATGTCGATAGCGATAGCGGTCAGGCATGGGCCGTCGACAAGGTGGCGGAGATCGATTTCGCAACTGAAATCGGCACCATCACCTCTATTGACGCTGCCAACATCGCGTAATGACCCGGCATAAGCCATTGGCCTAGCGCCAACCACAGAAGCCCCGCCATCCGGCGGGGCTTTTTTGCTTGGTGCGCCAGGCATGGCGAGTAGCGCTATCGAGTTCGAGATTCTCAGCTCGTTTATAAGGGTGTATGGCAGCGGCGGATCTCACATTTGGTGCTTGGGAACGTCATAAATAGGTGCCCATATATATTGTTATATGGGCACCTCATGTTACCGGCCAAGGCCTTCCGTGTAAGATGTGTTCACAGGCTAGTTACCGACTGTGGCCGCTCCCAGTATCAGGATGAACGTTGTAATCATCGAAAGCGTCAATAATGGCATTTCACTGATGCTCTCACTGCGCTGATCGTCATCAGCGACCAGCGCATTCCCACAAGGCCCTCTTCAACCTGCATCACGCCCAACTGTGACTCAATGGCTGAACGCGTATCAGCCAGTGTGGACGTTCTTAGATCAAATAACTGAGTGAAGTGACCCCCGCCACGGAGCTTGACATCACCTCCTGGTCAAAGGCGGGGCACCTGCGCGGGCGGCGAGAGAGCCCCTTGAGCGCGGGTGGCGTCATAATGTAGGGAGACCGCCTGGCTCTCGACCGTGTGGCTGCCTGCCTGAGCTGGCCATGCTAGACTGCTGAACGGAGGAGAGGAGAGACACAGAGCATGTCGCTAACCGACGAAGACATCGCCTTTATCAAGGCCCATATGGGTGACTGGCTGGCCGAGCAGAGCCTGGGCCGCCCGCCGGCGGTGTATGAGATCGAGCTGCGCGAGCGTATGGTGCGAGTGGAGGAGGAGCTCAAGCACCAGCGTGAGTTGATGCGCGAAGGCTTTGCGCAGATGGACAAGCGCTTCACGCTGGCGGAGAAACGCCACGAGGAGCTGCGCCGGGACATGCTGGCTCGGTTCGAGCAGGTCGACAAGCGCTTCGAGCAGGTCGACAAGCGCTTCGAGCAGGTCGACAGCCGCTTTGATGAGATGCTCAGACGCCACGATCGCCATTTTTTGTGGCTGATCGGCTTTATCACCACGGTGGGCGGGCTTGTCATTGCCGCGGGCAAGTTTCTCTGACCCGAGAAATCCCCCATCTTGCTGACACCGATTTTTTCATTTCTTGTTCGACGCCCCGTGGCAGGCTGCCTGCGATACATGACAGGCGGAGCCAACCTGTCCAGGCATGGCCGAGCGGTGTGCCGTGCAAGCTCGTCCTCAATGCCCGGTGCGCTGTCGCTTACCGGGTCTACGGCGCGTAGCCTCTCATTTGGCCGCCGAAGGCCTGCCATCTGGCGGGGCATTTTTGGATCATCGTATTTTCGCGCTATGCTCACCTCTTTGATGAATCGATCAAGGAAGCGACATGGCCCGTATTCTGGCCGCCTGGGAGCTGGGCGGCGCCTTGGGGCACCTGGCCAATCTGCGCCCCTTCGTGGAAGCGTCGCTGGCGCGGGGCCATGAGGTCACCCTGGCCGTCAAGGAGCTGCGGCATGTGCCGCTGGTGTACCGCAATCACCCTCGGCTGCAGCTGTTCCAGGCGCCTTATCACTACCGCGCCACGCAACGCCCTTACCGGCCATTGCGCTCCTTTACCCAGCTGCTGCTGCAACGTTTTGAAACCCCCGAGGAGCTGGCCACCCTGCATCAGGGCTGGCGCGCCATTCTCGATGCCTGCCGCCCTGACCTGGTGGTGGCGGATTTCGCCCCCACCCTGCACCTTGCCGCTCGCGGTGGCCCCTGGCAGCAGTGGGCGGTGGGTAACGGCTTCTTCGTGCCGCGCACCGATCTGCCCTATCTGGGCGTGTTCCCCGGCGTGCGCCGCAGCGAGGAGAACGCCCAGTCGCTTGCCGAGGCCGAATCGCGTCTGCTGGCCCTGGCCAATCCCCTGCTCGAGCGCCACGGCCAGCCGCCGCTGCCCGGAGCGGCAGCCCTCTATAGTGAGCTCGACCGCCACTGGCTGATGACCCTCTCGGAGCTTGATACCTTCGGAAGTCGTCCGGAGGCCGAGTATCTGGGTCTGCCGCCGCTGGCCAGCGGCGAGGCGCCACCATGGCCGAGTGTCCCCGGCCCCCGGGTGTTTGCTTACCTTTCCGCCTGCTCCGCGATGGAACCACTGCTGGAAGCGTTAGCTCAGCAGCAGGCCGCGGTGGTGATTTACTGCCGCGATCTCTCGCCCGAGGTGGCCAGGCGTTTCCCCAACCTGCATCTGGCCGGCGCCCCGGTGGACATGCGCCAGGCCATGCAGCAGGCGGATCTGGTGATCAACATGGCCAACCACGCTACCGCGGCCTGCGCTTATCTGGCCGGCGTGCCGCAGCTGCTGATTCCGCGCCGCCAGGAGCAGTTGTTTCTGGCTCAGCGGCTGGCCGGGCAGGGGAAAGCCGTCGCGATGCCCCCCGATTCGCCTGACCCGGCGAAGGCCCTGGTCAAGGCGCTGGCATTGCCGCCCGCTCCAGCACCCGAGGCGCGCCTGGACCATCAGTTCGACCACTACACCGGCCAGCGGCTGATGGAGCGCATTGCGCTTCAGCTTGAATCCCTGGCTTAATTGCCTGGCGGCGGTGAGCGGTCGCCACCTCTTATCAGCTCCACAAGGTAAAAGGGCCGCCATTTTCCGTTCGTGTGGCGTGATACGGCCTCAAGGCCCGTTCTGCCGGCAGGTCAGCGTTAGGTCTTACAGGCGTGTCGTCAGTTGCATGGTAAGGTAACGCCAGAGAGAAACAGTAGTTAAGGCGCCAGGGTGTATGCGGTGGCCAAGGGGGAGCGTTCGTTATTCATGAATATCATTGTCACTGGCTGTGCCGGTTTTATCGGCAGCCATCTGCTTGAGCGCCTGTTGGCGCAACCTGATGTCCGTGTGACCGGATGGGACCTGGATGATCGGCGCATTATCCCTCTTCTGGATCACCCTCGGCTCACCTTTCGCCAGGCCTCGTATACCGAGCCCGCTGCCTTGGCATGGCTCGAGCAGGATGTGGCCCAGGCCGACTGGCTGGTGCACCTGGGGGCCGTGTGCCAGCCGGCGCGCTACAATACCGAGCCGCTGCTGACGATTCATGCCAATTTTCTGGACAGCGTGCCCATCGTCGAGATGGCCAGCCGGCACGGCGTGCCCCTGCTCTTTACCTCGACCAGCGAGGTCTACGGCCGCACGCTGGGCAGCTATGCCCCTGCGGGCCAGGTGTTGGCCCCCCACCAGACGCTGTTGGATGCGGCCACCACGCCCATGTTGCTGGGGCCTATCCAGCACCAGCGCTGGACATACGCCTGCGCCAAACAGCTTACGGAGCGTTTGATCTATGCGCACCACCATGATCGCGGCCTGCCGTTTGCCATCGTCCGGCCCTTTAATTTCTTCGGGCCGCGCATGGATTACTTGCCCGGTCTGGAAGGCGAGGGCACCCCGCGGGTGCTGCCGATGTTCGTCAGCGCGGTGCTGCGCGGCGAGCCCATGCAGCTGGTCGACGGAGGCCACGCGCGGCGCACCATCACGTCCATTCACGATGCCATTGATGCGCTGATGGCGATCATCGAGCGCCCGCAGGCCTTCCTGAACCACTTCTACAACATCGGCAACCCGGCCAATGAGGTGTCGATGCGCGAGCTCGCCGAGCAGTTGCGTCTTGCCTTCGCCCGCATGACCGGGGAGGCGCGCTTTCTCGACCACCCCATCGAAGAGGTCAGCGGCGGCGCCTTCTATGGCCCGGGGTATGAGGATTGCGACCGTCGCATCATGGATATCACCCAGGAGCAGGCACGCCTGGCCTGGTTTCCGCAGCATTCGTTACAGGCGCTGCTCGACGAGGTAGTCGATTATTACTGGGCCCGTTTCGGTGATTCGTCCAGGCGCGCCGCAACCGAAGATGTGCGTGCGCTCTAGGCGCTGGCATGGTGCCCACGAGGAACCCTGAGTCAATGTCTTCAGCCATTCATCTGCAGATCAACGCCTGGCGGACGACCCCGGGCGGGCGTCACGGCGTGGCCTGGGGGACCGCCACCTTTGAGTTCGCTGGTAACCTGCCGCGTCGCGATTGGCAGCGGTTGGCCAGTGCCCAGCGCCGACTATTGGCTGGCTACTTGCACGATACGTCGCTGTTCGACCTGACGCCCGAGGCATGGCCGGCTGCACTATGCCTGCCCCCGGAGGTGCCCCTGGCAGACGGCGCGCGACACTGGCACCCACTGGGGGAATGGCTGCTGGGCTGGGTCGGTGTTATACAGCGCCTGGCGCGCGAGGTGGTGGGTGCTGGCCAGATCGTTTCGGCCACTTCCCAGGGCGTGCGTCTGGCGGTGCCCTGGCAGCGCGAGTCGGTGGCCAAAGGGTCCGTGCACTGGGGGCTTCAGCATCTGGTGCATGCCCTGCAGGGAGAATTTGCTCGCGCGCCCACTTGGCAGGCGGATTTCGAGCGCTGGCTCGACGACCAGCGCCAAACGGGTTTGTCGCCCAACACCCAGCGTTTCGGGCTGGCAGCATGCCAGCGTGGCATGCCGGTGGGGCACCAGCCGCTCGGTTACCTGCGCGTGGGACTAGGCAGCGCGGCGCGCTGTCTGGATTCCAGCTATGTGGCCACCACCAGCGCCCTGAGTGGCCGCCTGGCACGTCACAAGTCGGCTACCCTGGAGCGCCTGGCGCGGGCCGGGCTGCCGGTGCCGGCGACGCGTCGCGTTACCCGCGAGGAACAGTTGGCACCAGTGGTTAAAGCACTGGGCTGGCCGCTGGCGGTCAAGCCGGCTGATCAGGATCAGGGGCGCGGTGTGGCATGCGGTATCACCACACTGGAACAGTTACGTCGCGCCGTGGCGGCGGCCCACACGTTCACCCGGCAAGGAGTGCTGGTGCAGCGCCATGTGGCTGGGGACGATCATCGCCTGCTGGTGGTGGGCGGGCGCTGCCTGGCAGTGGCGCGACGCATGCCCGGTTCGGTAGTGGGCGATGGCCGCCATAGCGTGGCGGTGCTGGTCGAACGGCTCAATGCCGACCCGCGTCGCGGCAGTGGACATCGTTATCTGCTCAAGGCGCTGAGTCTGGATGACGAGGCGCAGACGCTGCTGGTCGAACAGGGTCTGACGCCTGATGCCGTCCCCGCGGTGGGGCAGCGGGTGGTGCTGCGACGCACCGCCAATATCAGCAGCGGCGGTACTGCCGAGGCGCTGACCCGGGCGGCCCATCCCGACAATCTGCGCCTGGCCGAGCATGCCGCCCGGCTGGTGGGGCTCGACGTGGCGGGTATCGACCTGCTGATATCCGATGTTCGTCGCTCCTGGCGCGAGGTGGGCGCCGCCATTCTCGAGGTGAATGCGCAGCCGGGCTTTCGCCCTCACTGGCTGGCCGAGCCCGGGCGCGACATCAACGGCGAAGTGCTGGCGTGGCTGATGAATGGCGAGATGGGGCTTATTCCCACCGCCGTGGTCACCGGCACCAACGGCAAGACCACTGTCTGCCACTGGCTGCATCATCTCTGGCGGCAGGCCGGCCTGTGCGTAGGCAGCGCCACCACGACGGGAGTGCGTATCGGCGAGGAGTGGAACGTGCGCCAGAACCTGTCCGGTCAGCCGGGTGCCGCCCTGCTGTGGGATGACCCAGGTGTGGAGGCGGCGGTCATCGAGATGCCACGCAAGGCGCTGCTCCGGTTCGGGCATGCCGCCGATGCCTACGATGTGGCGGCACTGCTCAATGTTCAGGATGATCATATCGGCGAGCACGGCATCGTCAGCCTGGAGGCGATGGCAGCACTCAAGGGCTCGGTATTGCGCCGTGCTCGCAAAGCGGTGGTGCTCAACGCCGAGGACGCCCGCTGCCTGGCAGTGCGCGACCAGGTATCGGCCCCGCGCCAGCTGCTGTTTAGCCGTGACCCCGATACTCCGGCGCTGTGTGCCCACCTGGCCGGTGGCGGCGAAGGCGTCAGCGTGGTGAACTGGAAGGACGAGCCTACCCTCTGTCTGTTGGCAGGCGACGTTGTGACGCCACTGCTCCCGGTAACGCAACTCGCCGCCGCCGCCGAACCGCACCTTGGCAATGCCCTGGCCGTAGCGGCGCTGGCCCATGCGCAGGGGTTATCGCTTAAAGTGATCGCTGCCGGCCTGGCCACGTTCGGTGATGCACTCGGGGATAACCCTGGCCGCTACGAATGGCTCGATGTCGGCCAGCCCTTTAGCCTGTTACTCGACTATGCGCATAACCTCGATGGTCTGCGTTCGCTTTGTCAACGCGTGCAGCAATTGCCCTGCACCGGCCAGCGCCACGTGGTGGCGGCCAACGTCGGTAACCGGCAGCGCCGCTACCTGGATGCGGCGCTGCCGTGGCTGGCCAGCACCTTCGATCACTTCGTGCTGAGCGCATCACCGCCGCGGGTGTTGCAGGCGCCGGACTATCAGGGCGACGACCCGCTTGGCAACATGCTCACGGCCTTTGCCGAGGGGCTCTCCGCGCAGGGGGTGGCGCCCACTCACCTGCAGGTGCAGCGCGAACGTGATGCCGCTATCCTGGCCGGCCTGAACAGCGTAGGCCCGAATGATCTGCTGGTTTTGCTCACCGATCCCTGGGAAACCTACACGGCGCTGAGGGCCTGGCGCGGGCATGAGAACGCCTGCGACGAATTGCCTGAATTGGTGGGGCACTAGTGTGCTTGCGCTGGAGGAGGGCGAGGCTGGCCTGCAGCCAGTGATGCTGACCGACATCGTTTAGGTAGACGCTGTGGACACTGACTCCTCTATCGACTATCGGCCACGACCGCAAGATGATCCACGTTAGCGTCAACCGGATATCGCCCTGGGGAGACAGTGGCTGAACGGGTGGCCCGAGTGGACGCTTGCCCAGGGCCTGGAGACAACACTGGCTTACTTTCAAAATCTGGAGGTCGCCATTGATACTCCCAGTAGATCAAAACGACCGGTAAGGGCCGCCAGGGCCATGATCCACACCCTATCGGACAAGCAATGGTCACTCCCTAGATCAATTTCTCTACCCCTCTGGAGGCCTCGCTTTCCAGGCACAAACGCGTACAGACGCCCCCCATTTGCCTGTGGCTTGACAGTGACCCTTCCCCAATCGGCATGCAGTCCAGGGGAAAGTGCCTGGTCAGCATCGACCACGACGACATCCCCAGCGAAGTCTTTAAGCCGAGCGGCGACGGCATCAAGAAGGTTGGCATCCACTACGATGGCCTTGCGGGTGCGAGCGATGGCTTCCACGCAGGCAGCCATAACGCCTTGATCCGGCTTTCCATCGGCCACCGACAGCAGTGAGATATCCACAACATCACAGGGGAAGCCTTTGCCTGCGATCTCTTCAAGATTCATCGTGGCCCAAATTGCGCCAGTCGTGGCGTCCGTCAAGGCACGCTGGACAAGCTTAAAGCCGTCATCACCAGCCTCAACGCGCTGTACTACCGACTCGCCCAGAGCCAACGTCTTCTCCCAGAGGTCAGCACAGGCCGTCGAACCAGCCGGGCGAGCCTCCAGGAGGACCGGAATACGGCCCCCGCCCTCGATATCCATGCGTGACATCATCTGCCGATAGATATTGGCTTCGGGGGACATTGTCCAGTGCAGGCTCACGTCGGGCTGGCCGTTCACTTCGATGACGGTGGCCCCCACCTCGTGCCATGAGCGGCGGATATCGGGGCACAGCATATCGATTCCGGCCACATTCAGCCTGACGGCCTTGGCGGCGGCGACGGCCAGGGCCTTGTTGTCCGGATGCACGCTGTCCGTGACGTTTTCATGGACGCCGGCCGTGGTCATGTTGGGGATGGAGCGTAGCCTGACGAAGCGTCCTGCTTCAGGCACGCTCTCCAGGGTCAATGCCTGATGCTCTAGCCAGCGATAGGAATCATCGTCCAGGGTGATGTTCTTCAGCGTGCTATGCTTCCTCGTGCCGCGAAAGGGATGTCGGTTGGCGATGTCGATGAGTTCTTGCACGGTGCTTTTGCCATCTCCCGTCACACTGGCGGGATGGCGGATGCTTGCCATCAAACATTCACCGTTCACCACCAGCAATCGATGATCGGTACCCGCCATGAAAGGCTGGATGAGCGCCCCATTGGCGGATAGCTCCAGTGCCGCCTCGAAGGCCGTGGTCAGCTCTTGTCGCTGCTGGATGTTGACGGTCACCCCCTTGGCCGCGTCCTGATTGGTGGGTTTCACCACCAGGGGGTAACCATAGGTCTCGACCGCGGCGGCGAGGCCATCGATGGATTTGGCCACAAGCGTTCGGGGAACCGGGATCCCCATATCGGCAAGTCGGCGACCCGTCTGCCACTTGTTGCGTGCCAAGCGCATGGCGATGCCACTTGTTGCCTCGTTCATGCTCGACTCGATCCAGCGGGAGTGACGCCCCCAGCCAATCTGGAGCGTGTCCTGAGCAATGGGGGCAACAGGGTAACCTTCGTTGAGGGCGGCCAGAGCGAAACGTTGCGTATTCAGCCCCATCTGTGCTGGCCGCACCCTGTCCAGCCATTGGATAAAGCCTTCTTGCCATTGAGCGTGGGCCTCGGCAAGACGCAGGGGCGGTGTAGACAGGACGATCAACACCCAGCGTACGGCATGCCGCAGGGCCTCTTTCAGCAATTCCTTGTGGTACCAGGGCACGGCGAACGAGAGTCCCGAGCGGCTCGCACTGAGCACTTTTCCCCAGCCGACCGGGAGACGTGCATAGCGTTGCATGAGTACGCTAGTGGCCGCGAACCATTCGGCCAATAACAGAAAGACGCTGCCATTGTTTTCCACCCCACCATCCATCAGGAATGCGCCCGGCCAGCTCTGTGGCGGCGCCAGGTACAGCGGCTCATCGGGCATCATGGCAGGTGCCAGCTCCGCCAGCTTTCCGAGCCGAGCACGCAGCCCCGTCACTCGGCCCTTCAAGGTCAGGTGAATAACGGCAGTGGGTTGGCTCAGCCCGAACCGGCAGCCGGGCAAGCACTTGAGGCTGAGCTGTTGCACATCGATGCTGCTACTTCCTGAAGTGGTCCAACCATGATCGGTCATCTGAGCTTAACGTCCATCCGTCTTCATCAAGTCATGGGTCGTCGAGGGGCTGCGACTCGGACGGGCCTGACTGAAAAGTAATTGGAAAAGGGCATCCGCTACAATAACAAGGTTGCCCATTTATTTGCGTAGGTACCCTGGGATGGGTCGACTGGTTCAATCATCGCCGGCTCTTGGAGTCGATCGGCAACATGCCGCCAGCCGAACGAGAAGCGTTATATTACGAGCAACAGGGTCAGGCCAAAAAGTCAGCCTAACTCAAATCAGCGGGTCTCCGAGAAAGCCGGGGCGGTTCAGATCAACCTCGTGCTGGGTTCGGCACTGGTGGAGGAGAAGTCTCACGCCAACTACGGGCCGGAGTCAGGATCCTGCGAGGAGCCTCCTGTCCCATGAGCCAGCACCCGGTGGCCTTTGTCGAGGGTGCGCCCGATGCCCTCGCATGGGTGGTGTGCTAGAGTGTCTGAGTGTTCGATTTAACGGAGTTGGGCCCCGGCCGAGAGTTAACGAGACTCCATGAGCATCGCCACCACTCGCAATGGCATCACGAGGAGCCCAGCCCCATGAGCGATTGGATCGTCCTGTCCGCCCGAAAGCATGCCAGCCACGGCTGGCGACCGCGCCGGGGCTATCATCACGTCCGAACCATGGCCTCGCTGCCGGTACTGCTGGCCGAGTTGCCCGAACTGGCGGGGCACTATGTGCTGGCGCTGGAGGAGGGCGAAGCCGGTCTGCAGCCGGTGGTGCTGACCGACATCGGCTTTGGCCGCAACCTCTACGTGGATGCCGAGGGCCGCTGGCTGGCGCGCTATGTGCCGGCCGCCCTGCGCGGCCACCCATTTCACCTGCAGGAGCGCGACGACGGCAAGGCCGAGCTGTGTCTGCATGCCGAACACCTGACGGCTGATCCCGCGGCGCCTCGGCTTTTTGACGACCAGGGAAAGCTGGCCGAGGACCCGCAGCGGGCGGGACATTTCCTGCAGGAGTGCCGCGAGCAGCGCGCCGTTACCCGGGCAGCCTGTGCCGCACTCGAGGAAGAGGATCTGGTGGTTCCCTGGCCGCTCAAGGTTCGCCTGGAGATAGACGCCGAACCCGAAGCGGTGCCTGGACTTTGGCGGGTGGATGAGCAGGCCCTGGCCGAGCTGTCGGGTGATAGCCTTCGGCGCCTGAATCAGCTCGGTGCGTTGCGGTTGGCCTTCCTGCAGCCGTCTTCTCTGCGTCAGTTGCATCAGCTGACGCAGCGGGGGGAGCATCTGGCGCGGCAAGGGCAGTTGGGCCTCGAGTCAACGTCCGAGCCCCCCGAGTCCCTCGATGAGTGGTTTGGCGGCGATGACGACCTGAGCTTCGATTTCGATAGCTGAACGTGGTAGCTATGCCTCAGTCCCGCATCGTCAACTTGGCGCCTGACAGGCGCCATTCCAGTTCGGGGCTAGCCTGGCGAAGTAGTAGCCGCGCCTCGAGGTGGCGTGTTCCTTCTGGCACGCTGGCGTCAAGGGTCAAGTGCCGTTGATCGCCGGCTTGCAGCCTCTCCGGTTCGGCATGGGCTACAGCCTGATTGCCCAGCGCTGCCACGAGATCGAGCTGCCACTCGGCTTCGCCGGCCAACACTTCGATGTTGAACTCGACCTGCGCCTGCCCGCCCTGTGGCATGTGCGTGTAGTTGGCGTATAGCATGGCGCCAGGCTCGCACCCGTTACCCTTGAACGTTGCATGTGGCTGAGTGGCGTTCACGGGCTGCAGGCATTCAGCGTGCCGGGTCAGCTCGGGGTCCAGCAGTGCCAGCCGGTTCGTCGCCCGGGTGGCGGCACGCTGCAACTCTAGGGTGACCTGAGGGGCATCATTCTGCCACCACCGTTCCAGCCAGCCTCGCGTCACGAGGCGCATGCTGGCATCTTCCAGCGTTACACTACCGGGCCTCTCGCCCTGCTTGTCGTCGCTCAGGGCGCGTATGCGCAACAGGTTTTCCAGCCGTGTCTGGCTTTCCGCCAGGGGAATGCGGTAGTGCACGCTCAACGTGTCACCCGGCCGTAGCAGCGGCAGGGCGGTTTCGTGCACGATCCCCCGGGCGCTGGTCAGGTAGTGTTCCACCTTGACGTTATCGCGATCCTGCACCTCGAGGCGGAAGCTCCCCTCTATCGCCACGGGGCCTGTGGTGGTGAGGTACTGCCCTCCCGTCAGCAGGCGGCTCTGGTGGGCGCCGGGTAGCTGGCGTGGCCCGGGCACGGCGAGGCGGAAGCCCTCGTCGCCGCTTGTCTCGGGCTGGTGGGGACGCCGGCTGTAAGCGACCGCCTGGCGGAGACGTTCGACTTGTGTTTCGTCTGGCGCACGCTGACGGTCGTGCGCCAGTTGCCAAGGGGAGTTCGTGAAGGGGTGGGCCTGACACTCACTCAGGTTTTCGTCGCAGACGATCCAGCTCCAAGGTGTCAGCGCCTGAACCTGATTGGCATAGGTGTTGGCCATGTGGAGCGCGCGCGGCGCTGGGTAGTCGCGAAACAGGCTTCGTCCCAGGAAGGGCAGGCCTTGTCTCTCGGCTTGGCCCAGGTAGTCGAGTATGGAAAGTGCCACGTCGCTCTGCTGATAGGGTGCATCGATGCGCCTGGCAGGCACCTGCGGCGCATGCACCGCCATGATGCCCCAGTTCTGGGTCAAGCGACGTGCGGTCTCGTCGGCCAGTTGGCGCATGCCCGCCGCTTCATCGGAGGTGATCAGTACCAGGGTGTCATCCAGCCAGCCACGTTCCCGCATCGCTTTCATGAAGTCGCCGATGGCATCATCCAGGTAGGTAAAGGCCTGCTGCTCCGGGCTGCCGTTGGCTGCCACCTCGGGAGGCAGGTTAAAGGGGTGATGGGTGCCGGAGGTCAGCAGGGTAAGGAGCCAGGGCTTCTTCTGCTGGCGAAGCCTTGCCACTTCTTGAAGGCCCTGTTCCAGGAAGGCCTTGTCGTCGACGCCCCAGCCGTTGCGCTGGTAGGCGTGCGCCACAGCGTCATCTCCCTTGACCTCGTCGAATCCCGCCTTGGCCATGAAGGTATCCTTCATCATGAACGAGAGCGGTGCGGCTTGCAGGTACACGCTGTGGTAACCCGCCTCGCTCAGAACGTCCGGCAGGCATGTTGGTGAGGCAGGCCCCATGGCGAAATCGCTCATGCTGGCTGGCTGTGAGCCCAGACGAGGCAGGTCGCCGCACAGCAGCGCATAGCTGCCGCGATTGGTTTGGCGCTGCTGGGCGATGAACTGCGAATACAGCATGCCGTCTTGGGCGAGGGTATCCAGCCTCGGCATGCGGATCTCGCTGGGGAGTTCGGCCTGTTCGGCCAGCGAGGGCAGGTAGCCGCCGGTGACGCCTTCCAGCATGATCAGCAGTACGTTCGTGGGAGTCTTGCCTGTCAGGGCAATGGACGGCGCCCCTGTCGTATCGGCAAGCAGTGCCGTCGGCGGCTTGCTGCTGCCTGCCAAGGTGACAGCTGGTGCTGTGCTCGATGCCATCGCCTGCAGGCTGGCCAGCACAGGGTGATGCCGGCGCCAGTCGGTCACGGAGGTATCGCTGGCGAGGGACAGGCTGGCCAGGCCCAGTGTCAGCCCGACGATCGACGCCGGCAGGCCAATGTTCCGCTGGGGCCTGGCTTGCCACGGCCACATTGCGGCCAGCACGGTGGCCGTTGCTAGCAGCAGCGCCAACCCAGGGTGGGTGACGTGCATGGCCGAGCCGGTCAGGAAAGTGACATCCCCCAGGTAGTGGGCGTAACGCAGCTGGGCCAGGGCATCGAAGGTTCGCACATACTCATAGTTGACGATGTGCAGGGCCACCCAGCCTAGCCCGCCGAGTGCCGCCAGCCAGGGTCGCCAATGGCGCAGCCACAGCAGTGCAGCGAGGGTCACCAGGGTGACGGCGATATCCCCCGCCAGTCCCGATGCATCCTGCCACTGCCCGTTCAGCGAGCGCTCTTGTAGGCTCAGCAAGCGCCAGAATAGAGGGCTGACAAGCAACGCCAGCCCCAGCAGGGCCCGGCCTACGAGAGGCGATAACGGCGGTATGAATGATTGGCGAGGCAATACCACATCCTTGTGACGAACTGATGACGCCATATCTTACCATCCGTCGTCCTGATCGCGCAGTGAGTGAGGCATCGCTGGCGGTACCCTTCGACAAGTGCTTCGGGATTCCGCATCCAGGCTCTAGTGCGTTATGATGCTCGCTGGCGTTTTTTCTCATGTCACATCAATGGAGTAACCCGATGGCAGAACAGACCTCACAGGCGCAAACGGTAACCATCGACGGTACCGAGTACCAGTTGGACCAACTGAGCGAGCGTGCGCGCAATCAGGTCGTCAACCTGCGTGTCACCGATCAGGAAATCTCTCGCCTGAACCAGCAGCTGGCCATTGCCCAGACCGCGCGTACCGCCTATGCCCAGGCGCTCAAGGAAGAGCTGAATTCGGACAAGGTGAAAGAGCAGAACGCGGATTCGGAAAAGGCGGGCAACCTGGCCCACTAGCCGCCCGACGCACCTGATTCGCTACTCCCCTTTGCGGCTCGAGCCTTGTCTCGGGCCGCTGGCGTTTGGTGGGTCAGAACACTGCGGGTGAGCCGTCGGGCGCCGTAAGAGCGCGAATCAGTCAGCGCACCAGTGTGTTGCAGCTGCTTTCTCACGTTGACGAAACTCTGTTGCCGAGATGCCGAAACGCTGACGGAACAGACGCTGAAACTGCTCGGTACTCGAAAAGCCGTTGGAAAAAAGCAGCGTTTTGATCGATGTGGCATCATTTTCAGGGGCGCATAGTTGCCTTGCGATGCGCTCCAGTCGCCACTCGCATAGAAGGGTCTTGAAGCCCCCGTAAGGGACCAGGCGGCTATACAGCTGGCTGCGGGACAAGTCAGCCATTGTGGCCACATCCGAGGCGCGAACATGGCTCATGGCCAGGGCATCGACGAGCGCGCCAGATAGCCGGCTCCCCAGGCGAGGGTCGAGGCTCGGCGGTGGCGTACATATCTTACATAGCGCCGCTGCAATATGCCGCCTGGCGTTGGTTTCTTGGGGTCCTCCATGGCGCACCTTGTCAAGCAACTCACGGACGATAGCCTGCCCCTCGGGGCTGCAGGTATGAAACTTGGGCCTCAGAAAAGGGGCCAAGTGGAGACGAAAGGAAGGCATAACGACCACCCAGGCAGGGCAGCCGGCGGACAAGGTGATGGAGCGGCAGCCGATCATCAGTCCGCTGGTTCCGGCATCCAACTGGCGCGAGGTGTTCGTACCGCACACCGTCAGTGGGCGGCGACCGGCATGGCCATCGCGGTAGATGGCATCATCACAGGTGGCAGCGTGACCTCGAGCCGCAACGAGATCTGGGCCGAGTCCACCGCCAACAGTGCGCGCAATGCCCTCAACCTGGAGGCCACCACCAGCGCCGTCAATGCGGCGCTGGCCAGCGGCCAGTACAACGAGGGCGACGTGACCGCCACCCTGACCGCGCCGGGCACCAGCGTGACCGCCAACGGCGGCAATCACAACGGCACCGCCATCAACCTGGAGGACAACGTCTCCGTGGCCCTCAGCCGGGGTAACGACGCCGTCAACCGCCTGACCGCCGAGGGTGATGTGCTGACCAACAGCGCAGGCGCCACCGCCACCACCGATAACACCGGGCTGGCGAGCGCCGAGGGCGGCTTCGCGGTGCTCAACCGTCAGACCAATATCGACAACGAGATTGCCAGCCGAATCACTGCTAGTGGTGGCAATAACGTCAGCATCACGTCGGGTCTGGTCAATGGTCGGGTCAACGTCAGCGGCAACCAGGTAGTCGCCGAGGCCACGGCCAACCGCACCGGCAACAGCATCGCGCTCAACGATGCCAACGGCACGGCGGGCAGTGCGGCGCTCACCAGCTACCAGCGCAACAGCGGTGTGACCACGGTGGCTTCCATTACCGGTGTTGGTAACAGCATCAACGGTGGTACGGGCAACAGCGGTGGCAGCTCCTTCAACGTCACCAACAATACCGTGCAGGCGCGCGCCGTGGGCAACGCGGGTACCAACAGCAACGTGACCAGCCTGCGTTCGCGCAACAGCCTGGGCCTGTAAATGGCTTGACATTCATCAACCGAGCAGGGGGGCGCAAGCCCCCCTCTCTTTGTTTCTGAGCCTTGCGCGTCTGTTTCGCTACGGCGTTGGCTGTCTGCGTTGGCGATGCTACGGCGCTTGCCGGGCGAGGAAGGCTATGATGAGTACTTGGCAAGAGGCGTATGGAGATCATGCTATGAAGCAGTGGATATTGCCGCTAGGGGCGCTGTTGTTGCCTGCGCTGCTGGGCAGCGCCCAGGCGGCAGATACGGATGGGAACTATGCGGTTCGCGGTGCGGGCACCCTGCGCTGCGCAGATTTCTTCAACGAGGTGTCAGAGGGGGGGGGGGGGGCGGGGGTGCCTGCCTATGTAGCCTGGATCGATGGCTACTTGACCGCCCACAACCGCATGACCGATGCCACCTTTGATATCTCGCCGCTGGTGTCCAGTGCCGAGGTGGCGGCACTGGCGCGCAATCTGTGCCGAGAAAATCCGCAATTGAGGCTGGAAACCACGCTGGCGCGTATCGCCGGCCTGTTTGAGCCGGCTCGCGTGCGTCAGGACTCCCAACTGGTGCTGATTCGCCAGGGCGACCAGGAAGTGCTGATTCGCCAGGAGACCCTGCAGCGCGTGCAGCAGGCACTTGAAGAGCGCGGTTACGATATCGTGCCAAGCGGAGGCTTCGATGACGCCACTCAGCAAGCGCTGACGCGTTTCCAGGAACAAAATGATCAGCGCGTGACCGGTACGCCCCATGCCGATAGTGTGGTGCGCCTGTTGTTGATGGAAGGAGAGTGAGAGACATGGCGGAGATAGTCACATCGAGTGTGAAAGTGGCCAGGCGGACCTGGAAAATGGCGTTTGCTGGGTTGGTGGCAAGCGCAGTCCTGCCGGCCATGGCGGCTGACGAGGACGGCAATTATGCCGTGCGCGGCCTGGGTGCCACAGCCTGCAACGACTTCGTGGCGGCCGTCGAGAACCAAGACCCTAACCTACCCCTGGTGCTGCAGTGGATGCAGGGCTATGTCACGGGGCTGAACCTGCTGAATGACGGTGTCTACGAGGTGTCCGTGATCCAGGACCCGGCCGGGTTAGGGGGAGTCGTTTTCAACGTTTGCCAGGCCAACGATGATCTGATTCTCGAGACCGCACTGGCCCAGAGCCTCAATACCCTGAGATTGGGTCAGGTGCAAAACCGCTCGGAAATCCTTTCCCTTGAATGGAATGATCGGCAGGTCAATGTGCACCGTGAAACGCTGCGCACCGTGCAGTTGCGCCTGGCCGACAAGGGGTATTACCAGAGTACGGTGGATGGCCTTTATGGACGCGGGACGCGCGGTGCCCTGGAGGCGTTTCAGCGTGCAGAGGGGTTGAACGAGACCGGACTGCCTGATACAGACACCCTGGTACGGTTGCTGATCAGAGATTGATGGCTTTATTTTTTACCGTTTACGCAAGGATGGTTTGAATGTTCAAGACCCTAGAAACGCTTGATACCCAGAAACACGCCGACCTTCACTATCGCGGCGTGCCCGGCTATGTCTTCGCCAAGGAGATTTCCGCCACGCCGCTGTCGGCCAGCGAGGTGGTCAAGGCCTCGCGTTCACTGCCCGTGGTGTTCTCGAGTGGAGACAAGGTGCTGCCCATGGCACTGCTCTCGGTGGCCAAGGAGAGCCATCCCTGCGTGGACGAGCAGGGCAACTGGCTGAAGGCCTATATTCCCGCCCACATTCGCCGTTACCCCTTCGTGCTGGGGGAAACCGGGGAACAGGGTCGCTTCGTGGTGATGATCGACCGCGCCGCCGATAATTTCCTGGAAACTGCCGAACAAGGCGCCGAACCCCTCTTCCAGGACGACAAGCCGCCCGAGGGGGGTATCGTGGAGCGTGCGCGCAAGTTCCTCGTGCAGTTCCAGCGCGAACTGGAGGAGACCCAGAAATTCCTGGCGCCACTGGCCGAGCACGACCTTCTGGTGGAGCGCCAGGTGACGCTCAACCGCAACGGCGAGCAGGAGGTAGCGGTGCGCGGCTTCCGCAGCGTGGATGCCGAGCAACTCGCCAAGCTGGACGATGCCACCTTGGCAAGCTGGGCGCGTAGTGGTCTTCTCGGCGTTGTCTACGCTCACCTGCACAGCCAGGAAAACGTGCAAGCGTTGCTAGAGCCCCGTGAGGAGGGTGTCCCGGCCGCATGATCCAATGCTCGATGCCAGGGGTGTTCCAATACCGCATGCTGGCTACACAAGATCTTGAGGGCACCCCGCCGGCAAGGGAGCGCAACCGCATATCGATATTGACCAATGCCAGTTCGAAGACGTTGCGACTGTAGTGCGTCCTATCGGGGTGGCTTGGATGCCGACAAGGTCAATGTCAAGTTCTTAATGCCATGAGTGTGATTTGTCACCATGGACGGTTGAGCTGTGGATGGCACTGACGTCACTCGCGTTTTCATGATCCCTGCCCATGGTAGACTCCGCACCGATCAGATCTCCGCAATAGGATAGCCGATGGTGCAACGTCTCACATGAAGCACGCTCTCCCCGAGCGGGCCTGGCCATGCCCGGAGCGGCTATGGATAGCCGGCACCGTGCTGATGGCGGTATACGCCGGTTTTCAGTTCCTGTGGCCCACGATAGGTCAGCCCGCCGAGACACTGACGGCCGTGCTGGGTCTTATTGCGCTGCTGCGCTACGGCACCGGACTGCGCAACACCGCGCCGCTTTGGCTGCTGCTGGCGGCCCTGGTGGTTCAGACCCTCTCCTGGTGGCTGATACTGCGCGACGTACCCGACTATGCTGCGGATAACCCGCGCCTGGACCGGCTGGCCAAGCTGTTTATCTTTATCGCCGTGGCCTGGTGGCTGGGCGGCAGCACCCGCCTGACGCTAACCGTCTGGGGCCTGGCCCTGGGGGGATTTCTGCTGCAGGCGCTGTTTGGCGGCGGCGGCTGGGAGGAGTGGCAGGCGGGCCTGCAGGGGCAGCGAATCGAGTACGGGATTCGCAATGCCCAGCACGGGGCGATGCTGTTCGGCGTGACATTGCTCGGGCTGGTGATCTTCGCCGGCCGTTTCTGGCAACCCGGGCGATGGCACTTGGCCAGGCGCGGGCTCTGGTGTGCCATGACGCTGCTCGCCCTGGTGGGAGTGCTGATCGGCCTGACGCGTGCGGTATGGCTGGGGTTGCTCTTGGCCTTTGCCGTGGCGGCGTTCGTCGTGATCTACCATCGGCGCCGTTTCGCCCGGCCCGTCGCTGGCGGGCTCACGCCCTTGCGTCTTGGCCTGATGGGTCTGGCCCTGGCGTGTGTTCTGGCGTTGGCCGGCTGGGCGTTCCAGGGGACCTTGATCCAGCGCATTGCCGATGAGCGGGAGGTGCTTGTCCATATGGCCGAGCGGGGCCTGGAGGATGTGCCCTACACCAGCATCGGCATTCGCATCAATACCTGGCAGGCCGGCGTGGAGTGGGGGCTCGAGCGTCCCTGGGTCGGGTGGGGCAGCGAGGCGCGTAGCCTGGTGATTCACGAAACCCCCTGGCTGCCGCCCTTCGTCAAGGAACACTTCGGGCACCTGCACAATTTCCTGCTGGAGGTCTGGGTCGCCTACGGCCTGTTTGGGGTGATGCTGATACTGGGGCTTGCGGGATGGGTGGGGTGGGCCACCTTCGTCAGCTGGCGAGGCGGCGTGATGCCCGGTGATATGGCACTCTTCGCCCTTGCGTTTTTCATCTACTGGGCGGTGGTCAATCAGTTCGAATCCTACAATTCGTTCTGGACCGGGGTGTTTGTTCACAACCTTATCGTTGGCGGCCTGGTGACCCATTACTGGCGCTGGTGGAAGGAGCAACGGGCGTGAGAGCTCTGGCATGAGAACCCTGGCATGAGAACCCTGGCATGAGAACCCTGGTATGAGAACCCTGGTAGTTGTGCGCTCGCTGAAGATGGGGGGCATGGAGCGGGTGGCCGTCAACCTGGCGGATGCCTTCGCCGAGGCGGGGCACGACAGCCATCTGCTGGCGCTGCGACCGGTGAAGCAGCCGCTGGCCCCTGAGCGCGACGATGTCACTCAGCATACGCTTCGCCTCAACTGGCTGACGCGGATGACGCTCATCGGCTTCGTGCTGGAACTCCTGGCCAGGCTGCTGCTTAACCCGTTGATGAAACGCTCGCTGTTCCTGGGCACCGGTGTGATGGGGGGCGTTGTGTTTCGCGCCTGGCTGTGGCGCTTCGAGCGGCGCCATGGTCGTGTGGACCGGCTGGTCTTCCGCGGCGTCGGCACCTTCGAGCAGCTCTGGACCTTTCGCGACCCGCGCGCCTGCTATGTGCTCGAAAATATCCTTCAGGATCCTGCCCCCAGTGTTCGCCAGCGCCTGTTTGCGCGCTGCCTTTACCATGGCCGACATCTGGTCGCCGTTTCGCGTGGCGTGGCGGAGAGTTTCGAGACGGCCCAGCGGCAGTGGGGCGTGCGGCCGTCCTCGCTGCGAGTGATCGTCAATCCCTGTCCGATTGCCAGTATCCACCGGCTGATGAACGAATCTGACCCCGACATCCCCGCTGGCCCCTACCTGCTCAGCGTGGCGAGGCTGGTGCCCGCCAAGGATCAGGCGCTGTTGCTGCGGGCCTATGCGCGCTCGGGCGTGTCCCTGCCGCTGGTGCTGGTGGGCGACGGCCAGGAGAGAGAGCGACTGTCGCTTCTGGCTGACCAGCTGGGCATCGCCGACCGGGTGCGCTTTGCCGGCCAGCGGCGCAATCCCTATCCGTGGATGCGTGATGCCCGGCTGTTCGTGCTGAGCTCGCGTTTCGAGGGGATGGGGATCGTGCTGTTCGAGGCTCTGGCCTGTGGCACGCCGGTGCTGAGTGTGGATTGTCCCGGCGGCATCCGCGAGATTCTCAAGGGCCCTTTGGCGGACAGCGTGGTGCCCCATTCCGAGCAGGGCCTGGCGGAGGGGTTGGCCAGGGCGGTCGAGGGGCCCAAGCCGCCCGTGGACGAGGCCTGGCTGAATGACTTCCTGCCGCCCCGCGTCGCAGCGCGGTTCCTGCAGGCGCCTTGAGCCATCACGGGGAGGCCTGAGTGGTGGCGCGCGTACCTGTAAAGGCTGCTATGCAGTATGCTGAGACCAGCAAGTCATAAGGTCGGGCACGCCAGCAGGCAAAGGAGCGCAACACCATGTCAACACTGACGTTTCAGGGCGCGGTAAAGGAAGTCACCGGCTCTCGCTACCTGATCGAGCTGGACGGTAACGGCAGCCCGAAGACGCTGCTGCTGGAGTGCGGCCTGCACCAGGGCGGCAGCGATGCCGACGAGGCCAATGCCAAATCCTTCGGGAAGCTGCCTCGGAATCTCGACGCGGTGGTGCTCTCCCACGGCCATCTGGACCACTCGGGGCTCTTGCCCAAGCTGGTGCGCGAGGGCTTCAGCGGGCCGATCCATTGCACCCGCGGCACCCGCGACCTGCTGGAGATCATGCTCCAGGACTCGGCCTTCATCATGGCCAAGGACGTGGAGTGGGAGAACAAGTGGCGCAAACGCAATCACAGGCCCCTGGTCGAGCCGCTCTACGAGCTGGATGACGTGGAGCGCACCCTGGCGCTCTGCGAGTCTCACCCTTATGGCCAGCCGGTCGATCTGCCGGGTGGCGCCACCCTGGTGTTCCGCGATGCCGGCCACATCCTCGGCTCAGCAATTGTCGAGCTGACGATCCCCTCCGGTGGGCAGCAGAAGCGCCTGGTGTTCTCCGGCGACCTGGGCAACCCCAGCTCGGTGCTGATGAAGGACCCCGAGAAGCTCTACGAGGCCGATCTGGTGCTGATGGAGAGCACCTACGGCGATCGCGATCACCGCCCTCTGGACGAGACCCTGGAGGAGTTCGCCCAGGTGCTGGAGGAAGCCCACGAAGCGGGCGGCAACGTGCTGATCCCCGCCTTCGCGGTGGGGCGCACCCAGGAGATCCTCTACCACCTGAGCGTGCTCTACCATGAGGGGCGGCTTCGCCAGCAGATGGTGTTCCTCGACAGCCCCATGGCGATCAAGGTCACCGAGCTCTACCACCGGGCGCGCAAGGCGCTGGATCCCGAGGACCTCAAGGTGCTGAACATCGCCGCCAGCGGCGACACTAGCCAGTACCTGCCGATCCTGCGCATGACCCGCACGGTGGAAGAGTCCATGGCCATCAACCGCATTCACGGCGGGGCCATCATCATCGCCGGGGCCGGCATGTGCACCGGTGGGCGCATCATTCACCACTTCCGCTACAACCTGGAGAAGCCCACGACCCGGCTGGTGATCGTCGGGTTCCAGGCCGCCGGCACCCTGGGCCGCCAGATTGTCGATGGCGCCGAGCGAGTGCGCGTGCTCGGCCACGACCTGGCGGTCAAGGCGAAGGTGCATACCATCGGTGGTTTCTCCGCCCACGCCGGCCAGACCGAGATGATCGGCTGGGCCGGCGCCTTCCGCAACAACCCCCGCTTTTACCTGGTCCACGGTGAACCCGGCACCCAAGAGGTCTTCAAGGCTGCCCTGGCCGAGAGCGGCATCGAGGCCGAGATTCCCGCCTACGGCGATCGCATCGAGCTGTAACCTTTCCCGTCGCGGCTTGATGCAGGTCAAGCTGCGACGACATGCCCCATGTCATCCAGAGCCCTCTGGGCTAGACTCTTGTCATACAAACATTTTGTAATTAGCTTAGAGAGATTAGTTATGAGGCTTATGATGAAGACGCTACTGGCCAGCTCCCTGATGGCCGCGACGCTGTCCGCCGGACCCGCCCTGGCCCAGGAGGTCGACGCCTACCGCGAGACCCAGCTGGGGCTCTATGTGTCGGCCGTCGAGGCCCACGAGCTGATTCAGCAGAACGAGCGCACCATCCTGATCGACGTGCGTGACCCCATCGAGATCAAGTTCACCGGCTTCGCTGAGCCCACCGATATTCATGTGCCCTGGGTGCTGGCCGACCGCGACAGCTTCGACGAGGAAGCCCAGACCTGGCCCATGGTGCGCAACGCCGACTTCGAGGCCCAGGTGAAGGCGCGCCTCGATGCGTTGGGCGTGGCCGAAGACGATCCGATTATCGTGATGTGTCGCTCCGGCGCCACCCGCAGCGCCCCCGGCGCCGACGTCATTACCGAGATGGGCTATAACCAGGTCTATTCCGTCAATGATGGCTTCGAGGGTTCTACCCTGAAGGAAGGCGACTCACAGGGCGTGCGTGCCATGAACGGCTGGCGTAACGCCGGGCTGCCGTGGAGCTACGAGATCGACCCCGACGTGGCCTGGCGTCCGGCCAACTGATCGCAGCCATCTTTCTGACAATCCGAAAAATTACCGTGATAAAAAAGGTGAACCCATGAGCATCAAGACGACCCTGACCCTGGCCGCCGCGGCCACCGCCATCGGTTTCTCCGGCGCTGCCCTGGCGGGAAGCCATGGTGGTGACGACGATCATGCCGATACCGACCGCGCCCTGGTCATTCTCACCAGCGATTCCCTGCAGACCCAGGGCATGGCGATGATTCTGTCCAACGCCATGCAGCAGCAGGGCACGGAACTGAACATCCTGCTCTGCGATGCCGCCGGGGATCTGGCCCTGGACGGCTACGAGAGCGGGGAGGCGATCAATACGCCCCCCAGCAACCCGGCAGGTCAGGTCAAGCCCGAGGGCATCATGGGCATGCTGATGGGCAACGGCGCCAGTGTGGATGTGTGCGCCATCTATCTGCCGAATACCGAGCATGAGGAAGGCGATCTGCGCGAGGGCGTCGGCGTGGCCGCGCCGGGCCCCATCGCCGAGATGATGCGCGATCCAAAGATTCCGGTCTTCAGCTTCTGACCCTATGTCCCGTGTTCATGCCGGCTGCCCCAGGGGTAGCCGGCACGCAGTCATTGGGCGTTAACGTATAAAGGAGAGTCACCATGAACATGAAAAGCAACGTGGGCGGTGCGGACAAGATTGCCCGGATCGTCGTGGGCGCCGTGCTGATTGGCCTGGCCCTCACTGGCGTCATCGGTGTCTGGGGCTGGATCGGCGTGGTGCCGCTGGCCACCGGCCTGTTCAACTTCTGCCCGGCTTACACCCTGCTGGGGGTCAATACCTGCAAGCTGAAGAAGTAACCCGCGCCGGGTCCTGCCCGGACAGCACATCCTGACGCCCGCGACCCTTTGGTGGCGGGCGTCTTGTCGTTATGGGCTGAGGCCTCGGCTATGGGCGCCATGGGCACTCTTTATCGTCGTTTAGAGCCAAATGTGATAAGCTTATTCCAAATTTAGTAGCATGATGTTCGGCCACTACCGAATTCCATCAGGAGGAACGCTTATGAATACCTTTGCTCTGTCGCCCAGCACCGGCGCCGGTCGCCCCGACGTGGCGGGCTTCTTCGACCCTCGCACCTTCAGCGTGCAGTATGTGGTCAGCGACCCGGCGACCGGCAAATGCGCCATCATCGACCCGGTCCACGATTTCGACGAGAAGTCCGGTGCCACCGCGACGCATCATGCCGATGAGCTGCTCGCCTATGTCGAGTCCCAGGGGCTCGAGGTGCAGTGGGTTCTCGACACCCATCCCCATGCCGATCACTTTTCGGCGGCGCGGTACCTGAGCGAGAAGACCGGCGCTCCCACCGCCATCGGCGAAAAGGTGGTGGAGGTCCAGACACTCTGGAAGACAATCTATCACTGGCCGGACTTTCCGGATGACGGACGGCAGTGGGACCGTCTGTTCGCCGAGGGGGATAGCTTCCGCATCGGGGAGCTCGAGGCGCGGGTGATGTTTTCGCCGGGCCATACTCTGGCCTCGATCACCTACGTGATCGGCGACACCGCCTTCGTCCACGACACTCTTTTCCAGCCGGACTTCGGCTCCGCTCGGGCGGACTTCCCCGGCGGCGATGCCCATCAGCTGTGGCGCTCTATCCAGGCAATCCTGGCGCTGCCCGACGAGACCCGACTGTTCACCGGCCACGACTACATGCCCGATGGCCGAGAGCCGCAGTGGGAAAGCACGGTGCGCGAACAGCGCGACACCAACAAGCACCTCGTCGGTGGCGTCACCGAGGATGACTACGTGGCGATGCGCAATGAGCGTGACAGCGAGTTGTCGATGCCCAAGCTGATCCTGCACTCCCTGCAGGTGAATACCCGCGGCGGTCGCCTGCCGGAGCCCGAGGCCAACGGCAAGCGCTACCTGAAGATCCCCCTCGATGCTCTGGAAGGGGCGGCCTGGGAGTAAGCGCCCGGCCCTGCAGAAACAACGAGCCCCCCAGGCCCTGCCGCCGGGGCTCGTGCCGTGAGGGGGATAGCCGGGCCTTTATATAGCCAAATATTCTATCCTTAGAACGCGTTTTCGGCTATGCTGTTTCCATATCCCGGCCAGCGACATCCGATGGAGGTTTATTCCCATGTCCCAGCCAATCGTGACCCACTTCTTTGACGAGCCCACCAACACCTTCAGCTACGTGGTGCAGGATCCGGACAGCAACGCCTGTGCGATCCTCGATTCGGTGCTCGATTTCGACTATGCCGCCGGGCGAACCGACGTGCGCTCTGCCGACGAGATCATCGCCTTCGTGCGCGACAACGGCCTCGAGGTCGAGTGGATCCTCGAGACCCACGTGCATGCCGATCACCTTTCGGCGGCGCCCTACCTGCATGAAACGCTGGGCGGCAAGACCGGCATTGGCGCCAACATCACCGTCGTGCAGGACGTCTTCGGCAAGGCGTTCAACGCCGGCACCGAGTTCGCCCGCGACGGCAGCCAGTTTGATCGCCTCTTCGAAGAGGGCGATACCTTTGCCATCGGCAGCCTGGAAGGACGGGTGTTGCACACCCCGGGCCACACCCCGGCCTGCCTGACCTATGTGATCGGCAATGCCGCCTTCGTCGGCGATACCCTGTTCATGCCCGACTACGGCACCGCCCGCTGCGACTTCCCCGGCGGCGACGCGCGCACCCTCTTTCGTTCCATCCAGAAGGTGCTGGCCCTGCCGGGCGAGACGCGCCTCTTCCTGTGCCACGACTACAAGGCGCCGGATCGCGAGGAGTATCAGCACGAGACCAGCGTGGCCGACCAGCGCGCACACAACGTGCATGTCCACGAGGGCATCAGCGAAGAGGCATTCGTCACGATGCGCACCGAGCGCGACGCCACCCTCGACATGCCGAAGCTGATCCTGCCCTCGGTTCAGGTCAACATGCGTGCCGGACAGATGCCGCCTGCCGAAGATAACGGTCAGGTCTACCTCAAGGTGCCGATCAACAAGTTCTAGGTTGGAAGGAAACGAACCGCCATGCAGATTCATCAGCTTGAACCCGGCTTCGCCATCACCGATGCCGTGACCCCGGCCGACCTCGACGAGGTCGCACGACGCGGCTTTCGCTCGGTGGTGTGCAACCGCCGCCCCGGTGAGGCCGAGGACCATCCGGACGACCGCGCCCTGAGCGAGCGGGCGGCGGAACTCGGCCTCGAGTGGCGCTGCATCCCGGTGACGCTGGGCGATTACGGCGAAGCGGATATCGAGGCCTTCGGCGTGGCGTTGGATAGCCTGCCCGTGCCGATTCTGGCCTTCTGCAAGACCGGCAAGCGTGCCGTGCACCTCTGGGCCCATGCCCGCAGCCAGGGCGATAGGTGCGATATCCCGGCGCTGCTGGCCTCGGCCCGCGCCGCCGGGCACGATCTGGAAGAGCACCGCCCGCTGCTGGAAGCCGCTGCGGGGCAGCGCTGAGCGATGAATCCCAAGCGCTATCTGCCCATTCTGCAGTGGCTGCCTGGCTATGGCCGCGCCACCCTGACCAGCGACCTGCTGGCGGCGGTGATTGTGACCGTCATGCTGATCCCGCAGTCGCTGGCCTACGCCATGCTGGCCGGGCTTCCGCCTGAAGTAGGGCTCTATGCCAGCATTGCGCCCCTGGTGATCTATGCCGTGTTCGGCACCAGCCGCACCCTGGCGGTGGGTCCGGTGGCGGTGGTGTCGCTGATGACAGCGGCCGCGGTGGGGCAGATCGCCCCCCAGGGCACGCCCGAGTACCTCGGCGCGGCTCTGGTGCTGGCCCTGATGTCAGGGCTCATCCTGACCCTGATGGGCGTGGCAAGGCTGGGCTTTCTCGCCAATTTTCTCAGCCATCCGGTGATCTCGGGCTTCATCACCGCCTCGGGGCTGATCATCGCCGCCAGCCAGCTCAAGCACGTACTGGGGGTGGAGGCCAGCGGCCACAACCTGCTGGAACTGCTGGTGGGCCTGGCCGGCAGCCTGGGGCAGGTGAGTGCGCCGACCCTGGTGATCGGCCTCTCCGTGCTGGTCTTCCTCTACGCGGCGCGGCGCTGGCTCAAGCCAGGCCTGCGGCGAGCGGGCGTGCCGGACCGCCCGGCGGACATGCTGACCAAGGCCGCGCCGATTCTGGCCGTGGCGGTCACGACGCTGGCCACCTGGGGGTTCGGGCTCGACGCCCAGGGCGTGGCGGTGGTCGGCAGCGTGCCGGCGGGCCTGCCGCCGCTGACCCTGCCCGGCTTCGACAGCGGCCTGTGGAGCCAGCTGTTTGTGGCGGCGCTGCTGATCAGTATCGTCGGCTTCGTGGAGTCGGTGTCGGTGGGCCAGACCCTGGCCGCCAAGCGCCGCCAGCGAATCGATCCCGACCAGGAGCTGGTGGGCCTGGGCACCTCCAATATTGCCGCGTCCTTGACCGGCGGCATGCCGGTCACCGGCGGGTTCGCCAGGTCCGTGGTCAACTTCGATGCCGGCGCCGAGACCCCGGCGGCCGGCGCCTTCACTGCGGTGGGCATCGGCGTGGCGGCCATGCTGCTGACGCCGCTGATCGCCTATCTGCCCATCGCCACCCTGGCGGCCACCATCATCGTGGCGGTGCTCTCGCTGGTCGACCTCGCCGCCATCAAGCGCACATGGGCCTACTCGCGCGGCGACTTTGCCGCCATGCTGGCCACCATCATCGTTACTCTGGTGGTTGGGGTGGAGAGCGGCATCATGGCGGGGGTGGGGCTCTCCCTGGCGCTGCATCTCTACCGCACGAGCAGACCCCACAGCGCCGTGGTAGGGCGCGTGCCGGGCAGCGAGCACTTTCGCAACGTGCAGCGCCATGACGTGGAGACCGACGACCGCCTGGCGATTCTGCGGGTCGACGAGAGCCTCTATTTCGCCAATGCCCGCTATCTTGAAGATACGGTGATGGAGCTGGCCGCTCGCCAGCCGGGCCTTGAGCACATCGTGCTGGCCTGCCAGGCGGTCAACGTGATCGACGCCTCGGCGCTGGAGAGTTTGGAGGCGATCAACGCCCGACTCAAGGACGCCGAGGTGCGCCTGCATCTGGCCGAGGTGAAAGGGCCGGTGATGGATCGCCTCCAGCACACCGACTTCTGTCACGAGATGACCGGCCAGGTGTTCCTGAGCACCTATGATGCCTGGCAGGAGTTGCGCGGTGAGAGCGACGGGAGTCTGTCGCGTCGCTGCGCCGAGCTGCAGATGGCCCCGCTGCGTTAGGTTCATCCCTACTACCCCTACACGATTCGACAAGATTCGCATCCTCTGGATGCCCCCAAAGGAGAGAAACAGTGGACTGGAGTTCATCCCTGCAGGGATTGGCCGGTGGCATTCTGATCGGCCTGTCTGCCACCTGGCTGATGGCCACGCTGGGCCGCATCGCCGGTATCAGCGGGATCATCGGCAACCTGATTACCGCGCGACCCAAGGGCGACAGCGCCTGGCGGCTGACCTTCCTGCTCGGCCTGATCAGCGGCCCGATTGTGCTGATACTGCTGGGTGGCGGCCTGGGCAACGTGGCCGGCGGCGGGGTCGACGTGACAGGCGAGGTGATTGGTGCGCCCGCCGGCGGCGTGGTGTTGATGCTGATCGCCGGCCTGCTGGTGGGCGTGGGCACCGGCCTGGGCAGCGGCTGCACCAGCGGCCACGGGGTCTGTGGCCTGGCGCGTCTCTCACCGCGCTCCCTGGCGGCGACTCTGACTTTCCTGGTGGCGGCAATCATCACCGTCTACGTGGTTCGGCACATGATCGGAGGTGGCGCATGAAAACACTCATGGGCTATATCGCCGGCCTGCTGTTCGGCCTCGGCCTGGGCATCTCCGGCATGACCGACCCGGCGCGGGTGCTGGGTTTCCTGGACCTTTTCGGCGCCTGGGACCCGACCCTGATGTTCGTCCTCGGCGGCGCCGTGGTGACCAACTTTATCGGCTATCGCCTGGCCTTCAAGCGTACGGCCCCGATCTACGGCGAGGTCTTCCAGCTGCCCACCCGCCAGGATCTGGACGTCCGCCTGATCGGTGGCTCGGCGCTGTTCGGCATCGGCTGGGGGCTCTCCGGCTACTGCCCGGGTCCGGCTTTCGCCTCCATTGCCGGGCTCAGCGTGCCGCTGGCGGCCATGCTGCTGGCCATGGTGGCCGGCTGGTTCCTGGCCAAGGCGATTCCCTCGCGGACTTGAACGGCTGACGACTGCGCTAGTTCTCACGCTAGCCCCCGCTACCCCTTGCGCCCCCGCCGGCCTGGCCCGCGGGGGCGCCCGCGTTTGAGTCGCTGGAAAAGCAAGGCCTTTGACCAATAGACCAGACGATTCGGCGCTGGGCCCATGACGGATTAACGCCGACTTAATGGACGAGTGACACGATGTCGCACACAACGAGGATTTCATCTCATGCACGTTCTGCTGATCGAGGATGATGCCCTGGTCGCCTCTGGCATCCGGGCAGGCCTGACCGTTCACGACTTCGTGGTCGACCATGTGGAGACCCTGGCCGAGGCGCGCAGCGCCATGGAGGCCGTCTCCAGCGATGTCGTGATCCTCGATCGCGGGCTGCCGGATGGCGATGGATTGACGCTGCTGGAGGAGTGGCGCGCCGCCGGGGTCAACACCCCGGTGCTGGTGCTGACCGCCCGTGACACCGTGCCGGACCGCGTGGCGGGACTGCACGGCGGCGCGGATGACTACCTCACCAAGCCCTTCGACCTGGATGAGCTGGTGGCCCGACTGCAGGCCCTGCTGCGACGTGCCGCCGGGCGGCCGCGGACTCTGGTCGAGCACGGGCCGCTGTGCCTGGACCCGGTAGCCCGCGAGGTCAGCGTGGACGGCCGTCCCGTGGCGCTGTCGCGACGCGAGCTGGTGCTGCTGGAAACCTTCCTGCAGTCGCCGCGCAGCGTTCTCTCCGCCGACCAGCTCAAGGACAGCCTCTACGGCATGAACGACGAGGTCGAGAGCAATGCGCTCAACGTCCATATCCATCACCTGCGCCGCAAGCTCGGTAGCCGCGTGATCGAGACCGTGCGCGGGCTGGGCTATCGGCTCGGCAAGACCTCGGCAGTGGTGCTCTCGACGGACGATGAGGCTCGGTGATGAGTCTACGCACGCGCCTGCTGCTCACCCTGGGACTGACCCTGGCGCTGCTCTGGAGCCTGGCGGCGGCCTGGCTGATGCGGGATCTCGAGGAGCAGTTTGTGGCCACCCTGGATCAGCGGCTGGCCCAGTCGGCGCGCATGGTGGCCGGGCTCATGGCCCAGCTCCCCGAGGAGGTGTGGCTCCAGGCCGACCAGCGGGCGCTGTCGATTCCGCCTATCGAGGGGCTGGCCTGCCAGGTGCATTCGCCCCGCGGCGAGATCATGGCGCGCACCCACACCGACCTGGAGACCATCCTGGCCGCGGGGGAACGCGGTCATGCCTACCGCGAGGAGGGAGGCGTCACCTGGCGGGTATTCACCTACGAACGCGGCGGCCTGACCATCACCACCGCCGATCGCATGGACGAGCGTGACCAGCTGCTGGCGGATGTCTTCAGGGCCGCCGTGGTGCCCTTCGCCGTGGCGCTCCTGGGCAGCATGGTGGCGCTCTGGCTGGGCGTGCTGCGCGGCCTGGCACCCCTCAGCCGCCTGCGCGACTCCCTGGCGCGTCGCCATCCCGATGCCCTGGCCCCCGTGGCCACTTACGGGGTGCCGGTAGAGCTGCGTCCGCTGATCGAAACGCTCAACAGTCTGCTGGCGCGGATCCAGCAGGCCATCGTGCGCGAGCAGCGTTTCACCAGCGATGCCGCCCACGAGCTGAAGACGCCGCTCACCGCCATCAAGACCCATCTCCAGGTCGCGCGACGGGTGGAAGGGGACGCTGCCCGCCAGTCGCTGGCCTATGCTGAGGAGGGAGTGGGGCGGCTTGCGCGCATCCTTGACCAGCTGCTGATGCTGGCCCGTGTGGAGGGGCGCGTGCTGTTCGAGGACGGCGAGCCGAGCCGGTCGGCCGACGTGGTCGAATTGGCCCTGCGCGATACCGGCGTGGGACCGGAGCGCTTCGTGCTTCCCGAGGCGTGGCCCGAGGCGGAGCTGGCGCTGCCCAGGGAGCTGGCCATCACCGCGCTGCGCAACCTGGTGGACAACGCCCTTCGCCACGGTGGCGAGAGTGAGCCGGTGACGGTCACTGCCTGCTTGGACGAGGCGGCCGGTGAGCTGACCTTCCGGGTGCGCGACCGGGGCCCAGGGGTCGATGACAAGACGCTCGCCCAGATGTCTCAGCGCTTCTGGCGAGCCAGCAAGCAGCGCGGCAGCGGTCTGGGGCTGGCCATCGTGATGGCCATCGTCGAGCGCTTTGCCGGCCGGCTGGATTTTGCCCGTCCCGATGGGGCAGGGCTGGAGGCTTGCCTGACCTTTCCGGTCAAGGCGGGCCGTTGAATACTCCGTACTGAACGCTGTGTACCGGGGTCGATGACACAAAAAGGGGAAACCATATGACCAGCAAGAGGATCACGGGTGGGCTTGGCCTGCTGCTGGGCCTTGGCCTGGCCGCCAGTCAGGCCATGGCGCTGGAAGGCGACGCCGAGCGCGGCCAGGCCGCTGCGGGAACCTGCGTCGCCTGCCACCAGGCGGACGGCAGCGGCATGAACGTGCCCGGGGGCGAATCCTGGCCGCGTCTGGCCGGTCTGGGTGCCGACTACATCGCCAAGCAGCTGCACGACTTCAAGGCAGGTCGGCGCCAGAACGCCAGCATGCTGGCCTTTGCCAACATGCTCGATGATCAACAGATCGCCGACGTGGCGGCCTACTACAGCCAGATGCCGGTGACCGAGGCCCAGGGCGGCGACGTGGATGAGGCGCTGCTGGTTCGCGGTGAGCAGCTCGCCCTGCGCGGTGACTGGGACGAGTACATCGTCTCCTGCAAGAGCTGCCACGGACCGCGCAACGAGGGTGCCGGCAGCACCTTCCCGGGCATTGCCAGCCAGCATGCCGGCTACATCGAGAGCCAGCTGCACGCCTGGCAGGCCGACGAGCGCAGCAATGACCCGCAGAATCTGATGGGGGCCATCGCCAAGCGCATGAGCGACGAGGACATCCGCGCCGTTTCCGCCTGGCTGTCCAGTCAGTCCGTGGCGTCCGAATAAGGGGAGCAATCATGAATCATCACAGGACAACCCTGGGCAGGACTACCCTGGCCATGGCCAGCGCCACCCTGGCCGCTGGCGTCAGCCTGGCGGCCACCGCCGAATCCCCGCATCCGGCGGTCGAGACGCTGCTGGACTTGGGCTACCCGGCTCCCCAGGAAGGCGAGCTGGTGCACATTCCGCCCACCATGGCGGATCTCGAGGCGGCCGATATGCGCCCGGAGACCAAGGCGGTCATCCGTCGCGGCTACGACCTCTTCACCAACACCCAGCAGCTGCGCGGCGAGAACGTCTTCAACGACATGAACTGCTCCAGCTGCCACCTGGGCGAGGGGCGTCAGCCGTTCAGCGCCCCGGTCTGGCCGGCAGCGGTCACGCTGCCCAACTATCGCGGCAAGAACGACCACGTCAACAACCTGGAGGAGCGCATCGCCGGCTGCTTCGCCTACTCCATGAACGGCGTGCCGCCGGAATACGGCAGCGACGACATGCTGGCGATGACCGCCTATCACCAGTGGCTGGCCAAGGGCGCCCCCGTGTACCCCGACCAGCCGATTTACGGCCGCGGTTTCCCGGCACCGGAACGCCCCGACGAGCTGAGCTACGCGAACGGCGAAGCGCTCTACGGGGAGAACTGCGCGGTCTGCCACAGCGAGGACGGTTCTGGCCACTACGAAGACGGCGAGTATGTGTTCCCCCCCACCTGGGGTGACGGCTCCAACAACTGGGGCGCCGGCATCGTGCGGACCCACACGGCGGCCGGGTTCATCAAGAACAACATGCCGCTGGGGCAGCCGCTGTCGCTCTCGGATCAGGAGGCGTGGGACATCGCCTACTACATGACCCAGCAGGAGCGCCCGCAGGACCCGCGCTACGCCGGCAGCGTGGACGTGGTGCTGGAGAAGTTCGGACCCACCTTCCACAAGAACTCCAGCTATGGCCAGGAGCGTGAGGTCGATGGCCATCGCCTCGCGGACCATGCCAACTGGGGCGAGAAGGGTGACGAGATCAAACCGTGGAACGTCGGCGTGCCGCGCTTTGAGGATCTCAAGGAAGAGTGATCCCCGACGCCCTTGGCGTTAGCAAGAAGAAGCCCCGCCTGGCAGCGCCAGGCGGGGCTTCTCGTATGGGGGCATTACCGGTTCAGGGCGCTTCGCCGCCCATGACCTCGATCATCCGTTCGGCACTCGGTAGCCCCTGAACGCGTTCGACTCGCTCGCCGTCTCGAAACAGCGTGGCGGGGGTGGCGATCATGCCCAGCTCCTCGAACAGCTGATTGTTGGCGTAGACCTGCTCCTCGATCTCGCGCGCCTGAGCGGCGGGGGCGATCTCTTCGTCGCCGTCGCTGTGGGCGTGCAGCGCCGCGGCCGGATCCTCGGCGGCGAGCAGGGTCGCGGCCTTGGCCGGGCTGTTGGCGGTGAGAATGCCCACCATGATATGGCGCAGCTGGACCTCGCCGGCCTCCACCCAGGGGCGTGCCGCTTCCCAGAACTGCCGGCAGTAGGGGCAGTTGGCGTCGGTGAAGGTGTAGATCACTCGCGGCGCGTCGGCCTCGCCATCCTGGATCCAGTGGCTCTGCTCCAGACGCTCCCACACCTCGGCGTACTGGGCGGCGCGCACATGCTCGTCCAGGGCGGCGTCGGAGAGGTCGTTGCCCTCGGCGTCCACCAGGGTGCCGACGATGGCGTGCTCGCCGTCCGGCGTCAGATAGATGGCCACCTCGCCGCTGGCGTAGCTGGCGGCATAGCCGGTCAGACCGCCAGGCGCCTCGAACTCGGCGTGGATTTCCAGGCCCTGGGCGCTGAGCGCCTGGACCGGTGCGGGCCAGTGATCATCGGCCTCGGCAAGGCTTGGAGTGGCGGCGGCCAGCGCCAGGGCGCCGGCGGGAATCAGGAAACGTGGAAGTCGCATGGTCAAGATGATTCTCATGGTGTCGGGCGCAGGCGATTCAGTCCGCGCTGCAGGGTGGCACGTGACAGCTCGCCAAAGTGGGTATCCACCAGGCGGCCCTCGGCGTTGTAGTAGAGGGTAGTCGGCATCGCCATGGCGCCGGTGGCATCGCCCAGGGCGTTGCGGGCATCGAGCAGCACGTTGTCCAGCGTCAGTGACTCGTGGTCAAGGAAACGGTTCACCAGGGCGACATCCTCGCCCTGGTTGACGAACGCGAAGGTGATGTCGCTCTCCTCCTGCTGGGCCTGCTCGAATACGGGCATCTCGCGACGGCACGGTGGGCACCAGGTGGCCCACAGGTTAACGACCATGGGCTGGGCGTCGCGCTTGGCGAGGGACGGCAGGTCGGTGGGCTCGCCCGCGAGGGTAGCGAGTGGGATGTCCGGCAGGGGACGGCTCTGGCTCTCTAGCAGCATCAGGGGGCCGGCAGTGAGCCCCCAGGTCATGGCACCGGCGAGCAGGGCGCCGCCCAGCGCCTTGCGCTGCAGCGGTGCCTTCCACAGGCGCCAGGTGGCGTAGCCTAGGCCCGCCAGCAGGCCACCCAGCGGGTCGAAGCCGCCATCGCGGATATCGAGCAGGGAGAGCGGGCCGTCGTAGCTGCCCCAGTAGCGCGCCACGAACAGCAGGCGGGCGCCGACCAGTGCAACCAGCATCAGGGTGAAAAGGGTGTCGGCGGTGGGCGTTCGGTGGCGTCGCCCGATCAGCGCGCCGGCGAGCAGCGCGATGCCAAAGGCCAGGATGATCAGCAGTTGGCCGATGGAAAAGCCCAGCGGGCCGACCGCGATGCTCTGGTTCAGTCCGTGCATGGGGGGTGCTCCGTGGGAATCGAGGTGTCCGGGTGGCAGCAACACCGCGTGGACGAGGATGGCAGTCGCGGATTAGCGGGGTATTATCCAGCATGCCGCAGCGGCGATATGGGGCGTTATGTCGCAAGGCCGTTCTGCCTGCTGGAAAGTAGGATGGTGAAGGAACCTCACCCGCCACTCTTCATAAGGAACTATTGCCATGGCCCATTTCGTCCTGCCTTCCCTTCGCTATGCCCTCGCCGGTATGGCACTTGCGCTGGTCAGTCATAGCGTGCTGGCCCAGCCGCTGTCGGTCGAGAACGCCAAGGTGCGGGCCGTGCCGCCGGTCTCCACCAATACGGCGGCCTTTATGGTGCTGCATAACCGGGGCGATAGCGACCTGGCGGTGGTCGACGCCCGTTCGCCGGCCGCCGAGATCACCGAGCTGCACAACCATGTGGACGTGGACGGTGTGATGCAGATGCGCCGCGTGGCCGAGATCGGCCTGCCCGCCGGTGGCAGCGCCGAATTGGCACCGGGCGGCCTGCACCTGATGCTGATCGACCTGGTGGCGCCGCTGCACGAGGGCGATGAGGTCGAGATCACCCTGGTGCTGGACAGCGACGAGACGCTGACCTTCTCGGCCCCGGTGCGGCGCATCGAGGTAATGGGTGGGGGTATGTCCGGGAAGGATAGCGGCCAGAATGGGGGTCACCAGGCGCACTGAGGGCGACGCTGGGCGGGGGCGGCCGCAGTCGATACAATAGGGCCACATTTTTAATCTTCCCCCTATTTTCTCCAGCCCGGAACCCTGCGATGCACTGCCCCTTCTGCGGTACCCATGACACCAAGGTCTCCGACTCGCGGCTGGTCGCCGAGGGTGACCAGGTGCGTCGCCGCCGCCAGTGCGTGGCCTGCGGTGAACGCTTTACCACCTACGAGACCGCTGAGCTGGTGATGCCCAGGGTGATCAAGGGCGACGGCTCCCGTGAATCCTTCGATGAGCACAAGCTTCGCGCGGGGATGCTGCGTGCGCTGGAGAAGCGTCCGGTGAGTGCCGAATCCATCGAGGCGGCGGTGCAGCGCATCCGCCAGACCCTGCGAGCCCGCGGCGAGCGCGAGATTCACGCCCGCGACATCGGCGAGCAGGTGATGCTGGCCCTCAAGCGTCTCGATCAGGTCGCTTACATCCGCTTTGCCTCCGTCTACCGGAGCTTTCAGGATATCGACGAATTCCGCGCCGAAATCGACCGCCTGGCTCAGGAACCCACCTTCGCTCCTGACGAGCCGCGAGGCTGACGGCGCTTTTCCGACCCCGAGGAATCCCATGGCCAAGCAGTCCCCTGAAGCCTGGATGGCCCGGGCCCTGGCGCTGGCCCGTCGCGGCCTCTATACCACCGATCCCAACCCTCGCGTCGGCTGCGTGCTGGTCAAGCATCATCGGCGGGTCGGCGAGGGGTATCATCGGCGTGCCGGAGAGCCCCACGCGGAAGTTCACGCCCTGCGTGAAGCCGGCGAGGCGGCATGGGGCGCTACCGCCTACGTGACCCTGGAACCCTGCTCCCACCAAGGACGCACCGGCCCCTGCGCCGTGGCGCTGGTCGAGGCCGGGGTGGCCAAGGTGGTGGTGGCCATGGCCGATCCCAACCCGGCGGTAGCCGGCCGCGGCATCGCACTGCTGCGCGAGGCCGGGATCGAGGTAGAGGTCGGCCTGCTCGAGGAGCAGGCCAGGCAGCTGAATCCCGGTTTCATCATGCGCATGGATCATGGCCGCCCCTTCCTGCGCCTGAAGATGGCCATGAGCCTGGACGGACGGACCGCCATGCGCTCCGGAGAGTCCCAGTGGATCACCGGCCCCCAGGCCCGCCGCGAGGTGCAGCGTCTGCGGGCCCGTTCCAGTGCCGTGATGACCGGCGTGGAATCGGTGATCTTCGACAACTCGCGGCTCACCGTGCGCCCCGAGCAGGCCGAGCTCGAGGGGGTCGAGCTGATCGCCGGCCGCCAGCCGCTACGGGTAGTGGTCGACACCCACCTGCGACTGCCTGAGGCTGCCGCCTGCCTGGCCGAGCCCGGCCGGACCCTGGTGGCCACCGTCGAGGACCGCGAGCCGGGGCGACGCGAGAGGCTCGAGGCCGCCGGCGCCGAGGTGGTTGCCCTGCCGGCCGATGGCAATGGCCGCGTGGACCTGCATGCCCTGCTGCGCCACCTGGCCGACGTGGAGCAGGCTAACGAGGTGCTGCTGGAGACCGGCGCCACCTTGGCCGGTGCCATGCTCGACGCGGGCCTGGTGGACGAAATGCAGCTGTTCGTAGCGCCAACCCTGCTGGGCGGCGACGCTCGGCCGCTGTTCCAGCTCGCCGGCATCGAGACCATGGCCCAGCAGCGTGGACTCGAGATTCTCGATATTCGCGCCGTGGGCAACGACTGGCGTATCACGGCCCGACCCGAGCGCCGCACGAAGGGAGAAAAGTAGCGTGCAGGGAGCTGCCACGTTACTCTGACGCCGTTTCGAGGCGGTATGCTGCCTGCGGACGACACGACTGTCGCCGCCTGCCGACGCCCGCCAAGCTGAATTTCTGGAGATCTCATGGTGAAATCAACTGCCGGTGGTCTGGCGCCCATCGAGGACCTGATCGAGGATATCCGTCAGGGCAAGATGGTGATTCTCATGGACGATGAGGATCGCGAAAACGAAGGCGACCTGATCATGGCTGCCGAGAAGGTACAGGCTGAGCACATCAACTTCATGGCCCGCCAGGGCCGTGGTCTGATCTGTTTGCCCATGACCCGCGAGCGCTGCGAGCGCCTCAACCTGCCGCTGATGGTCATCGACAACGGCTCGGGTTTTGCCACCAAGTTCACCGTCTCCATCGAGGCTGCCGAGGGCGTCACCACCGGCATCTCCGCGGCCGACCGTGCGCGCACCGTGCAGGCCGCGGTTGCCCGGGATGCCACCGCCAGCGATATCGTCCAGCCGGGACATATCTTCCCGCTGATGGCCGAGCCCGGCGGCGTGCTGCGCCGCGCCGGGCACACCGAGGCCGCCTGCGATCTGTCTGCCCTGGCCGGTCTCGACCCCAGCGGCGTGATCTGCGAGATCATGAACGACGACGGCAGCATGGCGCGCCGTCCGGAGCTCGAGCGCTTCGCTACCGAGCACGGCCTCAAGATGGGCACCATCGCCGATCTGATCCACTACCGCATCCACAACGAGCAGACCGTGCAGCACGTGGAAGCCACGCCGGTCCATACCGCCTACGGCGAGCTGACCCTGCATGTGTTTCACGACAGCATCCAGAATGCGCACCATCTGGCCCTGGTCAAGGGGCATCCCAGCTCCGATACCCCGACCACGGTGCGCGTGCATCTGGCAGACGCCATGCGCGATCTGCTCTCCCTGCAAAAGGGCGAAAGCGCCCACTGGAATTCCCACCGGGCCATCGCCGAGGTGGCCCGCGCCGAACGCGGTGTTTTCGTGCTTATCGACGACGGGCGGCCTCGCCAGGACCTGCGCGACTATCTCGACACCTTCCTGGAACGCCGGCGGACGCCGCGTACCAGCGATTCCGACGGTGCCGGCAACTACCTGACCATTGGTACCGGCTCCCAGATCCTGCGTCACCTGGGCGTGGGCAAGATGCGCCTGCTCAGCTCCCCCTGGAAGTTCTCGGCCCTCTCCGGCTTCGACCTGGAAGTGGTCGAACGCCTGAGCCCCGAGGACATCGCAGATGCCGCCGCCGCCGAGGCTGCGCCCTCCGAGCCCCGCAGCGACTGACGACGACTCCCCGACCATCGAGTGGGCGCGGCCACGGCGGCGCCCCAGCACTATCAGGAAGACAGCTATGGAACCCATCTCTCAAGTGGAAGGCAGCTTCATCGACGTTGACGGCCGCTATGTCATCGTCGTGGGCCGCTTCAACCATCATGTGGTCGACAGCCTGGTGGAAGGCGCCGTCGACATCCTGGTGCGCCATGGTGTCGCCAGTGAGAACATCGATATCGTTCACGTGCCGGGTGCCTGGGAGCTGCCGCTGGCGGTCAAGAAGGTTCTCCGCGTGGCCCACCCCGATGCAGTGATCGCGCTGGGCGCGGTGATCCGCGGCGGCACCCCCCACTTCGAGTATGTGGCCGGCAGCTGCAACTCGGCGCTGGGTGCTCTGCAGCTCGAGTTCGAGACCCCCATCGCCAACGGTGTACTGACCGTCAACTCCATCGAGCAGGCCATCGAGCGCTCCGGCACCAAGGCCGGCAACAAGGGCGCCGAGGCGGCCATGGCCGCCATGGAGATGGTGTCCCTGCTGCGCTGCTTCGGCGATGACGACGGGGGTGAGGAATGAGTGGCGAGCGCGCCAGAGCTCCCTCCAAGTCGCAGCTCGCGCGCCGTGCCGCCAGGGAACTGGCGGTGCAGGGCCTTTATCAGTGGCAGATGACCGGCAAGTCGATCAGTGCGGTGGAAGCCGAGTTCCGCAGCCAGCTCGCCGATGACGACCTCGAGGACCACGAGAACTGGCTCAAGGTCATGGAGATCGCCGACCTGGCGCTGTTCCATGAGCTGCTTCACAATGTGGCGCGTTTCAAGGCCGACCTCGACGCTTCTATCTCGCCACTGCTGGACCGCAAGCTCGAGGAGCTTGATCCCATCGAACTCTCCATCCTGCGACTGGGCGCCTATGAGCTCTCGCGACGCCTGGAGGTGCCTTACCGGGTGGTGATCAACGAGGGCGTTGAGCTGGCCAAGTCCTTCGGCTCCACGGACGGTCACAAGTACGTCAACGGCATCCTCGACAAGCTCGCGGGGCGTCTGCGCTCCGCCGAGGTGGCCGCCCGCCGCCGCTGAAGGGGGTGCCCCCATGCCAGAATGTCAGCACAGTGAATTCGAGCTGATTGCCCGCTTCTTCACTCCGCCGCCACCCGGATCCGACGCCGGCGTCGCGCTGGGGGTGGGGGATGATTGCACGCTGCTGGCTCCCACTGTGGGGCGGCAGCTGGCGGTGAGCGTCGATACCTCGGTGGCCGGCGTCCACTATCCCGAGGACGCCCCCGCCGACGCGGTGGGTCACCGCGCCCTGGCGATCAGCCTGAGCGACCTGGCGGCCATGGGCGCGCGTGCCCGCTGGTGCCTGATGGCGCTGACCCTGGCGGAGGCCGACGAGGGCTGGATGGAAGGCTTCTCGCGGGGTTTTCGCGCGCTCTGCGAGAGCAGCGGCACCGCGCTGGTGGGCGGGGATGTGACTCGCGGGCCCACCGCCATCGGTGTCACGGTGATGGGGGAACTGCTCCCGGGCAGCGCCTTGACTCGCCACGGCGGATGCCCGGGGGATCTCATCGCCGTGACCGGGGCGCTGGGCGGCGGGGCTGGCGGTCTGGCGCTGTGGCAGCGCGGCGAACGCGACCTGGACCACCCGCTGGTGATTCGCTATCTGCGCCCCCAGCCGCGCCTGGCGGCCGGAGAGGCGCTGGTGGGGCTGGCCAGTGCGGCCATCGATGTTTCCGACGGCCTGCTGGCCGACCTGGGGCACCTGCTCGAGTGCTCCGGCGTCGGCGCTGCCCTCGAGCCCGCGGCGCTGCCGCTGGCAGAAGGGCTGGTCGATGCACTGGGTGACGCGGGGGCCCGCCAAGCGGCCCTCTCCGGCGGAGACGACTACGAACTGCTGTTGGCCCTGCCCCCAGAGAATCTCGACGAAGCCAGAGCACGGCTTGCCGCCCTGGGCCTGCCGCTCACCGTGATTGGCCGCTTCGAGGCCGAACCCGGCCTGCGGGGCGTTGAGGAGCAGAGTGACGGCGGCGGTTGGCAGCACTTCCATGGTTGGCCGTCTCGGGGAGGAAGCTCATGAAAATGAAAAACGCGCCCGCCAGCATCTGGCATCGTCCGACCCACTTCCTGGCCTTCGGTCTCGGCAGCGGCGCCTCGCCATGGGCGCCGGGAACCTTTGGCACCCTGGCCGCCATTCCTTTCTACTGGCTGCTCTCCGAACTGCCCCTGGGCTGGTATATGTCGGTGGTGTTTGTAGCGTTCGTCTGGGGGGTATGGCTGTGCGAGAAGACCTCCCGCGATCTCGGCGTTCATGACCACTCCGGCATTGTCTGGGACGAGTTCGTGGGCTACTGGATCACCATGGCGGCGGTGCCTTTCTCCTGGGAGGCGGCGCTGTGGGGGTTCGTGCTGTTCCGCATCTTCGATGTTATCAAACCCTGGCCGATCCGCTGGGCCGACCGCCGGGTAGCGGGAGGCTTCGGCATCATGATCGACGACGTGATGGCAGGCGTCTATGCCTGGAGCATCATGCACATCTGGTTCTGGCTACACTGAGCGACGGGTGTGTTGCGGCTCGCCCGACCGGGCGACGCTGAGCGGGGAACGGGTGGGCTATGCGCAAGGAACGACTGATCGTCCCGGTGGCGGTGACGCTGGCCGTGGTATGGGCGGTGGCTCAACTCCTCGCTTCGCTGCTCTTCGAGCGAGAACTGTCGCGCGCTCTGGTCGACCTCGAGGCCCGGGGCGAGCTGGTGGTGGAGCGCAGCGATGTGGAGCGCGGCTGGCTGAGTTCTTCCGGGGTCGTGCATATTTCGCCGGTGCTGGGTGACGGTTGGCGGCTCGAGCTCTCCTATGCCGCTCGCCACGGGGTCTTCAGCACCCGGGTCGAGGGTGGCGCGCATCCCTCGACCGGCCCACGTCAGCTGCGCCTGTTCGGCGACTGGCTGCCGTCGAGTCCGCCGCGTTGGCACGCCCGCTACCAGACCCTGGGCGGGACACTGGAGGGCAGCATCCAGCTCGCCCCCTTCCTGATCAGCCAGGGTCCTCGGGAGCTGGACTTTCGAGGTGGCCAGATCAGTTTTGGGGGAGTGTACGGCGACTGGCGCCTGCGGGCTCGGCTGCAGCCCTGGCGTCTGACCGACGGAGCGGCCACCCTGGCGTCCGGGCCAGTCACCCTGGAGAGTCGCTATGCCTATACCGCCGGCGCCCACCACTTTACCCAGCATGACCTGCTGCGCATCGATGAGTTGGCCTGGCAGCAGCCCGGTCTGGAGCTCGAGGCCCATGATCTGTTCTATCTCAGCCGCATGCAGCTTGATGACAGCGAGCTGCGCATCGACGGCGAGCTGACCCTTGCCAGCGTGCTGGTGGCGGATCAGGTGTTGCTCAGCGGTCGGGTGGCCATGGAGGTGTCGCGAATCAACGCCGATGCGCTGCGCGAAGCGCTGGCCGGGCTTCGCCGGGAAGCGGCTCAGGCCCTAGAGCGCGACCCGCAGGAGCTGCTGGCACGCCTTGAGCCAGCCTTGCTGGCCACCCTGGTCGACTCGCCGCGCCTTGACCTGAAGGCGGTGGATCTTGACAGCCCCATGCTGGGAGTCGCTGCTCGCGGCGACGGGGCGCTGTTCTTCGATCCGCGCGGCCTGGATGAGCTTAGCCTGGTGCGGCTCGACGACGAAGCCGAGCAGGCGCGTTGGTTGGGGAGGCTGGACGGCGACTTTGTCTGGCGCGAGGTGCCGGCCGTGGTGTCCCTGTGGCTGGGTCTGCCGCTGAGCACGCAAGACCTGGAGATCGACGTGATACGGGGCCAGGTACGGGTCAATGGACGCCCGATGCCGCCGCTCTGGCGTTGAGCGCGGCGAGGCATCGAGGCTCGATTCGCGGCGCTTAATTGGCATGAAAGCCCGGATAAGACTTGAAGTGGCGGACCTTCGCCCGCATCCCTGAGCCATTGGCACAAGCCACCATCGGATCAGGATGATGACCATGAGCGACGAGCAGGATCGGCACCACGACCCGGATGCGCCGGAGTGGCTGCACGACTCCCTCGACGAGGATGAGCTCTTTGACCTCGGCGACCAGAGCAGTGATAGCCAGCCCAGCGAGAGCCAGCACGCCATGGTGCCGGCCCGCGACACCCTTCCCGAACGTATCTACCTGCTGCCGATCCATAACCGCCCTTTCTTCCCGGCTCAGGTGCAGCCGCTGGTGATCAATCGCGAGCGCTGGGACGAGACCATACAGCGCGTCGCCAAGACAGCGCATCGCACCGTGGGCTTGGCTTTCGTGGGGGAGGGCGCATTGGAGGGGTTGGCCCAGGACGACTTCCCCGAGATCGGCACCGCGGTAAAGATGCACAAGCTGCAGAGCGAGGAGGGGCAGCTGCAGTTTATCGCCCAGGGGCTGCAGCGCTTTCGCATTCAGCGCTGGCTCTCCAGTGAGCCCCCCTATCTGGTTGAGGTGAGCTACCCCCGCGAGCCAGTGGACGCCGAGGCCGATGAGGCTCGCGCCTACGCTATGTCGTTGATCAACGGCATCAAGGAGCTGCTGCCGATCAACCCGCTCTACGGCGAGGAGCTCAAGCACTACCTCAACCGCTTCAGCCCCCATGAACCGGGCCCTCTCACCGACTTTGCCGCCGCTATCACCTCCGCTAAAGGGCGTGAGCTGCAGGACGTGCTGGCCACCCTGCCGGTGCTTCCTCGCATGCAGAAGGTGCTGCCGCTGCTGCGCAAGGAGATCGAGGTCGCTCAGTTACAGAGCGAGATCAGCGACCAGGTCAACGCCCAGATGCAGGAGCGCCAGCGGGAGTTCTTCCTGCGTGAGCAGCTCAAGGTGATCCAGCGTGAGCTGGGCATCTCCAAGGACGACCGCGAAAACGACGTCGATACCTTTCGCGACCGCCTGGAGAGCCTGGTGGTGCCGCCAAAGGTATTGACCCGCATCGAGGAGGAACTCGATAAACTCTCGGTGCTGGAAACCGGGTCGCCGGAATACGGCACCACCCGCAACTATCTCGACTGGCTGACGAGCATGCCCTGGGGCGTGCACACCCAGGACCAGCTCGACCTGGCCCATGCCCGGCAGGTGCTCGACCGCGACCATGACGGTCTGGCCGACGTGAAGGAGCGCATCATCGAGTTTCTCGCCGAGGGCACCTTCAAGGGCGACGTGGGCGGCTCCATCCTGCTGCTGGTCGGCCCGCCCGGGGTCGGCAAGACCTCCATCGGCCGCTCCATCGCCGAGGCCCTGGGGCGCGAATTCTACCGCTTCTCGGTGGGCGGTATGCGCGACGAGGCGGAGATCAAGGGGCATCGGCGCACCTACATCGGCGCCATGCCCGGCAAGCTGGCGCAGGCCCTCAAGGAGGTTGAGGTCGAGAATCCGGTGATCATGCTCGACGAGATCGACAAGATGGGCCAGTCCTTCCAGGGCGACCCCGCCTCGGCGCTGCTCGAGGTGCTGGACCCGGAGCAGAACGTCGACTTCCTCGATCACTATCTGGACGTGCGCGTGGACCTCTCCAAGGTGCTCTTTGTTTGCACCGCGAACACCCTGGATGCGATTCCGGGTCCGCTGTTCGACCGCATGGAGCAGATTCGCCTCTCCGGCTATATCGCTGAGGAAAAGCTGGCCATCGCCAGGAACCATCTTTGGCCCCGGCTGCTCAAGCGGGCCAATATTCCCAAGAAGCGCATCAACCTCACCGAGGCGGCGCTGCGTCAGCTGGTCGAGGGTTACGCCCGAGAGGCGGGGGTGCGTCAGCTTGAGAAGCAGCTGCACCGTATCGTGCGCAAGGCGGCGGTGATGCTGCTGGAAAACGAGCAGCAGTCGGTGAAGGTCTCGGTGAAGAATCTCGAAACCTTCCTCGGTGCGCCGACCTTCCGCAAGGAGGAGGTGCTGACGGGGGAGGGCGTGGTCACGGGTCTGGCCTGGACGTCCATGGGGGGGGCCACCCTGCCCATCGAGGCCGGCAAGGTGCACTCGCTGACCCGGGGCTTCAAGCTGACCGGCAAGCTCGGCGAAGTGATGCAGGAGTCGGCCAACATCGCCTACAGCTATGTGCTGGGGCACCTGGGAGAGTACGGCGCCGACACTGACTTCTTTGACTCCGCCTTCGTGCACCTGCACGTGCCGGAGGGCGCCACGCCCAAGGACGGCCCCTCGGCGGGGGTGACCATGACCACGGCACTGCTTTCCCTGGCCAAACACCATGCCATCGACCGGCCGCTGGCCATGACCGGCGAGCTGACGCTCACCGGCCAGGTGCTGCCGGTGGGCGGCATCCGCGAGAAGGTGATCGCCGCCCGGCGCAGCGACATCTTCGAGTTGATCCTGCCCGACGCAAACCGCCGCGACTTCGACGAGCTGCCCGGCCACCTCAGGGAAGGCATGACGGTGCACTTCGCCAAGCGCTACAAGGACGTTGCCAAGGTGGTGTTCGGCTAGCCGGGCCTGTCTGGTTCCCCGCCCAGGTTGGCGGTCGCCCCGCCGTCCAGCACCAGCGTCTGGGCGGTGATGAAGGTGTTCAGGGGAGACGCGAGCTGAAGCACCGCCCGGGCCACTTCGTCGGGGCGTGCCACTCGTCCGAGGGGGGTGGCGGCCTGCCAGCGGCGTCGCGATTCGGAGTCGGCGTCCTGCATGCCGACACTGACCGGCCCCGGCGCCACCGCATTGACGAGAATGCCCTGGGGGCCCAGCTCCACGGCGAGGGCGCGTGTCAGGGACAGGATGGCACCCTTGCTCATGGCGTAGGCGCTGCGCTCGGCGCTGGTGCGCAGGCCGTGAGCCGAGGCAATATTGACGATTCGCCCGCCCTGCGGCATGAGCCTAACGGCGTGCTGCAGGGCCTGAAAGGGGCCGGTGACGTTGATCGCCATCACCTGCGCCAGGGCGTGCGCCGAGGTCTCCAGGAAGCGGGCGCGGTGAATGATGCCGGCCGCATTGATACAGGCGTCGAGACCCCCGGCGTCTTTGCCGATCTCGCGGAACGCCGCCGTAATACTGCTCTCATCGCAGAGGTCAATGGCGATAAAACGGGCCTGCTCCGGGCCAGATGACAGCAGGCTGTCGAGTGGGCTTCTTCGCTCCTCCAGATCCAGCAGCCAGAGTCGCGCTCCCTGCTCCACTAGCATCTCGGCGATGGCGCGACCGATCCCACCGCCGGCGCCGAGTAGCGCAACGTCTTGTCCTGTCATGGCAAAAAGGTTCCTCGCCTGGAAAATCGGCATTATAGTGGTTTGTGGATTCTGGACACCCAAGGAGAACAGCATGCCCCACTTCACCCGCCATCTGCTGGCGTCCGCGACGGCCGTCCTGATCGGCACCGCGGCTTTTCAAGCTCAGGCGGAGACCCGCGTCACCTACAAGTCCGCTTCGGCGGGTACCGCCTACTATCAGATGGGGGTCGAGCTCTCGGAAGCGATCCGCCAGGGGTCCGATGGCGAGGTCGTGTTGACCCTGGAAGAAAGCCAGGGCTCGGTGCAGAACGTCATGGAGGTGATGGCACGCCAGGGCAACTATGTCTTTACCACGCCGCCGGGGCTGGTGACGCAGGCCATGGCAGGCGAGGGCGCCTTTGCCGAGCGTCAGAACCCCCGCTTTCAGGAAATTCGCGGCCTTTTCCCGATTCCTGCGATCACCATGCACTTTGTGGTGGCCGGCGACGAGGGCGTGATCGGTCTGGAAGAACTCGAAGGCAAGCATATCCTCATTGGTCGCGGCACCTTCGGCGCTCGTGAGGCGGAGCGCTATCTGGAGATGTTCGACCTGCTGGACAAGGTCCAGGTGGCCAGTGCCAATATCGGCAGTGGTCCTGACGCCCTGAAGAACGGCCAGATCGAGGCCTTCGTCACCGCCAGCTCCTTCCCCACGCCCAACGTGATCGAGACGGCCGCCAGCATGGCCGTGAGCCTGGTCAGCCTTACCGATGAGCAGATTGCACAGACGGGAGCGGCTCGGCAGACCATTCCGGGAGGCACCTATCCCGGTATCGATCAGGATGTCGAGACCACCTCGCTGCCGGTGATCGCCTACACCACCACCAGCATGGATGACGACACCGCCTACACCCTGACCAGGACCTTCTGGGAGCGGCGTGACGCCATGGCCGAAGAGACCGCCTGGTGGGGGGGCATCACCCACGACATGGTCGGCAACATCGCCGGGACCCTGCATCCGGGCGCCGCACGCTACTACGATGAAGCCGGCATCGAAATACCCGACGCCCTGCGTTAATGTCCCCCCGGCGCCCCTGGCCTCCCGGGGGCGCCTCGCGTCAGCAAGGTAAGCCGCATGTCCCTTTCTCTTTCTTCATCGTCGGCCGATGCCGGCGATGCTACGGCGTCGCGCCTGCACCCGCTCTGGGTGGTGCTGGGCGGCGTCAGCGTTATTTTCCATCTGGGGCTGATCTTCTACGGTCTGACCCCTGCGCTGATCAGTCGGCCCATTCATATGGCGCTGGCGCTGCCGTGGATCCTGATCCTGCTGGCTCAAACCCCCTTCGAGCGCTGGAGTGGCTGGCTGCTGACGGCGCTGGGCATTGCCGCCTGCGGCTACATCGTCTTCAACGAGCAGGCGCTGGCGAATCAGTACGGCTTTATCGATACCTCCTTGCAGATGACGATCGGGGTATTTCTGATCGGGCTGACCCTTGAAACGGCGCGCCGTGCCATCGGCTGGCCGCTGCCCACGGTAGCGCTCTGCGCGCTCCTCTATGGGGTCTTTGGCTCGCATATCCCCGGTCAGTTTGGACACCCCGGTATGCCGGTGCAGAGCTTCGTGGGCACCTTGACCATTTCGGAGGGTGGCCTGTGGGGGTCGCTAACCGGGGTGAGCGTCGGCGTGGTGGCGATCTTCGTGATCTTCGGCGCCGTGCTCAACGCCGGAGAGGCGGGGCGTGGATTCATGAACATGGCCAGCGCCGTGGCGGGACGTCTCACCGGCGGAGCCGCCAAGGTGTCGGTCATCTCCTCGGCGCTGATGGGCTCGATCTCCGGCTCGGCGTCGGCCAACGTCGCTTCCACCGGCGCCATCACGATTCCGTCCATGGTGCGCCTCGGCTATCCGCGCTCCCTGGCCGGTGGCGTGGAAGCCGTAGCCTCTTCCGGCGGACAGATCATGCCACCGCTGATGGGCGCCGGAGCCTTCGTCATGGTCGAGCTGACCGGCACCCCCTATACCCAGATCATGGCGGCGGCCATGATCCCGGCCATTCTCTACTTCGTCACGGTCTGGATCGGCATCAACGCCTATGCCACGCGCCATGATCTGCGCCCCATGGCCGAAGAAGAACGCCCCTCGGGTCGTGAGGTGCTGATCACCTCGATGTTCTTTGCGGTGCCCTTTGTGCTGCTGCTGGAGCGCATCTTTCTGGGTGGCTACACGCCACAATATGCCGCCAGCCTGGCGGTCTTTGCCGGCCTGGCACTGCTGTTCTTCGACGTCACGCTCAGCTTCTCGCTGCGAGGCTTCGGCACGCGTCTGGCCGAGGCGCTGTTCACGGCGGGGCGTCAGGTCGCGGTGATCGGGGCCATCATCATCTGCGCCTCCCTGGTCATCGGGGTGCTGTCACTCACCGGGCTGGGGGTGAAGATCACCTCGGGGATCCTGTCACTCTCCAACGAGATGCTGTGGCCGGCGCTGTTGCTCACCGCGCTGGCCTGCCTGGTCCTGGGCATGGAAGTGCCGACTACCGCGGCCTACGTCATCTGTGTTTCCGTGGCGGGGCCGGCGCTGATCTCGCTGGGGCTGGAACCCTTGCTGGCCCATCTCTTCGTGTTCTGGTTCGCGCTGCTTTCCACTATTACGCCGCCGGTCTGTGGCGGCGTCTTCATTGCCGCCGGCATGGTGGGGGAGAATTGGCTGAAGGTGGCGTTCAAGGCCATGGCGCTGGGCATCGGGCTCTACATCATTCCCCTGGCCATGGTCGCCAATCCCGACGTGATTCGTCTGGCCTCCGATCCGGCAGGGGCGATCTTCGATGGGGTCAAGATCGCCGTTGGCCTTGGCGGCATTTCGTTTGGCGTTATCGCACGCCGAGCGCTCTGGCTGCGCGCCCTGCTGGTGGTCGCCGGCGCGCTGATCATCTTCATGCTGTAGGAGACGACACAATGCGGATCGCCACCCTGGGGCCCATCGGCAGCAATCACGCGCTGATTGCACGTCGCTACGGCGACCGCCACGCTCCCGCCTCGACAGAGATTCTGCTGTTTGGCGACTTCTTCGCCGCCTTCGAGGCGCTGATGGCCGGTGAAGTGGATAGTGTGCTGCAGTGCACGGCTCACTTCATTCATGCCGACTGCGTCGGGCGCTATATGCATCGTGCCTTTCCGGTCGACCTGTTCGTGGCGGGCAGTCGTGCGCTGGCGCTGCTGGCTCGGTCCGAAGTCGCCAAGCCCGAAAGCGTGGGCTTTCAGCCGGCAACGCGGTATTACACGGACCTTGCGGCCTTCGATGCGCGGGTCGAGGTGCCCACCATCGTCGCCGCGGCCGAGGGCTTGCTGGCCGGCCGCTTCGACGCCGCCATCTGCGCCCGGGACGTGCTGGACCAACACGCCGTAGCGCTGAGGCTGATCGAGGATCTGGGGCCGGCGCTGGATGTCTGGGTGCTCTATGGCAAACATCCACTGCCGGACACCAGCCCGCTGGTGCTTTCCTGAACCTGGCCTGGCGGCCGATCGCATGACAGAATCCATGGCCTGGCCATCAGAAACGCCCCGGCTCCGTGCCGGGTAGGCCCTATCAGCAGGGAAGCCGCTTCATGAAGACCCACACCCTCAGCGTCGGTTTGATCGGCTACGGCATGTCGGGGCGGAATTTTCATGCCCCGCTGATCCAGGCGACGCCCGGCCTGGAACTGGCCGCCGTGGTCAGCGGCGATGCCGACAAGGTCCATGCCGACCTGCCCGACATGGACGTGCTGGCGAAGCCGCCGGCGCTGCTGGCACGGCGCGATATCGATCTGGTCGTGATTGCCACCCCCAACGAGACCCACTACCCGCTGGCCAAGGCCGCCCTGGCGGCAGGCAAGCATCTGGTCATCGACAAGCCCTTTGCCGTCTCTCTTAACGAGGCGCGGCGGCTGCGCAGCCAGGCGGAGGGCGCCGAGCGGCTGGTCAGTGTCTTTCATAATCGCCGCTGGGACAGCGACTTCCTGACCCTGCGTGCGCTGCTCGAGGCCGGGACCCTGGGGCGAGTGGTGGCGCTGGAGTCGCGACTCGATCGATTTCGCCCCACGGTCACCGACCGCTGGCGCGACCACCACCAGCCGGGCAGTGGGATCTGGTTCGACCTGGGGCCGCATCTGCTTGACCAGGCGAGGGTCCTGTTCGGAATGCCTCGGGCGATCCTGCTAGAGCTCGCCACAGTGCGCAACGGCGCCGAGGTGGACGACGATTTCCTCTGCCTACTGGAGTATGACGGCCTGCGGGTGACCCTCCAGGCGAGTTCCCTGGTGGCCGAGCCTACGCCGCGTTTTCGAGTGCACGGCACCCGTGGCAGCTACGTGAAGTTTGGCTTAGACCCCCAGGAGGCGTGGCTCAGGGCAGGGCGCGTTCCGACACCTGGCTGGGGAGATGATCCACTGGCGGGGCGTTTGACCCTGGCCGAAGGCGAGGGTGAGTCACCCACGGGTCAGGCATACCCCAACCTGCCGGGCGACTGGCCCGACTACTACGGGGGCATTGCTGCGGCACTGATGCAAGGCGCGCCACCGCCGGTGACCCTCGATGAGGCCATGGACGTCATGTCCCTGCTCGAGAGCGGTCTGGATAGCTATCGCCAGGGACGCTGGCTGCGCCTCAAGGAAGGCAACGACCTGCGGCGCCGGCTGCACGCCGCGCGCCGCTGACTACCAGAGCGAATCCGAAGTGGACTCGGCGCGTAGCCGCTCCCTGGCAATATAGAGCGCGGCGATGGCCCTGGCTTCGTGGAAGTCTTCCCGGGTAAGCAGCGAGGAGAGCTCATTGATCGAGTGGGTCTCGACGATCAGCGGCTCGGGCTCGTCGCCGGGCAGCCGCTTCGGATAGAGATCCTTGGCCAGCATGACCTGCATGCGGTGGCGCATGTAGTTGGGCGCCAGCGAGAGCTCTACCAGCGGCTCCATGCTGCGCGCACCAAAGCCGCACTCCTCCATCAGTTCTCGGTTGGCAGCGGTGACGATGTCCTCGCCCGGGTCCACCAGCCCCTTGGGCAGGGTCAGCACGTAGTCCTCGAAGCCGGCAGCGTACTCGCGGATCAACAGCACGTGCTCAGGATCAGGCATGGCGACGATCATCACCGCGCCCTGGTCGCTGCCGGTGAGCCGCTCGAAGGTGCGCTCCTCGCCGTTGGAGAATCGCAGGTCGAGAGACTCGACGTGGAACAGTCGGCTTCTGGCCACCGTCTGGCGGGCGAGAACGCGGGGCTTTTGCGGCCACTCTGAGTCTGACCGGGGAGGGTGGGACATACAGGCTCCGTTTCTGGGTAGGGAGGTCGCCTGATACAATACCACTCCTTGTCTGCCACCACCCGGGAGTCGCGATGATCGACTGGCGCGCCATCGATACCGTCCTGCTCGACATGGACGGCACCCTGCTGGACCTCCATTTCGACAGCCACTTCTGGCTGGAACACCTGCCCAGACGCTACATGGAGCTGCATCAGCTCGACGAGGCCACTCAGGAGGTGGTGCGCTCGAAGGTGCTGCGCGAGCAGGGCACTCTCAACTGGTACAGCCTGGCCTACTGGAGCCGCGAGCTTGACCTCGATATCGTTGCCCTCAAACGCGAGATCCAGCATCTGATCGGGCTGCGCGGCGATGCTCTGGACTTTCTCAAGTGGCTCAAGCGGGCACACCCCCGGGTAGTACTGGCAACCAATGCCGATCGGGCGAGCCTCGAGCTGAAGCTGCCGTTGACCGGCCTGGAGGAGTACCTGGATGCCATCGTCTCCTCGGCGGATCTGGGCGTCCCCAAGGAGGACCAGGCGTTCTGGTTGGCGCTGCAGGAAGTCGAGCCCTTCGACCCGGCGCGCACCCTGTTCATCGACGACAATCCCCGGGTGCTGGAGAGCGCTCGGGAGTTCGGGATTCGCCATCTGCTGGGCATCAAGCAGCCCGACAGCATGCGGCCGGAGAAGGAGCTCGAGGAGTTCATTGCCCTGGACCGCTTCGCGTCGATCTTTCCCGGCAACCTGCCCCCTGGCCAGCGCACCGTCGCTGGGCGCGCGCCGGAGGAGGGAGCCCATGGATAGCGTTCGGCTCGACAAGTGGCTGTGGGCGGCGCGCTTCTTCAAGACCCGGGGCCTGGCCAAGAAGGCCATCGAGGGTGGCAAGGTGCACTATAACGGCGCCCGGGCCAAGACCAGCAGGAGCGTCGAGCTGGGCGCCCTCGTCCGTGTGCCCCAGGGGTGGGATCTCATGGAGGTGGAGGTCGTCGCGCTCTCCGACCAGCGCCGCGGCGCTCCCGAGGCGCGTGCGCTCTACCGGGAGACCGAGGAGAGCGCGGTGCGCCGTGAACGCGAGGCCGAGGCGCGACGTCTCACCAATCAGGCCATGCAGCATCCGCTCAAGCGCCCCGACAAGAAGCAGCGCCGTGACATTCAGCGTTTCCAGCGTCAGCAGCCCGACGACTAGCCAGAGAGTCAAGATGACCGACCAGATCCAGCGTTTCCTCTTCGATAATACCAATGTCCGCGGCGAGCTCGTGACCCTTGAGCAGGCCTATGCCGAGGTGCTCGTTCGCCACGACTACCCGCCGGTGGTCAACCGCCTGCTGGGCGAGCTGCTCGCCGCCGTGGCGTTGCTCACCGACACCGTCAAGCTCGATGGCACCCTGAGCATCGAGGTGCGTGGCAAGGGGGCTCTGGCCATGCTGATGGCCGAGTCCAATCCCGGTGGCGAGCTGCGCGCCATCGCCCGTCTGGCCGAGGATGCTCCGGCCCCGGCCGATGATGTGGGCTTTCTCGAGCTGCTCGGCGGCGGGCAGATCATGATCACCCTGGACCCCCGGGAGGGGAATCGCTATCAGGGCATCGTCGCCCTGGATCACGACAGCCTGGCCGGCTGCCTGGCCGCCTACTTCGTTCAGTCGGAGCAGCTGCCTACGCACCTGTGGCTGGCGGCGGACGGCCACCGTGCCGGCGGGCTGCTGCTTCAGCGCATGCCGGACGAGTCGCAGAACCAGGACCTTGATGCCTGGGACCGCAGCGTCCTGCTGGCCGATACGGTCATGGATGAAGAGCTGCTGGCGCTGGCTCCCGAACAGCTGCTGCAGCGTCTTTATCACGAGGAGCCGGTGCGGATCTTCGACCCCAAGTCGCTGCGTTTCGGCTGTACCTGTTCTCGGGAGCGGATCTCCTCCGCGCTGCTGACCCTGGGCGAAGCGGAGCTGCGCGAGGTGCTGGCCGAGCACGGCAGCATCGATACTCAGTGCCACTTCTGCCACACCCGTTATCACTTCGGCGAAGTCGACGTTGAGGCGCTGCTGGCCGAGGGCGAGGGATCACCCCCGGTGATCCACTGAGCGCATTGCTGCGGCGCACAATGCTTCCTGTGGTGAAATGGCGTCATGTTGTAGAAAAACTACACGAATTTCGGCCAAAAACAGCGTTTCACGCGGCGGCGGTTTTTGCCATAATGGCGCCGCTTTTTCGGCTCGATCGTTTCGCCACCCGACGGAAAATCCGCAGCGGCGATCGATGGCAGGTACCCGCTGCGTCGCCACTGACGCCCGGCACACGTGAGAATCGGCCGCAAGGCCCAGGAACCGATATGACCACACCCCAAGCTCCCAAAGCCCACGTCAACCTCAGCAGCGCAGAACTGATTGAGCGTGCAGTGGCCACCGGTGAGGGCCGCCTGGCCGCCAACGGCGCCCTGGTGGTGGATACCGGTGTGCGCACCGGGCGCTCACCCAAGGACCGTTTCCTGGTCGATGAGCCGTCCACCAGCGCGCAGATCGACTGGGGCAGCGTCAACCGTCCCTTCGACGCCGAGAAGTTCGATGCCCTCTGGGCCCGCGTCGAGGATTACCTGCTGAGCCAGGAGCACTTCGTGTCGGAGCTCCACGTTGGCAGCGATCCGACCTACTACTTGCCGGTACGCGTTCAGACCGAGGCCGCCTGGCAGAACCTGTTTGGCCGCACCATGTTTGTGCGCCCGGAGGCCTACAACCCCTCCGCCAAGGAGGAGTGGACCATCATCAACGCCGCCGGCTTCGAGTGTGATCCGTCCCGTGATGGCACCCATTCTGACGGCGCCGTGATCATCAACTTTGCCCAGAAGAAGGTGCTGATTGCCGGGATGCGCTACGCCGGCGAGATGAAGAAGGCCATGTTCTCGGTGCAGAACTTCCTGCTGCCCGGCTTCGACGTGCTGCCGATGCACTGCTCTGCCAACGTGGGCGAGGACGGTGAGACCTGCCTCTTCTTCGGTCTCTCTGGTACCGGCAAGACCACCCTCTCCGCCGACACGGCCCGCTACCTGATCGGTGACGACGAGCACGCCTGGGGGCCGGGCACCGTGTTCAATATCGAAGGTGGCTGCTACGCCAAGTGCATCGATCTTTCCGAGAAGAACGAGCCGGTTATCTGGAACGCCATCAAGTTTGGCACCGTGCTGGAGAACGTGGTCCTCGACGACCGCCGCGAGCCGAACTACGCCGACGACAGCCTCACCCAGAACTCTCGTGCCGCCTACCCGCTGGAGCACGTCGAGAAGCGCGTGCTCGAGAACCGCGCCGGTGAGCCCAACGCCATCGTCTTTCTGACCTGCGACATGAGCGGTGTGCTGCCGCCGGTCTCGGTGCTTTCCAAGGAAGCCGCGGCCTATCACTTCCTCTCCGGCTACACCGCCAAGGTGGGTTCCACCGAGATGGGTTCCGCCGAAGGCCTCTCCACCACATTCTCCACCTGCTTCGGTGCGCCTTTCTTCCCGCGCCCGGCCCGCGTCTACGCTGACCTGCTGATCAAACGCGTGGACGAAAAGGATGCCCAGGTCTACCTGGTCAACACCGGCTGGACCGGCGGCTCCTACGGTGAGGGCGGTTCGCGCTTCTCCATCCCGACCACCCGCGCCATCATCAGCGCCATCCAGTCCGGCGTGCTGCGCGAGATCGATACCCAGCGCCTCGACGGGCTCAACCTGGACGTGCCGATGGCGGTGCCGGGGGTTGATTCCAGCCTGCTCAATCCGCGCGATACCTGGGAAGACAAGGACGCCTACGACCGTAAGTGCCAGGACCTGGCCGAGCAGTTCGTCGACAACTTCAAGAAGTTCGACGGCGTCAACGAGGCCATCGTCAAGGCAGGCCCCAGCCTGACCTGATTGCCTGGCGGCACCAGCGCGTCTCGCGACCCCTGCAACAGCCCCGCGTGCCCCGGCCGCGGGGCTGTTGCTTTCACGGACGTCAAGCCTGCCGCGGGCGGGGCGCTTGTGATACCTTGTCGCGATTGAATTTCGAGCATCAGCGAAGGGGTTACATGGACGCCACCAGCCGCATCATCACGCGCCTCGTCGAGGAACTCTCCGTTCGCCCGCAGCAGGTCTCGGCGACGGTGGAGCTGCTCGACGGCGGGGCGACCGTGCCCTTCATCGCCCGCTATCGCAAGGAGGTGACCGGCGGGCTTGACGACATTCAGCTGCGCAACCTTCACGAGCGCCTCGCCTATCTGCGTGAGCTGGAGGAGCGCCGTGGGGCGGTGCTGGCCGCCATCGAGGAACAGGGCAAGCTGACCGCCGAGCTCAAGGGGCAGATCCAGGCCGCCGACACCAAGCAGCGCCTGGAAGATCTCTATCTGCCCTACAAGAAGAAGCGCCGGACCAAGGCCCAGATCGCTCGCGAGGCGGGGCTTGAGCCGCTGGCCGAGGCGCTGCTGGCCGATCCGACCCTGGACCCGGAGACCGAGGCGTCCCGCTATCTTCACCCGGCGAAAGGCGATGTCCCCGCCGTCGAGGATACGAAAGCGGCCCTGGATGGGGCCCGCCAGATCCTGATGGAACGCTTTGCCGAAGACGCCGAGCTGGTAGGTCGGCTGCGCGAGCGGCTTTGGCAGGAGGGCGAGCTCAGCGCCAGGCTGATTGCCGGCAAGGAGCGCGAGGGCGCCAAGTTCTCCGACTACTTCGAGCACGACGAGAAACTCGCCAGGACGCCATCTCACCGGGCGCTGGCGATGTTTCGGGCCCGCAACGAGGGCGTGTTGACCCTGGCCATCAGGCTGCCCGGCGAGGACGAGGCGCCGATCCATCCCGCCCAGGTGGCCATCGCGCGGCACTTCGATATCTTCAACGGGAGCGGCGACGAGGGCCGCGCCGCCGACAAGTGGCTGCGCGACGTGGTGCGCTGGACCTGGCGGGTCAAGCTCTACACCCATCTCGAGACCGAGCTGTTGGGCCGGCTGCGCGAGCGCGCCGAGCTTGCGGCCATCGAGGTGTTCGCCGCCAACCTCAAGGATCTGCTGCTGGCCGCCCCGGCGGGGCAGAAGGCGACGCTGGCCATCGACCCGGGCCTGCGCACCGGCTGCAAGGTCGCTGTGGTGGACGCTACCGGCCAGTTCCTCGAGGAGGCCACCCTCTACCCCCACGCGCCGCGCAACGCCTGGGAGGCGTCCCTGGTCGAACTGGCCAGGCTGGTCGAGAAGCACGATGTGGCGCTGATCGCCGTGGGCAACGGCACCGCCAGTCGCGAGACCGACCGTCTGGCCGGTGATCTCGTCAAGGCCTTCGCCTCGAAGCGGGCGCTCTCCAAGGTGATGGTCAGCGAGGCCGGGGCCTCGGTCTACTCCGCCTCGGAGTACGCCTCACGGGAAATGCCGGATCTCGACGTTACCATTCGCGGGGCGGTCTCCATCGCTCGGCGCCTGCAGGACCCGCTGGCCGAGCTGGTCAAGATTGAGCCCAAGTCCATCGGCGTGGGCCAGTACCAGCACGACGTCTCCCAGCTGCAGCTGTCGAGAAGCCTCGAGGCGGTGATCGAGGACTGCGTGAACGGCGTGGGGGTCGACCTCAACACCGCCTCCAGCGCGCTGCTCTCGCGAGTGGCCGGCCTCTCACCGGCCCTGGCCGAGGCGGTCGTCGCCCGGCGCAATGCGCAAGGCGCCTTCGCCAGCCGCCGTGAGTTGCTTGAGGTCAGTCGCCTGGGGCCCAAGACCTTCGAGCAGTGCGCCGGTTTCCTGCGCATCATGAACGGCACCAACCCGCTGGACGCCAGCGCGGTGCACCCCGAGGCCTATTCGCTGGTAGAGCGCATCGCCCGCCAGAGCGGTCGCGAACTGGCCAGTCTGATTGGCGACACCGCCACCCTTCGGTCGGTGAAGCCTGCCGAGTTCGCCGACGAGCGCTTTGGCGTGCCCACGGTGACAGATATCCTCGCCGAGTTGGACAAGCCGGGCCGTGACCCGCGGCCGGAGTTCAAGGCCGCGGCGTTCCGCGAAGGGGTCGAGACGCTCAAGGACCTGGAGCCCGGCATGGTGCTCGAGGGAACCGTCACGAACGTTACCCACTTCGGCGCCTTTGTCGATATCGGGGTCCACCAGGATGGCCTGGTGCATATCTCGGCGCTCTCCGACACGTTCGTCGAGGACCCGCGTTCGGTGGTCAAGGCCGGCGACATCGTCAAGGTCAAGGTGATGAGCGTGGACATTGAGCGGGCCCGCATCGGCCTTACCATGCGCCTGGACGACCAGCCCGACGAAGAAGGCGGCGGTAGGCCGCGCCGAGGCAACAACAGCCGCCAGCCCGGGGGCCAGAAATCCGATGGCCACAAAACCAATGGCCACAAAACCAATGGCCAGCCTGCTTCCCGCAAGGCAAATGGGCGCAGCTCGGACACTCCAGAGGGGCAGGTGGGCGCTCTCGGTGCCGCCCTGCTCAAGGCCAAACAGAAGCGCTAATCTTCCACGCTAATTTTCCACGCTAATTTTCGACTACCAGGGGTGTTACCTTGTCCGACTCACTCGCCACCCTCATCGAGCGCCTGGCCGGTCCCGCCCGCCAGGGGCAGTTCAGCCGGCTGCGCCGCGGTCTTGAGAAGGAGGGGCTGCGCGTCGACCCTGCGGGGCGCATCGTCCAGACCCCGCACCCGGTCGCGCTGGGTTCCAAGCTGACCCATCCGCATGTCACCACCGACTACTCCGAGGCGCTGCTCGAGTACATCACGCCGGTGTACTGTCGCCCGGCGGACGCCATGGCCTTTCTCGGCGATCTGCACCGCTTTACCTATCGCTACCTGGGTGAGGAGCTGATCTGGCCGGCCAGCATGCCCTCGCGGCTCGACGGCAACGACAGCGTGCCGATCGCCGACTACGGCACCTCCAATGTGGGAACCATGAAGCGGGTCTACCGCAAGGGCCTGGACGTGCGCTATGGGCGGATCATGCAGGCCATCGCCGGGGTGCACTATAACGTCTCGCTGCCCGAGGACCTCTGGCAACTGCTGCGCGAGCTGGAGGGAGCCTCCGAACGGCCCATGTCCGACTATCGCTCACAGCGCTACTTTGGGCTGATCCGAAACTTTCGCCGCCACAGCTGGCTGCTGCTCTATCTGTTTGGCGCTTCCCCGGCGCTGGATCGCAGCTTCCTGCCCGACGGCGAGCTTCCCGATAAGCTCCAGGCTCACGGTGCCGAGACCCTGATCTCCCCCTGGGCCACCAGCCTGAGGATGTCGGACCTGGGCTATCAGAACAAGGTCCAGGAGCAGCTCAAGATCTGCTTCAATTCCCTTTCCAACTATGTGGGCACCCTGCGCAATGCTATCTCCACCCCCTGGCCCGCCTATGCGGCGCTGGGCGTGAACGAGGACGGTGAGTGGCGCCAGCTGAACGCCAATATCCTGCAGATCGAGAACGAGTACTACAGCGATATCCGCCCCAAGCGGGTGACCCGCCACGGCGAGACCCCCAGCCAGGCCCTGGAGGGCGGCGGGGTGGAATACATCGAGGTGCGCTGCCTCGACCTCAACCCGCTGCTGACCCTTGGGCTGGATGAGGAGCAGATCTACTTCATCGACGCCTTCGTGATGTGGTGTCTGCTCGACGAGAGCCCCTGGATTTCCGATGAGGAGTGCGAGAGCCTCGACGACAACCGCCGCCTGGTGGTGGAGCGTGGCCGCGACCCGGAGCTGCGCCTGAATGACCGCGGTCGTGATCGCAGCGTGGCGGAATGGGGCGACGAGATCCTGGCTGCCATCGACGGCGTGGCCGGCCTGCTCGACCTGTTGGAGGAGGGCAGCCCCCACCGTGACGCCGTGGCCGCCATGGCCCCGCGCCTCGCCGATCCTGCTCTCACGCCCTCCGGGCAGCTGCTCGCGCGCTTGCAGGAGAACGACGAAGAGTTCAGTGACGCCATGCTGGCCATCGCTCGCGAACAGGCCGAACGGCTGCGCCGCGAGCCCATGGACCCGGCTCGTGAGGCGCTCTTCGAGGAGCTGGCAGGAACGTCCATGCGCCAGCAGGAGGAGATCGAAGCCGGTGACCGTGTCTCCTTCGATGACTTCCTGGCCGACTACTTCGCCCATGCCCGAGAGTCGCGCATCATCGGCGAGGCACGCCCATGAGCCATCCCCTGGCTCGCCTGAGCGTGCGCCACTGGAGCCTGGCCGGGTTGGCCTTCTGCGTGTTGATGATGAGCGTGGCCCTGGTTCTGGAGCACGTCGTCGGGCTTGCCCCCTGCCCGCTGTGCATCTTCCAGCGGGTGGCAGTGCTCGCCGCCGCCGCTGTCTTTGTTGTCGCTGCCCTTCACAACCCCACGGGACGGGTTGGTGCGGGTGTCTATGGTGTGCTGGGGTTGGCTGCCGTGATTGGCGGCATCGGCGTGGCCTGGCGGCATCTTTGGCTGCAGTCGCTGCCCCCTGACGAGGTGCCCAGCTGTGGTCCAGGCCTCGACTACATGATGGAGTTGCTGCCCTGGCGGGACGTGCTGGCCATGGTGCTCTCCGGCTCCGGCGAATGCGCCGAGATCGACTTCCTGCTGCTCGGCATCTCGCTGCCAGGCTGGACGCTGATCGGCTTTGTGGTGCTGGCCGTGGCGCCGCTGGGCCTGGTGCTCTCGGCATTCCGCGAGCGTCGCTGAGCCCCCGCCCGGGCGGGGGATTGACACTCGCCGCGGGAGGGGGGAGTCTGGATTCATCGGTACGGTGTCTCCTGCCACCGGCCCTCATGGAGCAACGGAGGTTCCCCATGCTGGAAGACTGCAAGAGCGCCCTGGAACGCTGGGGTGGCGTGCACCAGCTGATCGATCGCTGGTTGGATGAGCGCCGCGAGCTGCTGGTCCACTTCGTCGCCCTCAAGCAAGCCTGCGACGTTGAACTGGAAGCGGTGAGCAAGGCGGATATCGATCGCTTCAGCGAGCTGTTGATGGACTACATCAGCGCCGGCCATTTCGAGATCTACCCCCAGTTGCGGGACGAGGCCAAGGCCTTCGAGGACGAGGCGGCCCTGAACCTGGCCGATAGCCTGCTGACGCGGCTGGAGATGTCGACCGAACTGGTGCTTTCCTTCGATGCCGAGTACAACAGTCCCGGCCGCGTGCGTCAGCATCTTGGTCGGCTGCCCGCCTGGATCGAACGCCTGGCCCACGGCCTCACCGAGCGCTTCGGCCTCGAGGATCAGTTGATCGCTCGGGTTCACGCCGCCCACGCCCCGGATGCGGCCCGAGCCGAGCTGGGCTCCTAGCCGCCAATAATAGCTTTCGTTCTGATAATAGTTTTCGTTCTTGTCCCCTGGAGCCCGATTTATCGGGCGCGCTTCTCGAAGCGCCCACCCAACACCAGCATGCAGGGCGTCAGCAGTAGCGTCAGGGCGGTGGCGAAGGTCAGGCCGCCGGCGATGGCGCTGGAAAGCTGGGTCCACCACTGGGTGGAGGGGGCCCCTAACCCCAGGCTCGGCGCAAACAGGTTCACGTTTACCCCCAGCACCATGGGCGTCAGGCCGAGCACCGTGGTCACCGCGGTGAGCAGCACGGGGCGCAGGCGCAGCCCGCCTGCCTCAAGGGCTGCCTCACCGGGAGATAGCCCCTCGCCACGCAGCTGATTGTAGGTGTCGATCAGCACGATATTGTTGTTCACCACGATCCCTGCCAGGGCGATGATGCCCATGCCCACCATCACGATGCCGAACGGCTGGGCGTTGACCAGCAGCCCCATGAGCACTCCCGCAGTGGAAAAGACGATCGCCGTGAGCACCAGTCCCGCCTGATAGAAGCTGTTGAACTGTGTCACCAGGATCAGCGTCATCATGGCGATGGCGATCAGGAATGCGCTGCCCAGAAAGCGGCTGGCCTCCTGCTGGTCTTCCTGTTCACCGGCCACCTCGACCATCACTCCCTCGGGCGGCGTGCCGCCGGCCTCCAGCAAGGCGCGCAGTCGCTCATCGCTGCGGTATCCCTCCGCCACATCCGCCTCCAGGGTCACCGCGCGGCGGCCGTCGATGCGGTGCAGGGTGCCCACCTTGGGTGCCGGCACCAGCTCCGCGAAGTGTGAGATCGGCACCTGACCCCGGGCGGTATTGAGGGTCAGCCGGCCCAGCTGGTCCAGTGAGCGGTAGCCCGCCGGCAGGCGCACGCGAATGTCCACCTCGTCGCTGACCCCGGCGGGACGATAGCTGGCCACCTGCAGGCCGGTGGTGATCAGCTGAACGGCGCTGCCCACCGCCGCGACATCGGCGCCGAAGCGCGCCGCCGCCTCGCGGTCCACCATCACTCGCCACTCCACCCCGGGCAGGCTGCGGTTATCTTCGATGTCGCGGAAGCCACCTAGCCCGTCCATCAGCTCGCGCAGTCGCTCTACTGCGCGGTCGGTGGCGGCATCGTCATGGCCGCTCACCTCCAGGACGATGGGTTTGCCCTCGCCGGGCCCCATCTCCTGTTCGCGAAACTCCAGAATGACCCCGGGCAGGCCGGCGGTGCGCTCGCGCATCTCCGAGAAGATCGCCGCCACCGGGCGGCGGCGCTGCCAGTCGATCAGCTGAAACTGCAGCACGCCGATCACGTCGCTGCCGAGCTGTTGATTGGGCATGGCGAAGGAGCGGGCGTAGAGCGCTTCCACCTCGCTCATGCCGGACAGGCGAGCCTCCACCCGGCGCACCACGGCGTCCTTCTCCTCAGCAGAAAAGTCGCCCCGGGTCCGCACCAGCACCTGGGCGCTGTCCGGTTCCACGGCAGGAAAGAATTCTACGCCGTGGTTGAAACGGGCATAGGCGGTGGTGATCAGCATCATGAGCAGCAGGGCGAACAGCAGGGTCAGTCCCGGCATGGAGAGCAGGCGGGCGAGCAGGGCGCGATAGAGTTGTCCGCCGACGCTGACCCGGTTCTGGTTCTGCCCGGTTTCTCGGCGGGAGGCACTCACGCCGAAGACGCCGCCCAAGGTGGGCAGGAATACCAGCGCCATGGCCAGCGAGGCCAGCAGGCAGAGAATCACCGTGGCTGGCAGGTACTTCATGAACTCCCCCACCACGCCGGGCCAGAAGAGCAGCGGCATGAAGACGGCCAGGGTGGTGGCGGTGGAAGCGATCACCGGCCAGCTCATGCGCGCGGCGGCATTCACCCAGGCCTCTCGGGGCGGTTGGCCCTGGCGCAGATGGCGGTCGGCCAGCTCGCTGACCACAATGGCGCCATCCACCAGCATGCCGGCCACCAGGATCAGCGCGAAGAGCACCACCACATTGAGGGTATAGCCGAGCGTCCAGATCATCAGGATGCCGCTGAGAAAGGCCCCGGGAATGGTCAGGCCCACCATCAGCGCGCTGCGCAACCCCATGGCGGCAAGAACCACCACCAGCACCATGACCACCGCGGTGAGCACGTTGTTGAGTAGCTCGTCGAGCATTTCTTCCACCATCTCGGACTGGTCCATGATGGTGGTGATCTCGAGAGCCTCGGGTATGACCCCGCCGGCGTCGTCGAGCAGGCGCTCGACCTGTTCGATGGTGGCGATGACGTTGGCCCCGGCGCGTTTGGATATCTCCATCACCAGCGCCGGCTGGCCGTCGATGCGGGCGAAACCTTCCGGGTCCTTGAAGGTGGGGCGGATCCAGGCCACATCGCCGAAGGTGACCACCCGGTCGCCGTCCACCTTCACCGGCATGGCCATGACATCCTCGAGTCGCTCGATCACGCCGGGTACCTTGAGCGCCAGGCGTCCGGCGCCGGTGTCCAGGCTGCCCGCCGCCACCAGGCGGTTGTTGCGGTTGACCAGGTTGAACAGGGTGCCGAAGTCGACGCCGTAGGTGTCCAACACCAGGGGGTCGACCACAATCTCCAACAGTTCTTCGCGGTCGCCGCCGATATCGACCTCCAATACCTCGGCGATGCCCTCGATCTCCTCCTTCAGACGGCGCGCCACGGCCAGGCGCTGGGTCTCCTCCAGCGGCCCGGAGAGACCGATGGAGAGCACCGGAAAGAGCCCCACATTGACCTCCATGACGCGAGGTTCGTCGGCCTCCTGGGGCAGCTCGGCCCGGGCGATGTCGACCTTCTCGCGCACGTCGGTAAGCGCCTGTTCCGGATCGAAGCCGGCATCGAACTCCAAGGTCACCGCGGCGCGGCCTTCGCTTGCCTGGGAGGTCATCTTGCGGACCCCCTCGATGCTGCGCAGCTCCTGCTCCATGGGTCGCACCAGAAGCCGCTCACCATCCTCGGGGCTGACCCCCTCCAGCGACAGCGACACATAGATGATGGGGATGGCAACGTCGGGGTTGGCTTCCTTGGGAATCACCTGCCAGGCGGCCAGGCCAGCCAGCAGCAGGGCGGCCAGCAGCAGCAGGGTGGTGCGCGACCGATCCAGGGCAGCTTCGATCAGGGTGCGCATCTCAGGGCGACGCCTGTGTGGCGTCGGCCTCGACCGGCACGACCCGTTCGCCCGGGGCCACCAGACCGGCGCCCAGGGTAATCAGGCGCACCCGCTCGGGTAGCCCCGCGACCCGGGCGTCATCACTGGAGGCGTCGACCAGGGTCACCGGCGTGCGCACGACCCGATCCTGGTCATCCAGATGCTTTACCGCCAGCTGGCCATCATCGTCGAGCCCCAGCAGGGCGGGGGAGAGTCGGTGCACCGGCTGCTCAGGGAGGGTGATGACCAGGGTGGCGCTGGCGCCGGCCAGGCGCCGCCGGTCGGGGTTGGCCACCCGGGCCTCCACGGCGAAGGTGCGTGTTTCATCCTCGGCACGTCGGCCGACCAGACTCACCTCGCCCTGCAGTCGGGAACCGTCCAGTAGATGCAGCTCCGCGGGCAAGCCGGGCTCTAGCCCATGGGCATCCCTCTGGGGGGCCCAGGCTCTGGCGACCAGTCGGGTATCGTCCACCAGCAGGCCCCAGGCCTCCCCCACCTGAATCAATTCGCCAAGCTCGGGGTCGAGGCGGTCGAGCACGCCGTCGAAGGGGGCGGTGGGGCGAGTGTCGCCGAGCTGGCGGCGCAGGCTTGCCAGCTCGGCAACGGCGCGGGAGGCGCCGCTCTGCAGGCGCAGGTAGTCGGTGTTGGAGATCAGCTGTCGGCGGCGCAGGTCGTCCGCGCCGGCCAGTTCGGCGCGGGCCAGGGCCAACTCCGCCTCGGCCTGTTCGAGCCTAGCCGGCAGCTCGTCTTGGGCCAGCGCAAGCAGCACCGTGCCGGCCTCGACCCGGCTGCCTGCCGCCTTGGGGAGTGCCTCGACGCGCCCCGCCTGACGCGCGCGCAGGGTCAGTTCGCGGTCGGCCGCAAGCTGACCCTGAAGCACCAGTCGTGGGGAGTGAGCCTCGGCCTTCTGCGTTACCACCTCGACCCTTGCCGCCGGCTCTGCCTCGGCTGCCTCACCCTCAGGTGCAGCGTCCTGGAAACGCTGCAGATCGCCGAAGGCCAGCCACACCACCAGGGCAAGGGTCACGGCGATGGCCAGCAGCGGGGAGAGGGGTAGGCGTCGAAGCAACATGCGGGGTGATCCATCAGCGAGCATGACGTATCAGCATATCACCCTCGGCAACAGGTCCTCATCCTAGGTCGAATTGAGTTTTGTGCAGTGCAGGCATAACATGCCCCGGTTTGAATGCTGGCCCGGCGGCAAACCCGGCGGGTCCGTCCTCACGGCGATAACCCGTGCGTTGACAATCAAGGAGCCTCCATGAAACAGCCCGTCCGTATTGCTATCACCGGCGCTGCCGGTCAGATCAGCTACTCCCTCGCTTTCCGCATCGCCTCCGGCGACATGCTGGGCAAGGATCAGCCGATCATCCTGCAGCTGCTCGAGATCCCCCCGGCCATGGAAGCCCTGAATGGCGTCGTGATGGAGCTGAACGACTGCGCCTTCCCGCTGGTGCAGGAGATCGTCGCCAGCGACGATCCCAATGTCGCCTTCAAGGACGCCGATTTTGCCCTGTTGGTCGGCGCGCGTCCGCGCGGTCCGGGCATGGAGCGCAAGGACCTGTTGGAAGCCAACGCCGCCATCTTCTCCGTGCAGGGCAAAGCGCTGAACGACAACGCCAGCAGCGACGTGAAGGTGCTGGTGGTGGGCAACCCGGCTAACACCAACGCCCTGATCGCCTCCTGCAACGCGCCGGATATCGATACCAAGCAGTTCACCGCCATGACCCGTCTGGATCACAACCGCGCCCTGACCCAGCTGGCCCAGAAGACCGGCAAGCACGTCACGGATATCCAGAGCATGGTGATCTGGGGCAACCACAGCGCCACCCAGTATCCCGATATCGCCCACTGCAAGGTGGTCGGCAAGCTGGCGGCTGACCTGGTCGAGCGTGACTGGTACGAGAGTACCTTTATTCCAGACGTGCAGCAGCGCGGTGCGGCGATCATCAAGGCTCGCGGTGCCTCTTCCGCTGCCTCCGCTGCTTCTTCTGCCATCGACCATATGCGCGACTGGGCGCTGGGCACCGATGGACAGATTGTCAGCATGGCGATTCCGTCCGACGGCAGCTACGGCGTGGAGCCGGGCATCATCTACTCCTACCCGGTGACCTGCCAGGGCGGCAAGTACGAGATCGTCCAGGGTCTCGAGCTTGACGATTTCAGCAAGCAGAAGATGAAGGCCACCGAAGACGAGCTGCGCGAAGAGCGTGCCGCCGTTGAGCATCTGCTGGGCTGAATTTCAGCGATAAGCTGTGAGCTGTAAGCCGTAAAAAACCCCGCCAGGCTTTCCTGCGCGGGGTTTTGGGTTGTGCATGAAGCGGCGCTCAATCCCTCAGACTGATGATCCGCCAACCCCGACTCTCTGCCACCTCGCGAAGGGTGGGGTCGGGGTCTACCGCGACGGGATAGTCAACTTTTTCCAGTAGCGCCAAATCGTTGTGGGAGTCGCTGTAGAACCAGGCGTCGTCCAGGCTCAGCCCCTGGTCGGTTAGCCACGCCTCCAGGCGAACGACCTTGCCCTCGCGGTAGCTTGGGGTGCCCGTCACATGGCCAGTATAGCGACCTTTTACCATCTCGGGCTCCACGGCGATCAGGTCGTCGATACCCAGCCTCTCGGCGATGGGGCCGGTGATGAAGCGGTTGGTGGCGGTAATGATCAGCAGGGTGTCGCCGCGAGTCCGGTGGCGGGCCACCAGCTCTTCCCCCTTGGGCAGGATGTGCGGCTCGATCTTGCTGGCCATGAACTGCTGATGCCAGGCCGCCAGCTGCTCGGGGCTGTTCTCGGCCAGGGGCCTGAGCGCCACCTCGAGAAAGGCGTGAATATCCAGGGTGCCGGCCTGGTAGTCGGCGAGGAAGCGATCATTGGCGTCGCGGAAGGCCACCGGGTCCACGGCGCCCTGCTCGAGCAGAAACTCTCCCCAGGCGTGGTCGCTGTCGATCGACAGCAGGGTATTGTCCAGGTCGAAGATGGCCAGGCTCACGATGACTCCCATGGGCAGGTTGCAAACGGTGAAGGTCGGGGGTGACGGTCAGTGCCGAAAGTCGGCGATTATCGCAGAACACTGGGTCGTCTGCGACTCGAGTTCAGCCCGCTCGTCCGCAATGCGTATTGATGCGGTTCGTGGCCTTGTGGAAGAATGGTGTTAATTCAGGTTTTAACAAGGTGAAGTCCGTGATCGACGCTGACGGCTTTCGCCCTAACGTTGGCATCATCATCGCCAACGATCAGGGGCAGCTGCTATGGGCGCGTCGGGTAGGGCAGAATGCTTGGCAGTTTCCCCAGGGAGGCATCAAGGCGAACGAGACACCGCAAGAGGCACTTTTTCGCGAACTCTTCGAGGAGATCGGCCTGACGGACGACGATGTCGATATCCTTGCCTGCACCCGGGGTTGGCTGCGTTACCGCCTGCCGCGACGCATGATTCGTACCCATTCACGGCCGGTGTGCATCGGCCAGAAACAGAAGTGGTTCCTGCTGAGGATCCGCTGCCAGGAGAGTCAGATCTGCATGGACGGGACTGAGCAGCCAGAGTTCGACGGGTGGCGCTGGGTCAGTTACTGGTATCCTCTGGCTCAGGTTGTGCCCTTCAAGCGTGAGGTCTACCGCCGCGCGCTCAAGGAGCTTTCCCCCCGTGCCCAGCGCCTGGCCCTGGGGTTAGGCTAAGGTTTTCGGCTAAGTTCCTCGGATGAGTTCCTCGGCTGAGTTCTTCGCTTAAGTTCTTCGCCTGAGATCCTTGACCGATCTATCTGCTCGGCCGGTTCCTCTGAGAGTCTGAGGGTGTTGCCGGACACAGGAACCCCGCCCCGGTGAGGCAGTCTCAAAGGGCTGAAGAGATTGCCTGCCTCTCTCCCAACGATAACAACGGGAAACGTCACCCCCATGCTTGATGTCCTGCGCCGCATCACACAGGAAGTCACCGGGGCCCGCACCCTGGAAGCGGCTCTCGCCACCATGGTGCGGCGCATCCGCAAGGCCATGAAGGCTGATGTCTGTTCCTTCTACCTCCACGACGATGAGATCGAGCAGCTGGTGCTGATGGAAACCATCGGCCTGCGCACCCAGGCGGTGGGGCGGGTGTCGCTGCCCGTGGGCGAAGGCCTGGTGGGGCTGGTGGCCAGGCGCGAGGAGCCGCTCAATCTCGAGGACGCTCAGGCGCATCCCCAGTTTCGCTACTTCGAATCCACCGGCGAGGAGCGCTACTGCAGTTTCCTCGGCGTGCCGATCATCCACCAGCGCCGCATGCTCGGCGTGCTGGTGGTGCAGCAGGAAGAAAAGCGTCGCTACGACGAAGAAGACGAGGCTTTCCTGGTCACCATGGCGGCCCAGCTCGCCGGGGTGTTGGCCCATGCCCTGGCCACCGGCAATCTCACCCGCCCGAGCCTTGAAGGCCAGGTGCACTTCAAGGGGGTGGCCGGTGCCCCGGGCATGAGTATCGGCGAGGCGGTGGTGATCGCCCCGCCCGCCGATCTCGACAGCGTGCCGGATCTGATCCCCACCGACATGGAGTACGAGATCGCTCGCCTCAAGGAGGCGATCGGCCGCGTGCGAGAGGAGCTCCGCGCCGTCGCCGCGCGCCTGGCCAACCGGGTCTCCGCCCAGGAGCTGGCGCTGTTCGAGGTTTACCAGCAGATGCTCAGCGAGGCGGCACTTTCCCAGGAGGTGGAGAAGCGCATCCGCGAAGGGCAGTGGGCCCCCGGGGCGCTCGCCGACGTGGTCAAGCGCCACGTGCAGTACCTGGAACGGGTCGATGACGATTATCTGCGCGAGCGTGCCGCCGACGTGCGGGATTTGGGGCGCCGCGTGCTGGCGCACCTGCAGGAAGAGACGCCGCAGATGCCCGCGGTCTTTCCCGACAGCACCGTCCTGGTGGGCGACGAGCTGAGCGTGGCGATGCTTGGCGAGGTGCCCCGCGACAAGCTCGCCGGGCTGGTCTCGGTCCGCGGCTCCAGCACCTCCCACGTGGCGATCATCGCCCGCGCCATGGGCATCCCCACGGTGCTCGGGATGGTCGACCTGCCCCTGCCCAGGCTTTCCGGCGCGCGGGTGATCCTCGATGGCCACCGCGGTCGACTCTTCGTGCGCCCCGGGGAGGAGCTGCTCACCCACTATCGTGGACAAATCGCCGAGGAACAGGCGCTCACCGAGGTGCTGGAGCACGAGCAGGACCTGCCCAGCCGCACCCCGGACGGTCACGATATGCCACTGATGGTCAACACCGGCCTGGTGGTGGATGCGGTGGCCTCGCTGAAGAGCCGCATCAGCGGGGTGGGGCTCTACCGCACCGAGGTCCCCTTCATGGTCACCGAGCGCTTTCCCGGTGAGCAGGAGCAGACGCGGCTCTACCGCGACCAGCTGGAGAGCTTCGCTCCGCTGCCGGTGGTGATGCGCACCCTGGATATCGGCGGCGACAAGGACCTGCCCTATTTCCCCATTGAGGAGGCCAACCCCTTCCTCGGCTGGCGCGGCATCCGCGTCACCCTCGACCACCCCGAAGTGCTGATGGTGCAGCTTCGCGCCATGCTGCGTGCCTCCCAGGGCCTGGACAACCTTCAGGTGCTGCTGCCCATGGTGACCAACGTCGACGAGGTCGACGACGCCCTCAAGCTGCTCGACCGCGCCATCGTGGAACTGGGCGAGGAGGGCGTTGAGGTCCCGCGGCCGAAGGTGGGCGTGATGATCGAGGTGCCGGCGACCCTCTACCAGCTCGACGCCCTGGCCCGGCGCGTCGACTTCTTCTCGGTGGGCAGCAACGACCTCACCCAGTACCTGCTGGCGGTGGATCGCAACAACCCGCGGGTCGCCGATCTCTTCGACGCCTGTCACCCGGCGGTGCTCTCCGCCATGGCGACCCTGGCCCGCGAGGCCCGGCGGCTCGATAGGCCAATCTCGGTGTGCGGCGAGCTGGCCGGAGACCCCGCCGGCGCCCTGCTGCTGATGGGCATGGGCTTCGATGCGCTCTCCATGAACGCCCCGAGCCTGCCCAAGGTGCGCGCCGCCATCCGACGCGTGACCCTGCAAGGCGCCCGCGAACTCGTGGCAGAGACCCTGCGCCTCGACAGCCCAGGCGAGGTGCGCCGCCACCTGACCGAACGCCTGGGAGGCTGGGAACTCGGCCACCTGCTCCCGCCAAGGGATTGAAGAGCAGCATCGCCCATCGTTGGTCTTCTGCTTGAGGATGGTTTTTTCTGGTGGGAGCCACGCTCTGCGGGGCGAAGGGAGGCCGAAGGGCTCCTGGGCGGCATTCTGCAACGTAAGCAACACCGCCGGGGCGCCTGCGGCGCCATTCGCCGGGCAGAGCCCATCTCCCACCAGAAAGAATGGGCCTTTGGGGGTATTGCCTAAGTGGTGAGGCGCTCCACGCTCTCCCCCTGCGCCACACCCCCGGGGCCGAAGCGTCGTTCACCGATCTCGATGCGACCGCTGGCGTGCCAGCCCAGCCAGGTCATGGCGCGAGTGCCATAGCGCTCGCCAACGATGAAGGGTGAGGAGAGCATTCGCTCCATCTCCACGCCCACGCCGGTTTCCGGCAGCTGGTGGTCATCGGCCGGGTGGGGATCGGCCATGGCCGTGATGGCATCCTCGGGCCAACGACCGTGGCGCAGGCAGGCGCCTAGCCCCTGGCGCGCCTCGATCAGCTTGGGCCATGGGGTGTTCAGGCTTGAGTTGGAGAGCCCGTGCAGGCCTGGGGGGATCACGCTAAGAGAAATGCCACCCAGGCCGCGGTGCAGGTGCCACAGCCGGTTCCCGTCGCCGGCCAGCAGGTTGAAGCCGGCAAAGCGTGCGGCTTCGCCTCCGGCCAGGCGGTCGAGCCAGGCGGGGAGGTCGGGGCAGGTGAGGGCGTCTCGCACCAGGTCCCCGCGGCTGGGCGCATCGACCGATACCTTGAGTCGCGGGTCGCGTACGTTGGTGACCGCGGCGAAGCGCCCGCGGCGATGCACCGCCAGCCAGCTGCCGCCGGCCTCGAGGTCGCGGCCGCCGACGATGGCGGGTACATCCGCCCAGCCGGCGAGCGGGGCGGCAGGGCGGTCGTAGAATTCGTCGCGGTTGGCGACCAGCCGCAGCGGCCACGCTTCGCCGGGACGATGGTCAAAGGCAATCAGGCACATGCCGCCAGCTTAGCGGCTCCCGCAGCCCTCGGGAAGCGTTCCGCCGGTGGTCACATCACCGGCCATGACAGCCGGCCACCCCCGACGTACACTCTTTTTCGTCAATCTTTCGCCAATCACATGATCGACCAGGGATAACAATGCGGTTCGATAACCGTCGCCCATCGCGGCGATTACCTTTCACCCTTCGCCTGGTGCTGCTGGTGCAACTCGGCCTGCTGCTGGCGGGTCTGCTGGCACTGCTGCTGGTCGATGCCCCTGGCGGCTGGCTGGCGGCGATGCTGATGGCCTCGGCGTTCAATCTCGTCGTGGCAGTGGCCGTGGCCGTGCGCCAGCCAGGCAGGCATGCCGAGTCCGATGCCAGCGCTCCTGCGCCTCGGCGCCTGGCTGTCGTTGCGCCGGCGAGCGATCCCGTCCCGCCCGGGGATGAGCCGCTGCGTCGCCGCCTGCAGCATCTGGAAGCGGAGCTTGCCCGGCGCGGGCAGCGCCTGGAGCGCCTGGAAGCCGGGCGTGATCGGGCCCGGGAAGAGTCTCGGCTCAAGTCCGACTACCTGACGCTGCTCGGACGTGAGCTCAAGCCGCTCACCAGGAGCCTGGAGTCGCTGCTGACGGCGAAAGATGAGCCCCTCAGCGACCCCCAGCGCCGCGCGCTTGGCGAGCTTCGCGAGCGGCTCGGTGACCTGGCGGTGCTGCTCGAAGGTATCTCCGGTGCAGAACCGGTTGCCGCCGACCCGCCGGCTGCCCAGCGGGTGAGCCGAGTGCTGATTGTCGACGACGGCCCCGTCAATCTTATGCTGGCTCGTCAGGTGCTGGAGCGTCAGGGATTTGAGGTCCGCACCGCTACCAGCGGTGCCGAGGCCCTGGCCTGCCTGGAGCAAGTGCCCTTTGACCTGGTGTTGATGGACATTTTCATGGACGACATGGACGGCATGGAGGCCAGCCGCCGCTGGCGCGACCTCGAGGTCGAGCGCTACCCGGGGCATCGCAGCGTACTGGTGGCGCTGACCGCCAACGCCAGCGAAGAGGATCGCCGTCGTTTTGCCGAGGCAGGGCTGGACGACTATCTGGCCAAACCCTACCGTCCCCAGCAGCTGATCGAACAGGTCAGACATTGGCTGCCGACCCATGTCGACGCCCCGGATACCCCATGATGTTGCGCTCGGCCCTTCAGCGCCGGGCGTCCGATCCTTATGCCCCTGCAAGGAGCTTTGATGCTGAACTATCCCGAGATAGACCCCGTGGCGATTTCCCTGGGCCCCTTCCAGGTGCACTGGTATGGCCTGATGTACGTGGTGGGCTTCGTCGCCGCTTGGTTCCTGGGCCGCCGACGCGCCCCGCGCATTGGCCTCACCCATGACGACATTGGCGACCTGCTGTTCTATGCCGCCATCGGCGTAGTAGTGGGCGGGCGCCTGGGCTACGCGCTGTTCTACGGGTTGGGCCAGTGGGTCGAGGATCCGCTGTGGATCCTGCGGATCTGGGATGGCGGCATGAGCTTCCACGGTGGCCTGGCCGGGGTGCTGTTGGCTTCTTGGTGGTTCGCTCGCAAGAAGGGCCTGGCCTACCTGACGCTCACCGATTTCGTCGCTCCCCTGGCGCCGATCGGCCTGGGCGCCGGGCGTATCGGCAATTTCATCAACCGCGAACTCCCGGGGCGATCCACCGAATTGCCTTGGGGCATGCCGTTTCCCGGCATGGGGCCCCAGCCGCGCCACCCTTCGGCGATCTACGAAGCGGTGCTGGAGGGGCTGGTGCTCTTCCTGGTGCTGTGGTTCGTCTCCGCCAAACCGCGTGCCCGCGGGCTGCTCTCCGGCCTGTTTCTGACGCTGTATGGCATGTTCCGTTTCGCGGTGGAGTTCGTGCGACTGCCCGATGCCCATATCGGCTTCATCGCCTTTGGCTGGGTGACCATGGGGATGCTGCTGACCCTGCCGATGATCGTCGGCGGCCTGGCGCTGATCGCCTGGTCTCGCCGCCAACCGGTGGATGCGAAGGTGTGAATGGTAAGTGATGAGTGATAAAGGGTGAGCGATGAAGGGTGAGTGTTGCTCAGTCGTGTTGAATGAAGCAGGAGGTGGGGTATGCGGCTAACGCCGGAGCAGGTGGCTATCATCAAGCAGACTACTGATGAGATTTTCGGTGATGACGTTAGCGTAAAACTCTTCGGTTCACGCTTGGATGACCATGTGCGGGGAGGGGATATCGACCTGCTGGTTGAGAGTCCGAGCCTGATCGAAAACAAGATGGACAGGATGCTGACCTTGACCGCACGCCTTCAGCTTCGTCTGGGCGATCAGCCGATTGATATTCTGGTGGTTGACCCCAGAACTCCTCTGAACCCTGTTCACCGCCACGCCATGCAGACAGCGATAACGTTGTGATCCTTACTGGTCGCCGGATAAATCCGGCTCCTAAGGGCTGGAGTAGGCGCCCTCCACGTTTTATGCGCACGGTTTATCGCGCGATAGGTAAGGGCCAACCCGTCGCTTTGGCGTGATAATCTGTCGGGTTGTCCGCCCAAGGCTTCAGGGAGCTCCGTCGGGTGTGTAGAATCCCCGCACCTACACACCCTGCCCAGATGAATGCCGTGACCGACCAGACGCTCCCCGCCCTCGAACAGCCCTATCTCGACCTGATGCGCCAGGTGCTCGACCACGGCGTGGCGCGAGACGACCGCACCGGGGTGGGCACCCGTTCGATCTTTGGCCACCAGATGCGCTTCGACCTGGCCCGCGGCTTCCCGCTGGTGACCACCAAGAAGTTGCACACCCGCTCGATCTTCCACGAGCTGCTGTGGTTCCTGGCCGGCGACACCAATATTGCCTACTTGAAGGAAAACGGGGTGCGCATCTGGGATGCCTGGGCCGATGAGAACGGCGACCTGGGCCCGGTATACGGCTACCAGTGGCGCAGCTGGCCCGACCCCCGCGGCGGCCATGTCGATCAGATCGCCGGGCTGATAAAACAGCTGCGCACCAACCTTCAGTCGCGGCGGCTGATCGTCTCCGCCTGGAACCCGGCGCTGGTGGATGAGATGGCCCTGCCGCCGTGCCACTGCCTATTCCAGTTCTACGTGGCCGAGGGGCGTCTCTCCTGCCAGCTTTACCAGCGAAGTGCCGATATCTTCCTGGGTGTGCCCTTCAATATTGCCAGCTATGCGCTGCTGACACAGATGATCGCCCAGGTGGTGGGCCTTGCGCCCGGCGAGTTCATTCATACCCTGGGCGATGCCCATCTCTACCTGAACCACCTGGAGCAGGCTGAGCGGCAGCTGGCGCGCACCCCGCGAGAGGCGCCGACTCTGGCGCTCGACCCGAGGGTGACGGACCTGTTCGACTTTCGCATCGAACACATCGCCATCGAGGGCTATGACCCTCATCCCCACATCAAGGCGCAGGTGGCCGTATGAGCGACGAGACTCTGATTCCCGTGGCGATGATCGCCGCCATGGACCGCAACGGAGTGATCGGCGTGGACAACCAGCTGCCCTGGTACCTGCCCGAGGACCTCAAGTTCTTCAAGCGCATGACCCAGGCCAAGCCGCTGGTGATGGGCCGCAAGACCTTCCAGTCCATCGGCCGGGCGTTGCCGGGTCGTCTCAATATCGTGGTGACCCGGGATCCCGACTTTCACCACGAGGGTATTCGCGTCTGTCACGATCTGGCGTCGGCCCTGGCCCTCGCCGATCAGCAGGCCACCATCGACGGGGCGGAGGAGATCATGGTGATGGGCGGTGCCGAGATCTACGCCCAGGCGCTGGCCTATGCCAGCCGGCTCTATCTGACCGAGGTGGCCATTGAGGTGGAAGGTGACGCCCGCTTCCCCAAACTCGACCGCGCCGAGTGGGAGGAACTGCAACGTCTGCCCGGCAGCCCCGCCGAGGGTCAACCCGCCTATGATTTTGTTGAGTATCGCCGCCGCGGCGTTGGCGAGAACTGACGACATTTGTCATGGGGCGGCATCTGGCACAAACTGGCTCGAAATGCCTCGCTCCCTGGCTCATGCGTGGAGGACAACGGTTTGACCGAGGAACGCTCAATACGCCTGCTGGACGCCCTTGAGGGGCGCACCGATACCCTGCTGGATCGCCTCCGGCAGGAGCGTGAGGCGTGTCTGGTTCTGCAGCAGCGCCTGGCCGAACTGGAGGACGCCCGCCTTGCCCTGGCCGAGAAGAGTCGCGAGCTGATGGAAGAGCGCCGCGAGCTGATCGAAGAGTGCCGAGAGCTCGACGAGCAGAACAGCGAACTTGAAGAGCACAACCGCCACCTTCACGAGCGTCTGGCCAAGAGCCCCGGCGACACCACCTTCCCGCGTCCTGCTCGTCGCTCCCAGGGGCTTTCCGCGCTGATGGGCCGCCGTGCCGCGCCGACTTCTGATGGGATGCGCAACACCTTCGAGGTAAATCGATCCAGGATATCCTCTCCTGTGCCGGCTCAAGCTGACGATGAGCAGGCTGTCGATAAGCAAGCCGTCGATAAGCAAGCCGAACGAGAAGTAGCGAACCCTGCAGAGGGTTCGGTATCTCGGCGAACCGCGGGAGACACCGGTCCGACAGAGTCTTCCATTCCTGCCGGGCAAACGGAAGATTCCGACGCGCAAGCCGCCGGCTCTCCGAACGCTCTCTCCGTCAGCGAGGCGCCTTCTCCCCAGGCGCTGCTCGGCGAGTGGTACCGGCGCTACGGGTCGGCCTTCTTCAAGGGGCACACTCGGCCGCTCAAGGTGGGCATCCATGAGGAGCTGGCAGCGCTTGAGCCCTGGCCCGAGAAGCTGGTGCGTCGTGCGCTGGCCTGCTACGTGAATCTACCGCGCTATCTGAAGGCCGTGCGCGAAGGGGCCGAGCGCATTGATCTGGACGGTAAGCCCGCCGGGGCAGTCGATGCCAAGGCCGCCGAGCACGCCAGAAAGAAGCTCGATCGCCTACAGGCCGAGCGTCGTGGCAAGCCACAGTCCGGCACGCCTCGCCGAGAGGGCCATGTAAGAAGCGAGCGTCGCGAAAAGAGTGAGAACCGTGAAAATGGCGGCGCCAAACGCATCCAATCTGACACAACGTCTGGAGCCAAGCCGGACGATAAGGCCGATCTCGACCCATCCGGCGTGAGTCTTGCTGCCAAGAGCGAACTCAGTGAGTCTGCGCAGATCAATTCGTCGCAAAACAAGCCTATAACGACCAACCCCCGGCCTGCCGCCGAGAAGCGCTTCGTGACCATGGAAGAAAAGCTGGCTGCCCTGGTGGCCAAGCACCGTCAATCCTGAGCGATTCGCACGATGATTGATTTCGGCCCAAGCACGCGTACCGCAGGCGTCAACGAAAGTTCCAGGGGGAGGGGGAAGCTTGTAGGGAAACAGTGTTTTTTCTTGTTGCGTTCCCCTGCCCCCCAGTATAAAGTTCCTCTTGCGAGCATTGGAATATAACAAGGCTTCGCTGAGGCATGCCGCCATGCGAACCGCTTTCCGCGACGGAAACCGGCCAGCAAGAGAAGAGCACACCCGGCAAGCCAGCTGCAGTGACTGCTCCGCGGTCCGCAGGAAAACGATCGAAACAGACTGCTAGTCAAAGGAACCTAACGATGAAAAAGACACTTTTAGCGACTGCTATCGCTGGCGCCATCGCCGCTACCGGCATGATGGCCACCACCGCACAAGCTGCCACCGTTTATGACCAAGATGGCACCAAGGTTGATATCTATGGCCGTATTGCCATGGGTATCCGAGGCGGCGGTCCCGAGTACAATTCTGCTGACGAGCTCGTCAGCAATGATGAAGAGTTTGTCGATGTTTACTCTCGTCTCGGTCTTCGCATGAGCCATGCTGTCACTTCTGACCTGACCGCTTTTGGTCGTCTCGAGTGGCGTTTCAAGGGCGACGAGCGCTACACCGATTCCGGTTTTACCGAGATTCGTCAGAGCTTCCTGGGTCTGCGCAGCGACACCTGGGGTACCGTGCAAGCCGGTAACTTCGACTCTATCTACAACCAGTACGTCTCCATCCCGTTCGATGTCTACATCGATCGCGGCCTGGAGCTCGCCGGTCATCCGATCCAGTCCCGCGGCGATTCCATTGCCTACATGACGCCGAACCTCGAAGGTTTCAGCGTTGCAATGCAGGCCAAGCACTATAGCGATCGTGGTCAGGTTGAGCCGTCCGATGGCACCACCGTGGCCGCCCAGGGCGCCCTGAAGTACGAGATCGACAACCTGCGCCTGGCGCTGGGTGTTGTGGATGATGTCGTCGAAGGCGGCGGCAACGATGAAGTGCTGTACGGCGCTACGGCCTCTTACGAGTTCGTGCCTGGCTTCAGCGGTCGTCTGGGCTACGAGACCCGTAGCGACAACGACGTCTACGGTGGCGGTTTTGACACCTGGGGCCTCGGCATGAGCTACGCCGTCAACCAGTGGGCGTTCAACGCCGACATTTACGATGTCAGCCCGGACAACAGCGACAGCCGCACTTCCTGGGCCGCTGGCACTTACTACAATGTCTCCAGCGCTTTCCAGGTCTTCCTGGAGCTGCAGCAGGCTGATCAGCAGTCCATCAGCATTGAGCTTGACGGCTTGGATTCCGAAGTTACTGCCGATGGCGACGACATGTATTGGCTGACTGGCGCTCGCTACTTCTTCTAAGCGGCTCTCAGCCCTTGTAAGCAGCGACACCGATAGCGCAGTGTAAAGAAGCCGGCCCCCCTTGGGGCCGGCTTTCTTTATAATGGGTCCTGGATTCCCTGGGCAAGCGGCATGGCGGCGACGTCGAGGACACGGCCTGTTACTATCCCGCTATACGCCCATGCAACGGGATGATTCGACCGCTCCGAGGGAGCGCCGGAAATTCGATCGCCGATGACAATTCTCTTCTCTGCCTTTTTCGCCTCGAGCTTGCGTACCCGTGAGGCCGCTTGGCTCGCTGGGTAACTCTGTCGCTGCGCCTACGCCTGCTGCTGGGTATCGGCCTCGGCTGGTTGGTGCTGGTGGCGGCGCTGCTCGGCTACAGCCACCTGAGCGGCGGAAATCTGACTCGCCACGAAAACCTTGTCCACCTGGAGTACGAGGCTCAGCTGGTGGCGGATCAGCTCTCCCGGGAGCTTGCCGAGCGCCAGCGTGTGCTGGCGCGGCTGGCCGACGACATCGCTATCGATGACCCCGAACTCGCGTCGCAGCTGCAGCGCCAGCAGCCGCTGCTGGCGCTGTTCGATCGTCTGATGGTCTTTGATGCCGAGGGCCGGCCCGTCGCCGACTGGCCGCCCTTTCCCGAGGGTGGCCCAGAGATTAACTACCGCCCTTACTTCAAGCACGTGAAGGCCTTTCGCCGTCCCCATGTCAGCGAACCCTACCGAGGCGGTGAGACCGGCATCGACCAGGTGATGGTGATTCACCCGCTGCTCGGCGACGGGGGAGAATTTCTGGGGATTCTCGGCGGTAATACCCGTCTGCGCGACGGAAAGGCCTTCTTGAACCTGCGCGGACGGCGACTGGGAAAGGCAGGGCACCTGATGGTGGCCACCGCCGACGGCCAAGTGATCAGTCACCCGAACGACGCCTGGCTGACCCGATGGCTGCCCGGGCCGGACACCCACCCGCTGGTCGAACAGGCGCTGCTGGGCTGGGAGGGCAGCGGTGAGAGCAACACCCTGGACGGTGAACCTGCGCTGGCTGCCTTTCGCCAGGTGTGGCCGGCCAGCTGGGTGGTGGCCGTCTATCTGCCACTGGCGCAGCTGCAGGCCCCGGTTGACCGCTACGCACGCGAGCTGCGCTGGGTGGGTACCGGCAGCGTGGTGGTAATGCTCCCGATGCTGTGGTGGCTGCTGGGTCTTGGCCTGCGTCCGCTGTATCACCTGGAGCGTCAGATCGGCCGGGTGGGGCAGGGCAAGGCCGAGCGCCTGGAGCTCAACACCGGCATGGTGGAACTGCAGCAGGTCGCCGAGGCGTTCAACCGAGTGGAAGAGGGGCGCCACGAGGCCATGGAGTCCCTGGTGGCTCGCGAAGCCTTTCTGATGTCGGTACTGGCTTCCTCACCGGTGGGGATGTTTCTGACCGACCCTCGCGGCCAGGTGAACTACCTCAACCCGGCGTTGACGGGGCTCTCCGGGATAAGCCCCGAGGACTATCGGCCGCTGGCCTGGTTGCGACGTGTTCACCCGGAAGACCGTAGCCTCTTCCTGGAGGGCTGGCGCCAGGCGCTATTGCCGAGCGGCACCTTGATCCAGCTCTACCGCTTCCGCCGTCCCGAAGGCGACTGGCGCTGGTTTGAGGTGCATGCCAGCCGCGTCAGCGGTGGCGGCCGAGTGCTGGGCTACGTGGGCCTGGTCCAGGACATTACCGATCGCCATCAGCGCGAGCAGCGTCAGCGATGGGAGGCGGAGCACGACCCCCTGACCCGCTGTCTTAATCGACGAGGCTTCGTGCGTCGGTTGAAAGCGGCCTGCGAGCTGTCGCGGCGAAAGGCCGATCATACTCTTGCGCTGGTGATGCTCGACCTGGACCACTTCAAGGTGGTCAACGATAGCGCTGGCCATGCAGTGGGTGATGAGCTTCTGCAAAAGGTGGCCGCGGTGCTGGGTGATGCGATGCGCGATGAGGACGCCGTGGCGCGTCTCGGTGGCGATGAGTTCGCCATGTTGCTGCCCGGCGCGTCCAACGAGGCCGCCAGGGAGATCGCCGAGCGGGTGCGCCAGCGGCTGGTCGCCATCGATTTTCGCCACGGCGGACGCCGTTTCCCCGTCAGCGCTAGCCTTGGCGTTGCGTTTTTCTCCGAAGATGACAACGACGTCAGTCTGGTGGAGCGTGCGGACAAGGCCAGCTATCGGGCCAAGCAGGAGGGGCGCAACCGCGTGGTGATGGCGGATACCTCGCTGTCGCTGGATAACGGCTGAGTTGTCGGCAGACTAGGGCATCTCGAGATGGTTTGCCTGATCGACGTGTCCATGGGGATCTGGGATGATGGGGATATTGGGTTAGGGTAGTTTCCCACGAGTACTTTACAACTTTCTCGACAACCCTCTCGACATGGACACCGCGACGCATGTGGATTCGACAATCCTCCTGTCCGATATGGTGCCGGATACCAATAGCGCTCATGCCACTGCTGTCGGGTATTATCCCGATGGGCAGCTTTTCGGCGTCCGAAGCAGATACTGATGATCCCCTTGGCCTCCATGGTGTCGATCAGGCCCCGAATGACCGGATAGCCGGTCCATGAAGCTTGTGCGCCTCTCTGTGGTAAGCATCACTGCCTGTGTGATCGGCCTTGTCACTCTGCTTCTGGTGGGGCTGAACAGCATGGGTGAGATGCAGGAAAAACAGGCGGAGATCGAGGACCTGATGGCGCTCAACTATCGCATCGGGGAATTCTCCGTGGCCAGCGACGCCCTGCTGGTCAATCGTGCCGATCCAATCGCTATAGAGAATTATCTTGGCGAGGCGGGCTCCCTGAAGCAGACCCTCAGCGCACTGGCGGAGGAGCATCCCAGCGCCCGTCGCGCTATTCACCATATCGATTTCCTGGTTGGCACCCTTTCGGTCGTCTATTCGCAACCCGCCAGGTTCCGGGAAGGCAATGCGTCCCAGCGCCAGGCCGACAGTCCGCTGCTTCTGCCCCTGAGCAGCCAGGTCATCATGAATCAGGTCGCCGGCTACGGCATCGAACTGGATATCGCGCTTCGGGAGGTGACAAGCCAGCGTCGGGCCCAGATTGCCCGCGATGCCAGCTGGGTCGCTGCCGGTTTTGCTGGAGCGGCGGCCATGTTCGGCTTCTTGTGTGTCGGTGCCTTCGCGCTGCTCTTCAGGCGAATCAACGGTCCTCTTCGCGCCCTGTCCCGGGTCGCCCGGCGGGTTAAAGCCGGCGAACATGAGGTTCGCGTTCCCGTGTCGGGCGCCGACGAGTTCGCGGATCTCGCGCGCACCTTCAACCAGATGCTTGACCAGCAGAACGCCATGGTCGAGACACTCTCAGGTGCTCTAGCCACTCGCCGGGCGCTGATTGACTCGCTTCCCGCCCATATTGCCCTGCTGGATGGTGACGGCAAGATTCTTGACGTCAACGACCAGTGGCGGCACTTCGGCACCACCAATGACCAGCCGGACGCGACATTCGGCGTCGGTAGCAACTATCTGTCGATCTGTCGTGCCGCCGAGGGCAACTGCGCCGAGGAAGCATTTGAAGCGGCCGATGGGCTGCAGGCCGTACTGGCGGGCGACAGGGACTCCTTCGCCCTCGAATATCCCTGCCATGCCCCGGACCAGCCTCGTTGGTTCCGTATGATGGCCAGTCGGCTGGCACCCGACCTCGAAACAGAAGGCATGCTGGGCGCCGTGGTGATGCACGTGGACATTACCGGACGCGTACTGGCGGATCAGGAGCTGAAGCGACAGGCCTACCAGGATCCACTGACCGGACTGGCCAATCGGCTGGGCTTCACCGAAGCCTTTTCGCGCCGCCTTGACCAGCACGGCTGGAACCCGCAGGACATCATCGCCCTGCTGGATATCCGGGAAATGCGCAACATCAACGATGCCCATGGCTACGATATCGGCGACCAGCTGCTTACGGAGATGGCGCGTCGCCTTGAAAACCATCTCTCGGATGACACCCTGATCGGTCGTATCAGCGGTGACCAGTTTATTCTCCTGCTGCCCGGTGATGACGCCTCACTCCCCGAAGAACGTCTCGACCGGATGATTCGGATTTTTCATCAGCCGATACGCCTGCCGGGACTGGTTATCGAGGTGGCGGCGCGCGGCGGCTATACCCTGCTGGGTGAGGAGGCGCGCAGCGCCGAAGCCCTGCTCCACGAAGTGGAAATTGCCCTGCATGAGACTCGCCTTCGCGATAGCAGCGAGTTCTATCGCTACGACCGCGAAATGGATCGACTCGCCCAGCAACGCATCGACCTCACCCGAGATCTACGCCTGGCCCTGGAGGAGGATCAGTTCGAGCTGCACTACCAGCCGAAGGTAGACCTCAAGACCGGCGACGTGATCGGCTGCGAGGCGTTGATCCGCTGGATGCACCCGGAGCGCGGTATGCAGATGCCCGGGCAGTTCATCCCTGTCGCCGAACAGAGCCGGTTGATTGGGCCGATTGGCGACTGGGTGCTCTTCCAGGCTTGTCGGCATCTGCAAGAGTGGCAGGAGGCGGGCCTCGACGTGGTCCGGGTCTCGGTTAACGTCTCAGTCGATCAGTTCCGTATGGGGGACTTCACTCACAAGGTGCAGGAGGCCCTCGAGAGGCACGCCATTGATCCAGGGTCGCTGACACTCGAGATCACCGAAAGCGTATTCAGCGAGGAATCCGAGACGCTGCGACAACAGCTCAATGACCTGCATGCGCTGGGGGTGCGGCTTTCCCTGGACGACTTCGGCACCGGCTACTCGTCCTTGCTCTACCTCCAGCAATATCCTTTTGACGAGATCAAGATCGACATGGGGTTTGTTCGAGGCATTCTCGACGAGCCGCTGAACCGTAATATCGTCTCGATGATCCTGGGCATCAGCCAGGTGCTGGGGGCCGACACCGTGGCCGAAGGGGTGGAAAATACCGCCGTTCGGGATGTCCTGCTCGAGTTGGGATGCCGTATAGGCCAAGGGTACTATTACAGCATGCCGCTGGAGGTGGAGGATTTCTGCTGGTTGCTGGAGAAGCAGTCCCGTCTTCCCTTGACACTTCCCTCCCCGAGTCAGTCATGACGTGATTCACAAAGACGTAGGCACTTTTTTCCGCCGGGAGATACGATGAAAGAGACCGACACAAGAGCGGAACATGGGCTCGTCAAACGCCCCACCGGCATTCAAGAACTGGATACGGTCACCCATGGTGGGCTGCCCGCCGGCGGTGCGACCCTGGTGATCGGCGAGCCGGGTTGCGGCAAGACCATCATCGGCCTCCAGATCCTCGCCAGCGCCCTGGCGCGAGGGGAAGGGGGTGTCTTTATGAGCTTCGAGGAGTCCCGCGACCAGATCCTGCGCAATGCCGATGCCTTCCGCTGGGGGCCGCAGCTGCGGGCGTCTTCGCGCTGCGAGATCATCGACGGTCAGGCGATGAGAAGGGCCGAATTCTCCGGTGCCTTCGACATCGATGGGCTGCTCGCGGTGCTCGATCTTTGCGCCAGACGGGTGGAGGGTACCTGGATCGTCCTCGACGGGATCGACCAGCTGCTGCGTCGCCAGCTGGACAGCCAGATGGCCATCGACCAGATCGCCCAGCTCAACGACTGGTGCATCGAGCACAACTATTCCCTGCTGCTGACCGGCAAGCACACGAGTAGCGACCGCACCCAGCCGGATTATCTCAATGGCATCGAGTTCATGCTGTCCACCATCCTGGTGCTGTCGAGCACCCTGGTGGACAAGCGCCTCAATCGCCGCTTTCGCATCGCCAAGTACCGAGGCACTCGCCACAACCCCGACGAGCTTGCCATGCTGATCGACGAGGCCGGCATTCACCTCCCCTATGCGGATCCCTTTATCCCCGAGCTGGTGCCAGCCGCGGGTGAACGTCTCGGTACCGGCGTAGAGCGCCTCGACGAGGTACTGGAAGGCGGCGTCTATCGCGGCTCGATCACGCTGGTGTCCGGCCAGCCAGGTACTTCCAAGACCACGCTGGGAGCAGCGTTTGTCGCGGCCGCCGCTCGGCGCGGCGAGCGCGCGCTACTGGTCAGTTTCGACGAGTTCACCCGTCAGATCGTGCGCAATGTGGCAACCCTGGGCATCGATCTGCAGACCCCTATCGACAGCGGCCACCTGAAAGTCGTTGCCCGGGCGAGCTGGGGGGCGCTGGTGGAAGAGCACTATATGGCCATGCTGAAACTGCTTGAAGACTTTCAGCCGGACTGCCTGGTCATCGACCCGGCCTCGGCGCTGCTAAAGTCGTCGGACGCCGACAGCGCCTTCCTCGCCCTGGAGCGCCTGTTGGCCGTGACGCGTAGCCGGGGCATCACCCTGATGCTCACCTCGCTGTCCGAGGCCGACGATCCCTTCGGCGAATCCAGCCTGAGCCATGCTTCGACCCTCGCGGATACCTGGATCGTGCTGCGCTACCAGGTCCATGGCGGCGAGCGCAATCGCTCGCTGTCGGTAGTCAAGTCCAGGGGCACGGCCCACTCCAATCAGGTTCGCGAGATGACGCTCTCTCCCCAGGGTATCGAACTCGCCGACGTCTACCCTTATGGCAGCGAAGTCCTGATGGGCACCGCACGCGTTCAGAAGGAGAGTGAGGAAGCCGTCCGGCGGCAGCGTCAGCTCAAGGAACGCCTTCGCCAGCAACATGGCCTGGAACGAGAGATCGACAAGACCCGCGGCCTTATCCTGCAGGGGCAGGAGGAACTTGCCCGGCTGCAGGAGGAATTGACGGCCGAGAGTCACGACCAGAAGGAAGTGGATCGCGGGGCGGACCGGCATCAGGACAACGTCATACAACGCCGTAATCCCGGCCAGGGAGGGCTCGACCAGTGAACCTCTCACCAGCCGACGATACCCACCCGAAGCGTACCTCTCTTATCCTGTTTGTTACCGGAGAGGCACCCCGTTCCCGTCGGGCCCACCACAACCTGAACGCCGCCCTTGACGACAGCAACCTCGATATCGCGCCTGCCCGCGAGATTGACTTGCTGCGTGAACCACAGCAGGCCATCAGCTTCGGCATTTTTGCCACGCCAGCCCTGATGCGCGTCGATGCCTCGGGAAACCGAAGAGTGCTCTACGGAGATCTCTCCGATAAACGCCGCCTGAAAGACTTTCTCGCGGCGCTTTGACGCCGATGGCGAGAAACCAGGCTACATCACGTATCCCATCGACATGAGCATTGGAGAGCAAGCAATAATGGCCCGATTTCACTATGGATTTCTGCAAGGCTTTCCCTGTTCTCGGCCGCTCCCCTTGCGCGACCTGACCGTCATGCCGGAATGCCTGTCCGCCCATGCCTGACAACACCGATCTTGGCTCAGCTGGGTACGAAACGCTCCGCCTACAGGCCCTTGCCGACTATGAAATCCTCGACACGCCTAAGGAATCAGCGTTCGATGAAATCACCGAAGTGGCCTCGATCATCTGCGAGGCTCCCATCGCCGTGGTCAATTTCATTGACCGCGATCGGCAGTGGTTCAAGTCGGAAAAGGGGCTGGGGATGCGAGAGACCGCGCTGGATATCTCGATCTGCAGGTATGCCATCCTTCAACGGGGGCTGTTCATCATACCCGACACCACCCGGGACCCACGTTTCGCCAATAACCCCCTGGTGACCGGTGACCCGCACCTGCGTTTCTATGCCGGGGCTCTGCTGGAAAGTCGGGACGGCTACCCGCTGGGGACGCTGTGCGTGCTCGACTATCGTCCCCGCGAACTAAGCGAGCGACAGCGCTTCGCGCTCCAGGCCCTCGCCAACCAGGTGATGGCGCACATGGAGCTGATGCATGCTCACCGTGAACAGGTTGAGCTGGTAAGCCAGTTGGAGGCAACGCGGAAGGAACTGTCCAAGTTGGCTACCACCGATCCGCTCACAGGGTTGCTCAACCGCCGGGCCTTTGAGCAGCGTCTCGATCAGGAAGTCTCGCTGATCAAGCGCGGTGCCCCCCCCGCCGCCCTAATCATGATTGACCTGGACCATTTCAAGACCGTCAACGATACCCTGGGCCACCAGGCCGGTGATGAGGTTCTCGTGCGTTTTTCCGATCTATGTCGGGAGGCATTTCGGCAGGCCGACGTGATTGGCCGTTGGGGCGGAGAGGAATTCGTGGTTCTGTTGCCGAGATCCACCGTGACGGAAGCGCAGCATGCCGCCAAGCGTCTTCAGGAGCTCCTAACCACCACGCCAATGCTGGAGAACATCTCCCCACCGCCTTACATCACCGCCAGCGCCGGCATTTGCTTACTGACCGGCTCCAGCAACATGGATGAGTGTTTTAAGAGAGCCGACGAGCTTCTTTACCAAGCCAAGGAGCAGGGCCGCAATCGCTTGGTCTGTGAACCTTGAGGAACATTTTCTTCGCGCTAGCTCAGCGACTCGACGGCCGCGTTGACAAACACAATGTGCGGCTCGATAGGCCTGATGAAGACCGAGATCTTCACCCCGTTACCACCCTATCCCGCCCTAAGGCCTTGGCCTCGTAGAGTCGCTGGTCACCGACACGCATGAGAGAGTCCATGTCCTTGCCGTCTTGCCCCATTTGCGCGCAGCCAGCGCTGACAGTGATGTTCACCACCTTGTCTTGCTGCCTGATCTCCAGAGCGTGAATGGCCGAACGTATGCGCTCGGCTATCTCACTCGCCTGTTGAATATCGGCATCAGGCAGCAGGATCTGGAATTCTTCCCCACCCATCCGGGCCAGCAGATCAGTGGGCCTCAGGTTCTCTTGCATTGTGGAGGCCACATCCTTGAGCACCTGGTCACCGATTTGGTGCCCATGGACGTCATTGACGGTCTTGAAGTGGTCGAGATCCAGACACAGGAGCGATAAAGGCGTGCCGTTGCGCTGCGCCCGGGCGAGTTCCTTTTTCACCTGTGTCATGAACTGGCGTCGATTGGCTACACCGGTGAGTGGGTCGATTGAAGCAAGCTGTTCGAGCAGGCGGTTGGCCTCCTGTAAGGCTTTCGTTCGTTCGGCTACGCGGTGTTCCAGTTTTTCTTCCAATCGCTTCAGTTCGGTCAGATCGTGCTGCACGCCAACGAAGTGGGTCACCTGGCCATGGGAATCGCATACCGGGGCCAGACTCAGCTGAACCCACAGCGGCTGGCCGTCACGACGGTAGTTGCGCACCAGGGTCTGTACCGGCTGCTTGCGGCACAAGGCATCGCGAGCCTCTTTCACCCCTTTCTGGTCCTCTTCGCCGTGCTGCAGGAAGCGGCAGTTGCGGCCAATGGCCTCGCCGCGCGAATACCCGAACAGGGTTTCGAAGGTGTCGTTGACCCAGATGATGGGGGCGTCGGGGCGCCGTGCATCGGTGATGATGACCGCGTCGTTGATGGCTTCCATCGCGTGTTCGAACAGGCGCAGCCGCATACGTTGAGTTTCGATCTCGCGCAGCAGCAGGCTAACGCCAATCCCCACGATGGCCGTGACCGCGAGAAATTCCTGCAGGGCGAGAACGGCACCTTCCGGCTCCTCGCCGTGCAGCGGCCAGGACCCATGCACGGTTCGGGCGATGGCGACCGCGGCCACCACCGCGACCAGCGTCGCCGCACCGGGCACGCCAAAGCGTGCCGCCGCCCACAGCACCGGCGGCAGCAGCAGTACCAGCGACAGTGGATGACCGCCATCCTCTGCGTCTGCCGTGGCCATTAAGACCAGGCCCATAACGCCAAGCAGCAGAAGCAGCGCACCCGCCTCGATAAGACGCGTGCGGGTCCAGATGTGGAGTATGTCGCGGTACTGGCGTGCCAAGATGACCAGCAGCGGCGTCAGCAGCACAAGCCCCAGGGCATCGCCGAACCACCACAACTGCCAGTGGGCAAGATACTCGATCCCCTCTACGGCCAGTCCGCGATACACCGCCGCACCGAATAGCGCGGCGGTACCGGCCGCTAGCAAGGGGGCGAACAGCAGGAAGTAGCCCCCGCGGGCGAGGCTGTCAAAATCGAAGCGGGGACCGGTGATCCAGCGGATCAGTGAGGCCGCGAGGAAGACCTCGAACAGGTTGACCAGGCCGAAGGATACTGCCGCCCACAGCGGAAAGGCGGGGATATCCGCGATGACCTCCGCGGCCATCACCGCCGGGATAATCCAGGCCCAGCGGTGCAAGGGCAGCAGTAGTAGTGCCGCCAGTGCCACAGCATTGGGGGGCCAGATGATGGCATTGCCTTCTGGCGAGATGGTCTGGGTCACCCCTAGCCAGGCCCCGGCGAAATAGCCCAGCCCGACCAAGGCCATGGTGGCCAGACCGATCAGCCATTCGGGTCGTTGTGCTTGCGGCTTCGTGTGCATGCTTTCCTGTCGGGATGCCCGGTCGATGCCGCCACCGCTGGGGATTTTGTAATCCAGGCCTCTACAAGGGCCGTTACTTATACATCAGTTTGCGCTTATTTTTTGGGGCCAGCCACCCAACCAAAGGCTGGGTTGTATCGTGGAACCGCAGTGCTTCCGCCCAGTTCATCAATGAGACCTACGACCAGCTGACCATGGAAACCGCCATGGGCGAGGGCGAGCAGTGGCCCGCCGCCGAGTGTCCCGAGTGGCGGGCGTGGCAGCAGGAACACGAAGGCGCCCTGGAGCTGGTGGTGGAGGCAGACCTGACGCCGGGCAGTGCCCCCTGGGTCTCGCACTAGACGCTGGGCGGCGCGGCCAGGCTGATCCTGCGACCGCTGCAGTACGACCTGCTGGACAGCAACGCCACCCGCATGCCGAACTTGGCTCTGAAGATCGGGCAAGACGCTGGACCTGCGCTCCGGGGTGGAAGGGGATGATGATACCCATGAGGTGAGCCTGGGGCTGTCGTGGTATTTCTGAGGTGACTGGAAGGGATCTCAACGATTGCTCGACGCTTTAGCTGTATCAGTCGTTGCTGATCCGGCACGAGCTCACGTGCAGTATGAGCGCCAAGGGCAATTGCTATGACAACGCCTGCGCGAGAGCTTCTTCCATAGCCTCAAGGTCGAAGCCGTCCATGGCGAGCGATACGAGACGCGGGACAACATGTGGCGACAGGTGTTCGAGTACATCGAGTTGGACTACAACCGGCAGCGCCGGCACAGTGCAATCGGGATGATCAGCCCAGAGGCTTTTGAGACTCGAATGATCGCTTAGATCGGTGTCCACCAAAGCTGGGTAAGATCAAGTTATCTATCAGCCCAGCTGTCGACGCCAGCGGTTTTCAATCGTATCGAGCTCAGCTGGGCCGTAATGCGCTCGATCGCTACCGCTGTAATGCGCCCAGAGCTGATCACCGTAGTCGTAGTGCCACCACTCGCTGGGCAAGTTGGTAAATCTCGCTTCCTGCATCACACGGTAGAGCAGGCGTCGATTGTCACGGGCCTGGCGCTGAGCAGCGGTCAGTTCAGGCAATATTTCAAAATAATCGGAGTGTGATTCTGGGATAGCCTCATCAAACTGTGTGCCCATGTCGAGGGGCATGCCATCGGCGTCACACAAGGTGACATCCACCGCGCCGCCCGTCAGATGTGGACTCGGTGCCGCCGGATCTCGGCTCGGGAGCGAAACAAACTCTCGAGTGCGCTCCATGAGCTCAGCATCATCAAGCGCGGGATGATGGTGGTGAATGGCTTCATTTAGCGTATCGAACAGATACTGTTGCACGCGCCACGGCCGCCAACCGTCAAGAACCACCATACCAATCCCATACGGTAATCGGCGTGCTGCATCGAGAAGTGCCCGATAAACCCCCTCGCGGACAAAGCATTCTGGCACAGCGCCTGGGACCCCCAGTCGTGCATAGGCGGGAAATACCTTGATGGGCTCAGGCGCGAGGCTCATCGGAACCAGTCGCTCACCGCACTCCACAATTGGGAGGGTGGTTACGCGCTCCCAATCGGGCGAATGGCGGCTTGGGACTTTGTGGAAAGTGGCGCTTTCAGCGCTTGAGGAATCAGAAGTCGACATCGTCTTATCCAAGTACATTGGGCAGCCACAGCGTAAGCGAGGGAAACAAGATCAGCAGCAGTAGAACCGCGATGGCCGTAAGCACGAACGGCCAGATAGTCCGAAACAGTGAGACGATCTCCAACTTGCTTACTGCCGCAGCCACAAACACGCAGGCCCCCATGGGCGGAGTGATCAGCGCAATCGTGATATTGAGTGTGATGATGATGCCCAGGTGGATGGGGTCGACCCCGGCCATCATGGCGACAGGGGCAATGATTGGCGTTAGCAGCATGAGCGCCGAGACTTCCTCCATGAACATCCCGGTGACGAAAGTAATCCCACTGAGCATCAACAGAATCAAAAAGCTGTTATCGATATAGGGGGACAGCAGGGTGACAAACTGAGCCGGCACCTGGGCGTAAGAGAGCAACCAGCTGATGGTGGCTGACGCCGCCATAATCAGGAAAATGGCCGATGTAAGGCGAGCGGTGTCGACAATGGCCAACCAGAACTGAGTCAGCCTGAGACCACCCAGTACGATGCCGCACATCGCAACATAAAGTGCAGTCAAGGCGCCCGATTCAGTTGGAGTGACGAACCCCATCACGATGCCGGCCACAATGATGAACGGAGCCACCAGGGCCGGTAGGGCGGCCACCGCTGCCAACCCGAGCTCTTTGCCGGAGGGCAACTTGCCCCGTTTTGGCAGATCGTTTCGCCAGGCGTACCAAGCATTCATTCCCATGAACGCCATTCCCAGCAGCAGGCCAGGGATCACCCCAGCCAGAAAGAGGTCGCCCACTGAGGTGTTGGTGAGCGAAGCATAAAGGATCATAAAGATACTGGGCGGGATGATCGGCCCGATGAGTGAGCTGCCTGCCGTGAGGCCAGCCGCGAATGCGCGTGAGTAACCCTCCCGCTCCATTGCTGGCACTAGCAGCGAGCCAAGCGCAGAGGTATCGGCTACCGCTGAGCCGTTGACGCCAGCAAAGAACACGCTGGACACTACGTTGACATGCCCCATGCCCCCGCGGAAGTGACCGACCAGAAGGCGAGCTAGCCCCATCAGCCGCTCGGTCAGTCCGCTGACGTTCATTAGGTTCCCCGCCAGGATGAATAGTGGAATCGCCATCAGAGAAAAGACATTGATTCCCCCAAAGAACTGCTGAGGCATCATGCGTGGGATCATGGAAGGGTCGACAAATAGAAAGCCGACCAGCGCTGTCGTGAGTAGCGCAATGAACAATGGTAGCCCGAGAAGCACATGGCCCAGGAATACGGCCAGCATGGTCAGGATCATGATGCGGCCTCGTCTGTTGCAACTCGCAGGGGAGCGGGGCCATACCAGAGTGCATGCCAGGCCAGTAGGGCAAAGCCGATAGGTAGGGACATCATCGGTATCGTTCGGCTGATACCAAGCCCCGAGGTGGTAAACATGCTGACAGAGTTGGCGTAGCGGTAGCTGACCCAGGCACCACCTAGTGCAAGGCCGAGGGTTAGTAGCCACTGGTAGACATTTAACAGGCGAGTCAAAGAGGCCGGCAGGAGGCGCTCGATTAGCGCGACACGCATGTGACCGCCTTCTACCCACACTGCCCCCGCCGCAATCATCACGGTTCCGATGATGAGAAAACGTGATAGCTCATCGGTCCAGATGGGGGCGCCACCGGCAAAATAACGCATGAAGACGCCATAAAGGATGGCGGTTAGATTGATCAGCAGCAGGCTGGCGGCGAGTGTCAGCGACAAAGGTCTGCTGATCGCCAACACGCGAGAGCGCAGTGACGACATGGTTAATGTCCTGTGAGAAAAAAATGGGCCGGGAAATCCGGCCCAAGAGATATGTGCCAGAGATCAGTCGAGCAGATCGGCCATGCCGGCATCTTCAAGAGCCATGTTGATCCACTGTTGGTCAATACCGCGCTCTGACAGCCATTCAAGGTAGGCCGGCTGGCCAATATCACGGAAGGCGGTCAGATCCTCATCGGAAGGACGAATCACTTCCATACCTTGCTCCTCGAGGAAGGCGATGCGTTCCTCCACCTGCCCTTCGTTGTGAACGCGGGCGTTATGGTTGGCCTCTGCAACGGCTTCCATGAATGCCTCACGCACCTCTTCATTCCAGCTACTGATCATTTGGCTGTTGCCGACCAGAAATTGGTTCGAGTACTGAATGTTGGCGAGCGTCAGGTAGTCCTGAACCTCATAGAGGCTGCCCAGAATAATGTACATGGGCGGGTTCATCTGACCGTCGGCCACTCCAGTGCGCAACGCCATGTACACTTCCGTCCATGGGATCGGTGTGCCAGACGCCCCGAAGGACTCATAGAGGGCGACTTGGCTGGGGTCCATGGCCCGGAAGCGCAGGTCCTCAAAGTCATTGGGATGTGTGATTGGCTTTTCGTTGTTGGTGAAAGCCAGGAAGCCTCCCTCCTCAACGACCGCCAGCATGTCGACACCGGCACGCTCACGGAGCGTAGCCTCGATCTCGCGCCAGTAGTCACCTTCGTCGAAGAAGTGGCGAGCCGCGTCAAAGTCGTCAAACAAAAAAGGGATCGAACTGACAAAGATTTCGTCAACCAGCGGAGAGATGCCTGCGAACGATGCCACGTTCAGATTGGGCGTACTCATGGTCTGCTCCATACGCTCCTCTTCCTCTCCCAGCATGCTGTTGGGATAGAGCTCCAACTGGATTTCCCCTCCGGTTTTGTCTTCAACCAGATCCTTGAGATTGGTGGCGAAGACGTGAACGGCGTTCTTGTCGGGATCGGGTGCACCGTTGTAGCTCAGGTTGATTGTTGTTGCCGCCATGGCTTGGCTGGTGAGCAGCGCGGCCCCGAGCAGGCAGGCAGACGTCAGGGCGGTGAGTGGAAAGCGCTTAGACACAGGCATGGGCAAAATCCTTGTTCTTGATTGAGTGACATTAGGAGAGTAGGAATTGATGCGTTGACTATGCAATACCCAAAGCGTTGCAAAAAAGTCAACACTTAGGCTCGTGCTGCCAGTACCCTCGGTGCATCGGCCCGGAAAAAACGCATGCCGTCACTGAGGTGGATGAGGCAAGTGCATGCGGCTACGGTTAGCTCGCGGCCGGCCAGGCTCACAATTTGGGCACGCGCTTCACTCATGATGGGATATGTCATGGGCAGATGGTGAATCTCGCCGCGCTGGATTTCTTCCATCACTGTTAGCTCCGGCATGAACGTCACCCCGATGCCGGAACGCACGAAGTTTTTCAGCACTGCCACCGAGTTGGTATGCAGCCGAGCCTGGAGGTGTAAGCGCTCCTGATGAGCCACCATATTGACCATCTGACGCATTCCAAACGGGTTGTCCATGAGCGCCAAGGGCCAGTCGACCAGGTCTCGCAACTGGAGAGGGTGTCTCAGGACGAGTAAGGGGTGATCAGGAGGAACAATCAAGTCGAGGGGCTGGCGTGTCTCGACATGACAGTGAAGCGCTGGATCCACCGGTGGAGCGTAGAGCAAGGCGAGATCCACCTCACTGTCCTTCACCAGGGACATAGCCTCATTGACGCCGGCCATGCGAATTTCCACTTCGATGCCGGGAAAGGCGTTCATGAAGGCATTCATCGGTTCGGCGATGAGATCGGCAACGAATCCTTCCCCGACGGCAATGCGCACCTCACCACGGGCTACCCCCTGGAGGGCCGCTAACTGGGATAACAGCGACTCCTCGGCAGAGCGCTGGGCGTGAAAGTGCTGAACCAAAAGCTTGCCGGCTTCAGTGGCACGCATGCCGCCTCCATAGCGTTCGCAGACCCGAACACCCAGATCTTCCTCGAGTTGCTTAAGCTGACGGCTGATCGCGGAGGGATCAATGTTCAGCTGTGCGGCGGCACGTCGTAATGAGCCGCGTCGAATCACTTCATTCAGGTAGGCAAGCGCACGAGGATTCAGCATCAATGGCCTTTATCAGGGGTAGGGAAGTAGGGTCCCGGATGGCCTCATCCGTATGGGGGGGCTTTCCCACCGGGCGGTATCCGCGGAAGTGTTCCGAATCGAGTGGAACCATACGCTCATGTCGCTAACGCGCTACTGCTCTGAGCACTGGACAGGACTCAGGGTCAAGCATGGGGGTCGTGTTACTAAAACTAGGGGGCGAGCTAGGTGGCGGGGGTGGTTCTGATTGGATTGTTAAGCGAGGGATCGGAGCTAAACTGTTGAATTAATTGGTGCCCCCAGCACGATTCGAACGTGCGACCTTCCCCTTAGGAGGGGGACGCTCTATCCAGCTGAGCTATGGGGGCCAAGCGCTGCGCATTATAGGGAAAGTCGTCCTGGAGTGAAACCGCGCGGGACGATGCGGGGTGAGATGGTGATGCTGCGTTACCTTGCCGCACCGTGAACCGGCGGCGTTCGTGGCGGGCCCCGGGCAGCGTATAGTAGTCCCCGCTAATCACCGGCACGGACGTCCTCATGCTCAAGCGGTTGCTTCCCTTTCTGATTCTCGCCCTCGGCATTGCCGGTTTTTTGGCCCTGCGCCTGACCCGGCCCGAGGCGCCGCCGGCCGTGCCCCAGGAGCGCAGCTGGCTCGTTGAGGCGTTGACGGTGACGCGTGCCGAGCATGTGCCGGTGCTGCCGCTGTTCGGCGAGCTGGTGGCGCCGGAGCGGGTCAGCCTGGTGGCATCCGTTGCCGCCCGGGTGGCCGAGCGGCCGGTAAGTGATGGCCAGCGCGTGAGCGAGGGTACGCTGCTGGTGGCCCTGGACGATGCCGATCTGCTGCCGCCACTGCGCCAGGCCGAGGCAGAGGTGGCCGACCTCGAGGCCCAGGTGGCGAACGAGCGCTTACGCCATGACAACGACCGGCGTGCTCTGGAGCGTGAGCAAGAACTCCTGGCCAGTGCCAACCGCCAGTTGGAGCGCAACCGTTCGCTAGTGGAGCGCAACCTGACCTCCCAGGCCGACCTCGATACCGCTCGCGATGCTGTCGCCCGGGCTCGGCTCAGCGTAACCACTCGCGAAAGCGCGGTGGCAGAACACCCTTCCCGCCTGGCCAGCCTGGAGGCGCGCTTGGCCCGCGCCAGGGCAACGCTGGAGATGGCGCAGCGCGATCGGGAACGCGGACGGGTGCTGGCACCCTTCGATGGAGTGGTGAGCAACGTGCAGGTGGCGCCGGGGGACCAGGTGGCGGCTCGGGCGCCGCTGCTCTCGCTCTATCCGGCTCAGGGGCTTGAGCTGCGCGCGCGCGTGCCGCATCGCTACCAGGCCGAGTTGGCGTCGAGCCTTGAACGCGGCGAGATTCTTGCTGCAACCGCCGAGGAGGGCGGCCAACGCTTCGTACTGTCTCGCCTGGCGGGCGACAGTGACCCTGCCGGTACCGAGGCGATACTCACGCTCGACGGCCCGGCCGGCGGGATGCGCCCGGGGGTGCTGGCGGCGGTGCTGCTCGAGCGACCGTCGGTAGCGGACACCCTGGCGGTGCCCTTCTCTGCCCTGCACGGCAGCAACCTGCTCTACCGCATCGATGACGACTCGCGGCTAGAGCGTCGGCGGGTGGAGCGCCTGGGTGAGACCCTGAGTCCAGAAGGCGAGCGCTGGCTGCTGGTTCGCGCCGCTGGGCCGGTCGAGGGGCTGGCCCCGGGGGATAGGGTGATCGCCACCCATCTGCCCAACGCGATGCAGGGGCTTCGCGTCGAGGTCGTCGAGGAACAGGCCGAAACGCTAACCGAAAACCTGGCCGAGGAGGCTGGCCAGTGAGTCGTCGCGGCGGGCTGATCGGCTTCTTTGTCCATCACAAGGTAGCCGCCAACCTGGTGATGCTGGTCATGCTGCTGGGCGGCGCGCTGGGTATCGCGCGCATGAATATCCAGTTCTTCCCGAGCTTCGCCCTGGACGTGGTCAGCGTGCGGGTGGTGTGGAGCGGTGCCTCCGCCGAGGATATCGAGCAGGGCATCACCAACCCCCTTGAACAGCGCCTGCGCAGCCTAGATGGGCTCAAGCGCATGACCTCCACCTCGGCCCAGGGCATCGCCAACATTACCCTAGAGTTCCAGGAGGGCAGCGACCCGGTGCTGGCGCTGGATGATGTGCGCCAGCAGGTGGACAGCTTCACCAACCTGCCGGCGGACGCCGAGACCCCGGAGGTATCGCGCCTAGCCCGCTATGAGCCGGTGGCGCGGCTGCTGGTGCATGGCGATCTGGCCCCTTCCGAACTGCGCCAGCTGGCGCAGCGCTTCGAAGACGAGCTGCTGTTTGCTGGCATCGACCGGGTGGAGATCAGCGGCCTGCCGGCGCAGCAGATCAGCATCGAAGTGCCCGCGGAGCGATTGCAGGGGCTGGGAATGTCGCTGGGTGAGATCGCCGGCCGGGTCCAGGAGATGTCCCGGGACCTGCCGGCAGGGCTGCTGGGCCAGCGTGACAGCGCCCGAGAGCTGCGTTCGCTGCAGCAGCGTCGCGACGCCTTGGGTTTCGAGGATCTGCCGATCCTGAGCGGCGATCGGGTGCAGCTGCGTCTGGGCGACATTGCTACCGTGCGCCAGGAGCCTCGCGAAGGTCAGGTGGAACTTGCCTACCGCGGGCGACCGGCCGCGGAGCTGGTGCTGCAGCGCGCCGAGGCGGGCAACTCCCTGGCCGCCGCTCGGGTGCTGGAGGGCTGGCTCGGCGAGGTGCGCCCGACCCTGCCGCCCAGCGTCGAGCTTGAGGTCTTCGATGAGTCCTGGCAGTTGATTGACGATCGCATCTCGTTGCTGCTGGTCAACGGCGCGGGCGGCCTGCTGCTGGTGGTGATCCTGCTCTATTTCTTCCTGCCGGCGCGCGTAGCGCTGTGGGTGGCGATCGGCATTCCTACCGCCTTCATGGCGGCCCTGGGGGTGTTCTGGGGCATCGGTGGCTCCATCAACATGATGTCGCTCTTCGCGCTGATCATGGCGCTGGGGGTGATTGTCGACGACGCCATCGTGGTGGGGGAGGACGCAGATGCCCACCACCGCATGGGTGAGGCGCCTCGCAATGCCTCGGCGGGGGCCGCACGACGCATGCTGTGGCCGGTGGTGGCCTCCTCGCTGACCACGGTGGCGGCCTTCATGCCGCTGCTGATGGTGGGCGGGGTGATCGGCAATATCCTCGGCGATATCCCGGTGATCATGATCTGCGTGCTGATCGCCTCCCTGCTGGAGTGCTTCGTGGTGCTGCCCGCTCACCTGCGCAACGCCTTCGTGCCCGGCAAGGAGACGGCGCGCCGCCCGCGCGGCATTGCCAGGCTGAGGGAGGGCTTCGAGGCGCGTTTCGACGCCTTCCGTCACGGCCCCTTCCGGCGCTTCTCGGCGCTGACCCTGCGCCACCGCGGTGCCACGGTGGCCGGCGCCCTGGCGGTCACTCTGGTCACCGCGGGGCTGCTGGCCGGTGGTCGGCTCGGTTTCAACTTCTTTCCGTCCCCGGAGTCCAGCGTGGTCTATGCCAACGTCAGCTTCGTGGCCGGCACCGACCGGGCGCGGGTGGCTGAATTCGTCGACCATCTTCAGGTGACACTGGAGGAGACCGACAGCGCCCTGGGCGGTGGCCTGGTGAGGTTGGCAGTGTCTCGCTACGGCACCACCCAGGAGGGTGGCTCCCCCGGGCGCAGCGCAGACGAGGTAGGTTCGCTGATGATCGAACTGATCTCTCCGGATCACCGTGAGGTGCGCAACACCGCCTTTATTCGTGCCTGGCGCGAGCGCATTCGCGAGCCTGCCGGGCTGGATGCGTTGAACATCAACGAGCGTGCCGCGGGCCCGCCGGGGCGCGACGTCAACGTGCGTCTGATCGGCGAAGATGCTCTCGAGTTACGCCTGGCCGCCGATACCCTGGCCCAGGCCATGGCGGGCCTGTCCGGCGTACTCGACACCGAGGACGACATGCCCTGGGGTCGCGAGCAGCTGATCTATCGGGTCAACGCCTTCGGTGAGGCGCTGGGCCTGACCACCGCGGACCTGGGCCGCCAGCTGCGCACCGCCTTCGACGGCCAGGTGGTGCAGATTCACCAGTCGGGTGCCGACGAGATCGAGGTGCGCGTGCAGCTCCCCCGGGAACAGCGCGAGCGTCTCGCCACGCTCTCCGGGCTGGCGGTGAGCCTGCCGGACGGTCGCCAGGTGCCGCTGAGCCAGGTGATGAGCCTCGACCACCGCCAGGGCTTCGAGGCGCTGCGCCACGCCGACGGCCAGCTGGCGGTGGAGGTGACCGCGGAACTCGACGCCGCGGTCACCTCGGCGGAGCAGGTGCTGGAGAGTCTCTCGGCGGAGCTGCTGCCGGCCCTGGCGCGTGACCACCACCTGCACTACAGCTTCGAGGGGCGCGCCGCCGACCAGCGCGAGACCCTGGCCGACATGCGCATGGGCCTGCTGGTGGGGGTCGCATTGATGTACGGGGTGCTGACCTGGGTGTTCGCTTCCTGGAGCCTGCCGCTGATCGTCATGGCGATCATCCCCTTCTCGCTGGTGGGCGCGCTGCTGGGCCACTGGGCGCTGGGTATCGACCTGACCATTCTCTCGCTGTTCGGCTTGTTCGGCCTCTCCGGCATCGTGGTCAACAACGCGATCATCCTGGTGAGCTTCTATCGCGAGCAGCGCGATCGAGGACTGACCGTCGACGAGGCGCTCAACGAGGCGGTGGTGCAGCGGGTGAGGGCGGTGCTGCTGACCTCGCTGACCACCATCGGCGGCCTTCTGCCGCTGCTCTTCGAGACCTCGCTGCAGGCACAGTTCCTGATCCCTATGGCCACTTCCATTGCCTTTGGCCTGGGCGGTTCGACCCTGCTGGTGCTGCTGGTCACGCCGGCACTGCTCTCCTGGTTGGAGCACGGCCGCGAGCGACTGGCGCGGCGCAGGGCTGTGGTATCGGCGAACGCAGAGGACTAGGCTGGAACGGCATCAGAGGTGACTGAACCGCGCAGGGGAGGGAGAAGATGGACGTACGCGACTATCGCGCCCACGACGGACTGGGTCTCGCGATGCTGATCCGCTCGGGTCAGGTGAGCGCCGACGAGGTGTTCGACGCCTCCTGTGTGGCCATCGAGGCGCATAATCCTGCGCTGGGGGCGGTGGTGCGCACCCGGTTCGAGCAGGCCCGCGAGGAGGGGCGCCGCGTCGATCCGGCTGCCCCTTTCGCCGGTGTGCCTACCCTGACCAAGGACCTGCTGATGGCCATCGGCGACGAACCGCTGGCCTTCGGCAGCGCCGCCCTGGCGGAGTGGCGCTCTCCCGAGGATTCCAGCCTGGTGCGGCGGCTGCGCGAGGCAGGCCTCTCGATCCTCGGCCAGACCGCCACCCCGGAGCTGGGGCTGATGGGTATCACAGAGCCCCGCGCTTTTCCCCATCCGGTGAACCCCTGGGCGCCCGATCACTCCCCGGGTGGCTCCAGCGGGGGTTCCGCGGCCGCGGTGGCGGGAGGGTTGGTGCCCCTGGCCATGGCCGGCGACGGCGGCGGCTCGATCCGTATCCCGGCGAGCCACTGCGGGTTGTTCGGCCTCAAGCCCTCCCGCGGACGGGTGCCGCTGGGCCCCATGTTCGGTGAGGTGTGGCAGGGGGCGGTGGTGGAGCACGCCCTGACCCGTAGCGTGCGTGACAGCGCCGCTCTCCTCGACGCCATCAACGGCATGGACGAGGGCAGCCCCTGGCCGCTGCCCAGGGAAGACGGCTTTCTGGGCGCGCTATCTCATCCGCGGGAAGGTCTGCGGGTGGCGGTGTCGCTGGGAAGCCCCTTGAGCGCCACCCTGGGCACCCGCCTCGACCCCGAGGTGCGCCTGGCGGTGGAGCAGGCCGCCAGGCGCCTCGACGGGCTGGGGCACCACGTGGAGTGGGCCGATCCGCCGGTTGATGGCGCGGCGCTCGCCGATAGCTACCTCACCCTCTACCTGGGCCATCTGGCGGCGGACCTCATTTGGGTCAGCGAGCAGACCGATGTGCCGGTGTCGAAACTCGATATCGAGCCCGCCACCCGTGCCATCGGCCGCCTGGGCCGTTGCCTTCCGGCCGCGGACTACGAGACCGCCAAACGCTACTGGAACCGGGTGGCCCGCGACATGGCCGCCTTCCACCGTTGTTTCGACGTGCTGCTGATGCCGGTGGCCGCGACCCCCGCGCCGCGCCGCGGCGAACTCTACCCGACGCCCGCCCGGGAGCGACTGATGGCGCTGCTGGCGATTCCAGGCGCCTCACATCTGGCATTGAAGGCTGGCATGCTCAAGCGCCTGGCCGCCGATTCCCTGCGCATGACGCCTTTCACCCAGCTGGCCAACCTGACCGGCCAGCCGGCCATGTCGCTGCCTCTGCATGTCACCCCTGAGGGTCTGCCCGTGGGCGTGCAGGTACTCGGCCCCATGGGCGACGAGCGAGGCCTGCTGGCGCTGGCCGCCCAGCTCGAGGCCGAGGTGGACTGGGGCCGCCACCTGCCGCGGCCGCCAAGCCGTTAAGTTCAGGTAGAATCTCCCCCGACTTCTCCGAATGGTGTCTCATGCCCAAGCCCCCCGATACCGCGATACCTTCACCGCACTTCGCTTCGCCGCCCTCTGTTTCTCCCCTGTCCGCCGCGGGCGACCGCCACTTTGATGGCATGGCAGAGAAGTTTGCCGAGAGCCTCTATGGGGGCGCGCGCGGCGAGCTGCGCCTGGCGCTGCTCGACCGCCTGCTGCCGGAGATGCTTGCGCTGCATGGCCAACCGCTGCTCGACGTGGGCGGCGGTCTCGGTCAGCTGGCCAGCTGGTTTGCGGGACGTGGCCACGCCGTGACCCTGGTCGAGCCCTCCGGCGAGATGCTGTCGCGGGCCCGGGCGTCCCTCGAGGGGAGCGAGATTGCCTTCCTTCAGGCGCCGCTGCAGTCGCTACCCGACGCCGCCCCCGGCCCCTGGGCGCTGATCGCCTGCCACGCGGTGCTGGAGTGGCTGGCCGATCCTCGCGCCGCTCTGGCGACCCTGGCGGGACAGTTGGCGCCGGGTGGTCAGCTCTCGCTGATGGTCTTCAATCGCGATGCGCTGCGCTTTTCCAACGTGGTGAAGGGCAACCTGGAGAAGGCCCTGGCCGACCGGCTGGCAGGCAAGGGCCAGCGTCGGCGCTTGACGCCTATCTCGCCGCTCACTCATGCCCAGGTGGTGGAGTGGAGCGCCGAGCTGGGCCTGGAGGTTCGCGCCGTAGCGGGGGTGCGGATCTTCCACGACTACCTGCGCCGGCCCCCCGAGAGCGATGCCGACCGTGAGACGCTGCTTGAGCTCGAGTGGTGCTACTGCCGTTTCGATCCCCACTGGCGCCTGGGTCGCTACCTGCTCTACACCCTGGTACGCCCCGATGACTCCGCCCCATCGGCCGAGGAGCACGGGACATGAACGCCGAGACGATCCGCTCCTCGTCCCCCCGCGCCGAGACCCCGGCCTGCCAGCTGCTGGAACGTCAGGACCTCGACTACCGAGGGTGGTGGTGGGTAGCGCCGCCTCGTGACCCCTGGCTGGAGGCGGGGCAGGGCACAGCGATCAGCGCCGATCTCGGGGTGCGCGCCGCCTGGCAGGCCGCTGGCCGCCTTGCGATTTCGCCCTTCGAGGCGATGCCCGGGGGTAACGAGGGCATGATGCCCCCCGGTGCGGTGCTGTTCTGGCCCAAGAGCCACGCCCTGGGAGAGTGGTGGCTGCTGTGGCTATGCGCCACTTTGCCCGAGGGCACGCCGCTGCAGCTGGTGGGGGAAAACCAGGGCGGCATCAAACGGGTGCTCAAGGTGCTGGCCGCGCTCGGGCTGGGCTGTCGCAAGCGAGACAGCGCGCGGCGCTGTTCGCTGTTCGAGACGCGTCTTGGGCGGGTGGCGATCGCCCCCGATGCCGCCTGGACCGTCTTCGAGGCCGCGCTGGGAGAGAAAAAGTCGGGAGAGAAAAGGCCGGAAGAAGAACGCCTGACGCTTTCTAGCCACCCCGGGGTGTTTGGCCATGGCAAGCTCGATGCCGGCACGCTTCTGCTGCTGGAGACGCTGCCCGGCGCGCTGCCGACAGGGGAGGGCGACGTTCTGGGAGACGTTCTGGGCGATGTTCTGGGCGATGTTCTGGACATGGGCTGCGGCGACGGCATCCTGGCCGCCTGGCTGGCGCGTCGGGGGGCGCGGGTCACGGCGGTGGATGTCAACGCCTTCGCGGTGGAAGCCTCTCGCCGCACGCTTGCCGCCAACGGCTTGGCGGGCGAGGCGCTGGAAAGCGATGTCTACTCGGCCCTGGATGGCCGGACCTTCGACGCCATCGTCAGCAATCCGCCCTTCCATCAGGAGCGCGCCGTCGACTATGGTCCGGCGGCACGGCTGATCCTCGAAGCTCCGGCGCATCTTAAGCCGGGCGGACAGCTGATCATCGTGGCTAACGTCTTCCTGCCCTATCCGGACCTGCTGGAGCGGGCCTTCGGCGGCTTCGAGATACTGGCCGACGATCGCCGCTTCCGAGTCTACCGGGCGGTCAGGGGCTGATCAGGCGACGCGCTCGTGGTGCTGCGTCATGTCGCCACGGCCGGCAAGTAGGCCGTCAACGGCGATGTCCTCATCGAGCTCATCCCAGTGCAGGCCCTTGCCGGAATAGCTGATGCGGCACTGGTCCCTTTCTGCCGGGCTGGCGTGCAGGAGCCGCGGAAACCACGCCAGCGGGATTCCGAGCGTCCTGCCGTCATCCAGCTCGACCCACATGGTGTAGTCGTCAAAGCTGACGGTCTTGGCGGAAATGCTCATTCCAGGCCCTCTCGATCTCGTCATGATGTGCTTCCACCAGCTGCATGAGCTGTGAAAGCTGCTTTCGATTGTAGCCAGCGCTGGTCGCGATAGCGACCTGAGGTTCGAGCCATATTTTGGCTTCTCCGTCTCCGCTCTCTGCATGAATATGCATGGGCTCCAGCGGATTGCCCTCATTAGAATAGAAGAAGAATCTGATGCCCTTGTACCGAAAGACGACCGGCATGACATGGCTCCTATGCCTGAGGGTCGCGGTAGGCGATCTCGGTAATCACGTAGGTGGTCTCGCCGCCGGGAGCGGCTACCGTTGCCTCGTCATCCAGCGCCTTGCCGAGTAGGGCTTTCGCCAGCGGCGAATCGACGCTGATCCAGCGGTTGGCGGGTTCGATCTCGTCGTGGCCGACGATGCGGATCGCCATCTCCTCGCCCTCTTCGTCCTCCAGGGTGACGAAGGCACCGAAATAGACCTTGCCGGTGTCCGCCGGCAGGCGGTCCACGACCGAGAGCTCGTCGAGCCGCTTGGTCAGGTAGCGGATCCGGGCGATGACTCGGTTGAGCTCCTTCTTGTTGTAGGTGTAGTCGGCGTTTTCGCTGCGGTCGCCCAGCGCGGCCGCTTCGCCCACCTTGGCGGAAAGCGCGGGGCGCTTGACCCTCGCGAGGTGGTCGAGGATGCAGCGCAGCCGCTCGGCTCCTTCGGCGGTGATCAGGTCGCTCTTGGGCGCCTGGCGCGGATCCGTGGCCGGATCGCGCCAGCGGGTCATGTTGCGGCCCTTCATAGGCTCTCATCCTCGAATGGCTGTGGACCGCAACATACGCCATGAGGATGCCGCGGCCAAGCTCGGTACCGGCCGGGTTGGCATCCGCGCGCTCGGTCATGATAATGATCCTCTTTTCACAAGCGGAGCCCGCCATGAGTGATTCGCCTGACGTCCCGGACCTCTTTGCGGCGGCGCCCTTCACCGCCGTGGACGTGGACCTGCTGGAAAGGCGCTGCCTGCATCAGGGCTTTTTCCGCCTGGAGGCGCTACAGCTTCGTCATCGTCTGTTCAAAGGCGGCTGGAGTAGCACCATGACGCGCGAAGTGCATCATCGCCACGATGCTGTGGGGGTGTTGCTCTATGACGCGCAGCGCGATGCCGTGGTGCTGGTGGAGCAGTTTCGCGCCGGCGCACTGAACGACCCCGTCTCTCCCTGGAAGCTCGAGGTAGTGGCGGGGCTGGTGGAGCGGGGCGAGTCTCCCGCCGAGGTGGCCCGTCGGGAATCTCTCGAGGAGGCCAATGCGCTCGTTGGCGAGTTGATCGAGCTTCACGCCTATTATCCGAGTCCGGGGGCCTGTGACGAGCGGGTCACCCTGTTCTGCGGCCTGGTGGACAGCGAGGGACTGGGTGGCGTGCACGGCCTCGACGAGGAGCACGAGGATATTCGCGTGCATGTGCTACCGTTTGGCAGGGCCTGGGAACTCCTTCAGGCCGGACGACTCGACAATGCCATGTGCCTGATCGCCTTCCACTGGCTGGCGGTCGAGCGGGCTTCATTGCGAGCGAGGAGATAGTTTGCGGAGAAACGCTGATGGGAGAAATGGTGTGCGGAAAGACGGTGTGCAGAGAAGTGCCTATGTGACCGACCTCAGGGGTCTGCAGGGGGAGTGCAGCATCAACTTTCTGCGATTGGTGCGCCTGCTGGGCGACCTGGAGGTCGGCGAGACCCGCGAGATCGAGCTGGCAAGCGACGGTCGCTGGCTGGGCGTGCTCAGCCTCGAGCTGCTGGAGAGAGCGCCCTATACCAGCATCGTGCGGGTGACCCAGCGCGGCGTGCTCGACTCGATGATCGAGATCCCGCGCATGCGCGTGCATCTTTATCACGACGTGCGCATGGCCGAGGTCACCGACTTCCAGCGCCAGCGCCACTTCCACGGCCGCTATCGCTATCCCAACTCGCGCATGCACCAGCCCGATGAGAAGCTTCAGCTCAACCGCTTTCTCGGGGAGTGGCTGGAGCACGGCCTGGCCCATGGCCACTCTCTGGACCTGCCAGAATTTCCTTGAATCAGCTTTCTTGAATCAGCTTCCTTGAATCCGTGCCCTGAACCCGCCGCACTGACCGGCGCCCAACGAGAGCTCTTTCGATGATGCGACTGGTACAGATCAGCGATTGCCACCTCCACGCCGACCCCGCGGCACGTGCCCGGGCGGGCTTTCCGCTGCGCCAGCTCGAGGCGGTGGTGGAGGCGGTCAACCGCGAGCGCCCCGACATGGTGCTGGTCACCGGCGACATCAGCAACGACGAGACCGCCGCCTCCTACCAGCTGGCACAGCGCACCCTGGGTCGCCTCGCGGCGCCCTGGTGCTGGCTGGCCGGTAATCACGATGATCCGGCGCTGATGGCCGAGACCCGTGAGCTCCTCGACGAGCTCGACATCGGGGCCTGGCGGATCCTGATGCTGAATACCCACGTCAGCGGAGAGGCCCACGGTGAGCTGGGCCCCGAGCGCCTTGCCGACCTGGCCGCGCGTCTGGAAGAGGACGATCGGTCGACCCTGATCGCCATGCACCATCCGCCGCTGCTGGTGGGGTCAGCGTGGATCGATGCCCTTGGGCTCAAGGATCGCGAGGCCTTCTGGCAGACTGTCTCGGCCTCTGGCCAGGTGCGTGCCATCCTCTGCGGCCATATCCACCAGGCCTTTACCGGCCGCGGGCGCCTGGCAAAGGGAGAGGTCGCCGTATTGGGTTGCCCTTCGACCACCGACCAGTTCCTGGCCCATGCCGAGACCTTCGCCATCGATGAGGCTTCACGCCCCGGCTATCGGGTGCTCGACCTGGGTGATGATGATTTCACGACCTGGGTAGAGCGCGTCGATCTGTGACGATGGGACAAATTCGTTTTAGAGTATAAAAAGATCGCCATTAATTCTTTTGAGTCATAACAGTCCGGCGTTACCCTCGAGGTCATGATTTCCATGCCCACCGTCACGCGAGGTACCCGGGCCATGACCACGCTTCACGCCGCGACCGCTCCGTCGCTCGCCCAGTCGAGCAGCGCCCCCCCGGCGCTGTCGCCCCAGCGGCTGACCCACCTGCAGCAGCTCGAGGCGGAGTCGATCCACATCCTTCGCGAGGTGGCGGCCGAGTTCCGCAACCCGGTGATGCTCTACTCCATCGGCAAGGACTCCGCGGTGATGCTGCACCTGGCGCGCAAGGCCTTCTATCCCGGGCCGCCGCCCTTCCCGCTGCTCCACGTGGACACCACCTGGAAGTTCCGCGAGATGATCGCCTTTCGCGACCGCATGGCGGCCGAGGTGGGCATGGAACTGCTGGTGCATACCAATGAGGAGGGGCGCGCCGCCGGCATCAACCCCTTCGACCACGGCTCCAGCGGCTATACCGACGTGATGAAGACGGCAGCCCTCAAGCAGGCCCTGGACAAGTACGGCTTCGACGCCGCCTTTGGCGGGGCACGCCGGGACGAGGAGGCGAGCCGCGCCAAGGAGCGTGTCTTCTCTTTCCGTGACAAGTTCCACCGCTGGGATCCCAAGAATCAGCGCCCGGAGCTGTGGAACCTCTACAACGCCAGAATCAACAAGGGCGAGTCGATCCGCGCCTTCCCGCTCTCCAACTGGACCGAGCTGGATATCTGGCAGTATATCTATCTGGAGTCCATTGCCATCGTGCCCCTCTACTTCAGCGCCCCGCGCCCGGTGGTCGAGCGAGACGGCATGCTAATAATGGTCGACGACGAGCGCCTGCCGCTGGCCGAGGGCGAAGTGCCCGAGGAGAAGTGGGTGCGTTTCCGCACCCTGGGCTGCTACCCGCTCACCGGGGCGGTGGAATCCACGGCCGCCACCCTGCCGGAGATCATCCAGGAGATGCTGCTCACCCGCACCTCTGAGCGCAGCGGCCGCGCCATCGATCACGACCAGGCCGGCTCCATGGAGAAGAAGAAGCGCGAGGGCTATTTCTGATGACACACCAATCGACCCTGATCGCCGACAACATCGAGCAGTATCTGCACGAGCATGAGAACAAGGATCTGCTTCGCTTCATTACCTGCGGCAGCGTGGATGACGGCAAGTCGACCTTGATCGGCCGGCTCCTGCACGACTCCAAGATGATCTTCGACGACCAGCTCGCCGCGCTGACCAGAGACTCGCGGAAAGTGGGCACCACCGGCGAGGAGGTCGATCTCGCCCTGCTGGTGGACGGTCTGCAGTCGGAGCGTGAGCAGGGCATCACCATCGATGTGGCCTACCGCTTCTTCTCCACCGACAGGCGCAAGTTCATCATCGCCGACACGCCGGGGCATGAGCAGTACACCCGCAATATGGCCACCGGGGCATCGACCGCGAGCCTGGCGATTATCCTGATCGACGCCCGCTACGGCGTGCAGACCCAGACTCGCCGGCACAGCTTCATCGCCGACCTGCTGGGCATCCAGCACCTGGTGGTGGCGGTGAACAAGATGGACCTGGTGGACTACGCCGAGACTCGTTTCGACGAGATCGTCACCGAGTACCAGGAGATTGCCGGACAGCTCCAGGCCCGGGACATTCGCTTCGTGCCGCTTTCGGCGCTAAAGGGCGACAACGTGGTCAACAAGAGCGAGTCGCTCGCCTGGTATACGGTCGATGGGCAACCCGGCCCGACGCTGCTGGAACTGCTCGAGAGCGTCGAAATCAGCCGTGACCGCAACCTGACCGACCTGCGCCTGCCGGTGCAGTACGTCAATCGTCCCCACCTGGACTTCCGCGGCTATGCGGGCACCCTGGAGGCGGGCGTGCTGCGCCCCGGCCAGGCGATCAAGGTGCTGCCTTCCGGCAGGCGCTCCACCGTCGAGCGAATCGTCACCTGGGACGGCGATCTTGAAGCGGCCTGGCCGGGCCAGGCGATTACCGTGACGCTGGCCGACGAGATCGACATCTCCCGGGGCGACTGGATCGTCGCGGCGGACGCCGAGCTGGTCAGTTCCCACGCCTTCGAGGCGGATATCGTATGGATGCATGAGCAGCCGCTTGAGCCGGGCCGACAGGTCGATATCCGCCTGGCCGGTCGCTCGGTGGCGGGGCAGGTCGAGGCGATCCTCCACCAGGTGGACGTCAACACTCTGGTGCGACACACGGCTGAGCGTCTCGAGCTCAACGCCATCGCCCGCTGCCGGGTGGGGCTGACCGCCGAGGTGCCGCTGGATGACTACACGACCAGCCCGGGCACCGGCAGCTTTATCATCATCGACCGGCTGACCAACGTTACCGTGGGGGCGGGCATGATCCGCGCCGTGGTCGAGGGGGAGTCGGCGAGCCCCGGTGACGTGGACTGGGCCGGCTTCGAACTCGAGCTCAATGCCCTGGTGCGCCGATACTTCCCCCACTGGGAGGCGAAGGATATTCGCAAACTGCTTTAGGTCTCGAGGAAACCCGCTCTGGTAGGCTGTGTCCAATGCCTCACAGCCGACCCGGAGCCAAGCCTCGATGATTGTTCTTGCCATTGCCCTGCTGCTGGCCATTTTTTTGCTGCCCAACCTCTGGGCCCGGTGGGTAATCAAACGCCACTCACGCGGTCGCGACGACTACCCGGGTACCGGCGCGGAGCTGGCCGACCACCTGCTGCGGCGTCTTGGCATCGAAGGGGTCAAGGTGGAGCCCACCGAGCAAGGCGACCACTACGACCCCGAGGCGCGCCGGGTGAGGCTCTCGCCGGAGGTCTACGGCGGGCGCTCGCTGACGGCGGTCACGGTGGCGGCCCACGAGGTGGGGCACGCCATACAGCACCATCAGGGCTATGCGCCGCTGCTGGCACGATCAAGGCTGGTGGGCGTGGCCCAGAAGGCCGAGAAGCTCGGGGCGGTGCTGATGATGGCCGCACCCCTGCTGTTCCTGCTCACTCGATTGCCGGGCGGGCTCGCCATCGTGGTGGTCGCCGCGGTGATCAGCTTCGGCACCGCGGCGCTGGTGCACCTGGTGACCCTGCCGGTGGAGTTCGACGCCAGCTTCCAGCGTGCGCTGCCGCTGCTCAAGGACTACATCCCCCCCTACGACATGCCCGGTGCCCGCCACGTGCTCACCGCCTGCGCCTTCACCTACGTGGCAGCCTCCCTGGCCAGCATGCTCAATCTGGGGCGCTGGCTGGTGATTCTGCGACGTTGACATCTTGGACGGCCTGATGTAATAACTATGTTATTACTTTCTAGACTCCTGGCGGCAAGAGGAATGATATGCGTACTCATCTTAGAAAGATCGGGAACTCGAAAGGTGTTCTGATTCCGGCGGCCATGCTGACTGATCTCGGTATTACCGACGAGGTTGATATCCATCTGGAGGGTCAGCGGTTGGTGGTGGAGCCGGTCAAACAGCCACGTCAGCGCTGGTTCGACGGCTATGACGCTAGCCGTGATGAGGCCGTGTGGGAAGAGCTTATAGAAGTGGATGAGGAAGAGTGGCAGTGGTAGGCCGCGCGATAGGTCGTGGTGAAGTCTATTGGGTCAACCTCGACCCCACGGTGGGCACAGAGATCCGCAAGACCCGCCCTGCGCTGGTGATTTCCCCGGATGATTTGAATGCTGCGCTACCCCGAATCATTGTGGCGCCGGTTACGAGTAAAGGGCAGCCTCTCGGTTGCCGTCCCACGCTGATCTTTCAGAATAAACCTGCGCGGATACTTCTGGATCAGATTCGCTGCATCGACAAGCGCCGGGTGCTGGGCAAGATGGGGGATATCCAAACTTCGATCTGGCATGCCACCCTGCTTGAGATGTTTGAGTAGCTTTGCCTATCTTGGCCGGTTGGCAATGACCACCGCGCGGCGCGGGGCGGGATAGCCCTCTCGAGTCCGGGTCGGGTCTTCGGGGTCGAGAAAGTCGGCCAGCGACTGATAGGTCATCCACTCGGTGGCACGCTGCTCGTCAGTGGTTGTCGCCGCTTCGTCCACCACCCTCACATCGGTAAAGCCGCAGCGCGCAAGCCAGTGGCAGAGCGCCGCGGAGGAGGGCAGGAAGTAGACGTTGGGCATGGCGGCATACCGCTCTCCCGGCAGCAGCACCCTGGTGGCGTCGCCCTCCACCACCAGGGTCTCCAGCACCAGCTCGCCGCCGGGGCGCAGGGCGGCCCTGAGCTGCAGCAGGTGCTCCAGCGGGGAGGGGCGATGGTAGAGCACCCCCATGGAGAACACCGTATCGAAGACACCGAGATCCTCGGGGACTTCTTCGATGCCTACCGGCAGGAAGTGGGTTCGGCCTTGGTCGGCGTCGCCCACGAAGTGGCGCACCGCGCGGAACTGCCAGAAGAAGCGCGGTGAGGGGTCGATCACCAGTACGAAGGCGGCGCCCGCCCCGGCCATGCGCCAGCCGTGATAGCCGCTGCCGCCGCCCACGTCGAGAATCTTCCTGCCGGCAAGACTCGCCAGATGCGGCGCAACCCGCTGCCACTTCCAGTCCGAGCGCCACTCGGTGTTGATGGCAATGCCGCCGAGCGAGAAAGGCCCCTTGCGCCAGGGGGCGAGCTTGTGCAGCAGATTCTCGGCCTGGCGGCGCTGGCTGTCGGTGAGCGCGACCTCGACGCTGACCGTGTCGGCGTCCAGGCTCACCCGCCGAGCATCGGGCAGTGCCGGCAGCTTGGCCACCGCCTTCTCCCAGGCGGGCAGGTCGCCAAAGCGCTGGCGGTCGAGCCCGCGGGCGAGCTGCTCGGGGAGCCGGGCCAGCCAGGTGTCGAGGCCCTGGTCGAGGAAAGCGCGGTAGAGGTCGCGGTGGTCGGCGGGAATCGGCATGCTCAATCCTCCCGGGGCGCCGAGGGGTCGGCGTCCTTGAAAGCTTCGTCCTTGAAGGCCACCAGGGAGGCGAAGTTGAGGAGCTGGAACCAGGTGTGGGCGCGGGAGAAGCCGCTCCGGCCCAGGCGGGCGTGGTGCTCTGCCAGGGTGTCCGGTACCAGCACGTTCTCGAGCGCCGTGCGCTTCTGACTGATTTCCATGTCGCTATAGCCGTTGGCACGCTTGAAGTCGTGATAGCGCTCTACCAGCCAGGCGTTCTCCTCCTCGTCCTCGGCGCGGATCTTCTCGGAGAGCACCAGCACGCCGCCGGGTTCCAGCGCGGCGAAGAGACGCCCCATCACCGCTTCCCGATCCGCCGGCGGCAGGAACTGCAGGGTGAAGTTGAGTACGATCATGCCGGCCGGTTCATAGTCCAGGGTGCGGATGTCGCCCTCCATGACCTGGATGGCATGGTCGGGGCATTCGGTGTCAAGCGTCTCCCGGGCTCGGGTCACCATGGCCGGGGAGAGGTCGACGCCGACGTAGCGGAAGGCCTCCGGCGGAAGTTGGCCGGCCAGTGACAGGCCGCCGGCCCCCAGCGAGCAGCCCAGGTCGTAGACCCGTGCCCCGTGGCGCAGGTGTCGGCGGGCGATCAGTCCCAGCATGCCCAGTATCTGCCCGTAGCCCGGCACCGAGCGGCGAATCATATCGGGAAAACAGGCAACTACCTGCTCATCGAAGGAGAAACGCGCCACTCGGTCCAGGGGTGTCGAAAAGATCGCGTCACGGTAAGATGCATCACTCATGATCAGGCCAAAAATGCGGGAACGGCCGCCATTCTACGCGCGCCGCCATGACCCTGCACCCGCCGGGCTTCAAGGAGGATAGGATGATCGATCAGAGCGACGCCTGGCATGCGCTCGAGGCCCATGTCAAGGCAACGGGCCGCCGCCACCTGTGTGAACTGTTTGCCGAGGAGCCGGATCGTCAGGTGTGCTTTACCCGGCACGCCGCCGGCCTGACCGTGGATCTCTCCAAGCAGCGCTGGTCTGCCGAGACCCTGGCGCACTTGCTGGCGCTGGCCGAGCAGGCGGACGTCCCCGGGGCGATCCGGCGGCTGCTGGGCGGTGAGCGGGTCAACGTCAGCGAGGATCGCCCGGCGCTGCACACGGCTCTGCGCTTGCCAGAGGGCGCCTCGCTGGTGGTCGAGGGCGAGGATGTGGTGCCCGGTGTGCATCGCACCCTCGAGCGTATGGAGGCCATGGTTGAGCGCTTCCACACCGGGCAGTGGCGCGGCGCCACCGGCCGGGCCATCCGCCACGTGGTCAACCTGGGCGTGGGTGGCTCGGACCTCGGTCCGCTCATGGTGACCCACGCCCTGGCCGACTATCGGCTGCGCGACGTGCACCGCGTAGAGGTGCATTTTGCCTCCACCATGGACGGCTCCCAGCTGGCCGACTGCCTGGCACGCCTCGACCCCGAGGCCACGCTCTTCGTGCTGTCGTCGAAGTCCTTTACCACCATCGATACGCTCTCCAATGCGCGCACCGCCCGGGACTGGCTGATGGCGCGACTGGCCGGTGAAGAGGGCGTCGACGCCGAGCTGGTGATGCGCCAGCACTTCATCGGCGTCTCGGCCAGCCCCGATAAGATGGCCGAATGGGGCATTGCGCCCGCCCACCAGCTCGAGTTCTGGGAGTGGGTCGGGGGTCGCTTCTCGCTGTGGGGAGGCATCGGCCTGCCCATCGCCCTGGTAATCGGCATGCAGCGCTTCCGCGAACTGCTGGCCGGGGCCCACGCCCTGGACGAGCATTTCCGCACCGCTGCGCTGGCCGATAACCTGCCGGTGCTGCTGGCCCTGGCAGGTATCTGGAACGTCAACTTTCTGGACATTCGTGCCCACTCCATTCTGCCCTACGACGGTCGCCTGGAGTATTTTGCCGCCTACCTCGAGCAGCTCGAGATGGAGTCCAACGGCAAGTCGGTGACGGCCCAGGGACGCGAGGTGGGCTACTCTACCTGCCCGGTGCTCTGGGGGCAGCTCGGACCCAACGCCCAGCACGCCTTCTATCAGCTGCTCCACCAGGGCACTCAGTCGGTGGAGTGCGACTTTATTGCGCCTCTCAGGCGTTACGATGAGGTCGATAACGAGGCGACTCGCCAGCATCTCAAGGGGCAGCATCGGTTGACCCTGGCCAACTGCTTCGCCCAGTCGCGGCTGCTGGCGCTGGGCGATGATGCTATCGATGAGCCGGGAGAGCGCCCCGGGCACAAGCGCTATCGCGGTAACCAGCCGTCTACCACCCTGCTGCTGGACGAGTTGACGCCCTATACCCTGGGTGCACTGATTGCTCTTTACGAGAACAAGGTGTTCGTCCAGGCAACGCTCTGGGGCATCAACCCTTTCGACCAGTGGGGGGTGGAGCTGGGCAAGCAGATCGCCGGTGAGACCCAGCGGATTCTCGAAAGCCACGAGGGTCTGGAGACCATGGATGGCTCTACCCGGGCGCTGATCGAAGCGGCCTGGGCGGCCGAAGCGAACGGCAAGGCCTCCTTATGATACTGGCTGTTCGTACAGCAGTTGCGCTATGCTGAGCCCCCTTTACCGGATGAAGCCAGCCAGCGGGGTGCTCTACCTGCACGGCTTCAACAGCGGCGCCGATTCGCCCAAGGCGGTATGGGTACGCGAGGCCTGTTCCCATCTGGACTTGGCCTGCGCCACGCCCCAGCTGCCTCATCGCCCGGCCGACGCATTGGCGCTGGCCGAGTCGCGGCTCGCTGAGCTTGGCCCCGAGCCGCTGCTGGCGGGTAGCTCCATGGGGGGCTTTCTGGCCACCTGTCTGGCCGAGCGCCACGGCCTGCGCGCCGCTCTGATCAATCCCGCGGTGGCCCCGGCCCGGCTAGTGGCCGACTGGGTCGACGAGGTCTTCGTCAACGCCACCACCGGCGAGCGCTTTACGGTGGGGGAGAAGCACCTGGCCGAGTTGGCGGCACTGACGCCGGCGAAGGTCACCGCCCCCGAGCGTTACCTGGTGCTGCTGGGCACCGCCGACGAGGTGCTGGACCCGGCGGATGCCTTCGCCCTCTACCGCGGTGCCCGCACCCTGCTGCACCCGGGAGCCGACCACGGCTTTGCCGCCTTGGCCGGGCACTTGACGGCCCTGCTGGCCCATGGCGGCCATGCCCTGCCGCCGGCATGGCGGCCCCGACCACATGCGGCCCTGACCACATAAGGAACCGGACGACTTATGACGCAATACAGTGCCAGCTCGATCGAGGTGCTTTCCGGCCTCGAGCCGGTGCGCAAGCGCCCGGGCATGTATACCGACACCAGCCGCCCCAACCACCTGATCCAGGAGGTGGTCGACAACAGCGTCGACGAGGCGCTGGCCGGCCATGCCAGCCAGGTGAGCGTGCGGCTGTTCGAGGATGGCGGCATCGAGGTCGCCGACGACGGTCGCGGTATGCCCATCGATATCCACCCGGAGCACGGCGTCTCCGGGGTGGAACTCATCCTGACCCGGCTGCATGCCGGCGGCAAGTTCTCCAATGCCAGCTACAAGTTCTCCGGGGGCCTGCATGGCGTTGGCGTCTCGGTGGTCAACGCGCTCTCTAAGCGCCTCGAGGTGGAGGTCCTGCGCGACGGCAATCGCTACGCCGTCGCCTTTGAGCACGGTGAGCCGGTCTCACAGCTGTCGGTGATTGGCAGTGTGGGCAAGCGCAATACCGGCACCGTCCTTCGCTTCTGGCCCGAGACCAGCTACTTCGACAGCCCACGCCTGGCGGTAGGCCGGCTGAAGCATCTGCTGCGCGCCAAGGCAGTACTCTGCCCCGGGCTCAAGGTGAGTCTGGTGGACACCGACGGAACCGAGAGCGAGTGGCAGTACGAGGATGGCCTGCGCGACTACCTGGCCCAGGCCACCGATGGCTTTGATGTGCTGCCTCAGTCGCCCTTCATCGGCCACTTTGCCGATGACGAGCACGGCGTGGATTGGGCGATCCAGTGGCTGCCCGAGGGCGGCGAGCCCCTGCTGGAGAGCTACGTCAACCTGATTCCCACACCCCAGGGCGGCACCCACGTCAACGGCCTGCGTGCCGGCCTGCTCGAGGCGCTGCGCGAGTTCTGCGAGTACCGAAGCCTCCTGCCGCGGGGGGTGAAGCTCACCGCCGAGGACCTCTGGGAGCGGGTCTCCTACGTGCTCTCGGTGAAGATGCTCGACCCCCAGTTCGCCGGCCAGACCAAGGAACGCCTCTCCTCGCGCACCGTGGCGGGCTTCGTCTCCGGGGTGGTCAAGGACGCCTTCTCGCTGTGGCTCAACCACCACGTGGACCAGGCCGAGGCGCTGGCGGAGCTGGTGATCAACGCCGCCCAGCGTCGCCAGAAGAGTGCCAAGAAGGTGGCGCGCAAGAAGGTCACCTCGGGCCCGGCGCTGCCCGGCAAGCTGGCCGACTGTTCCGGTCAGGATCCGGCCCTGAGCGAGCTGTTCCTGGTGGAGGGCGACTCCGCCGGCGGCAGTGCCAAGCAGGCCCGCAACCGCGAGAGCCAGGCGATCCTGCCGCTGCGCGGCAAGATACTGAACACCTGGGAGGTGGAGTCCCACGATATCTACGGCTCCCAGGAGGTCCACGATATTGCCGTCGCCGTGGGCATGGATCCGGTCAGCGACGACCTCACCAAGCTTCGCTATCACAAGATCTGCATCCTAGCCGATGCCGACTCCGACGGCCTGCACATCGCCACCCTGCTTTGCGCGCTCTTCATGCGTCACTTTCCGGCGCTGGTGGATGCCGGCCACGTCTACGTGGCCATGCCGCCGCTCTACCGCATCGACCTGGGGAAGGAGGTGCACTATGCCCTGGACGAGAGCGAGAAGGCGGCGATCCTGCGCAAGCTGGAGGGCAAACGTGGCACCGTGAACGTGCAGCGCTTCAAGGGCCTGGGCGAAATGAGCCCGCTGCAGCTGCGCGAGACCACCATGGCGGTGGACACTCGCCGCCTGGTGCAGCTGACCCGTGAAGTGGGCGACGGCACCATGGAGATGATGGACATGTTGCTGGCCAAGAAGCGTGCCCCCGACCGCAAGAGCTGGCTGGAAGACTACGGCAACCTCGCTGACATAGAGGTCTGATCCCCTTATGACCATGGATATTCAGGTCGCGGAGGGTGACGTCGAGCGTCTCTCCCTTCGCGAGTACTCCGAGAAGGCCTACCTCGACTACTCGATGTACGTCATCCTCGATCGAGCGCTGCCCCATATCGGCGACGGCATGAAGCCGGTGCAGCGGCGCATCGTCTACGCCATGCGCGAACTGGCGCTGGGGGCCAACGCCAAGTACAAGAAGTCGGCGCGCACCGTCGGCGACGTGCTGGGCAAGTTTCACCCCCACGGTGACAGCGCCTGCTACGAGGCCATGGTGCTGATGGCGCAGCCGTTCAGCTACCGCTACCCGCTGGTGGATGGCCAGGGCAACTGGGGCAGCCCGGACGATCCCAAGTCCTTTGCCGCCATGCGCTACACCGAGGCGAGGCTGTCGAAATTCGCCGAAGTGCTGCTCGCCGAGCTCGGCCAGGGCACCGTGGACTGGACCCCCAACTTCGACGGCACCATGAATGAGCCGGTGGTGCTGCCGGCGCGTCTGCCCCACGTTCTGCTCAACGGCGGCACCGGTATCGCCGTGGGCATGGCGACGGATATTCCGCCGCACAACGTGAATGAGGTGGTCGAGGCGACCTGCCACCTGTTGCGCCATCCCGAGGCCACCACGGCGGATCTGGTGACGTATCTGCCGGCACCGGACTTTCCCACCGCGGCGGAGATCATCACGCCCCGCGCCGATCTGCGAAAGCTCTACGAGAGCGGGCGCGGTTCGGTGAAGCTGCGTGCCCGCTATGAGATGGAGGAGGGCAGCATCGTGGTCACCGCGCTGCCTTATCAGGTGAGCGGGTCCAAGATCCTCGAGCAGATCGCTGCCCAGATGCAGGCCAAGAAACTGCCCATGGTGGCCGACCTGCGCGACGAGTCGACCCACGAGGAGCCGACCCGCCTGCTGATCGAGCCGCGCTCCAACCGCGTCGACATCGAGGCGCTGATGGCGCACCTGTTCGCCACCACCGATCTCGAGAAGAACATCCGCGTCAATATCAACGTGATCGGCCTCGACGGTCGGCCGCGGGTGATGCCGCTGCCCGATCTGCTCGGCGAGTGGCTGCGCTTCCGTCGCTCCACCGTGCGCCGGCGGCTGGAGCACCGCCTGGGCAAGGTCGAGGACCGCCTGCACCTTCTCGATGGGCTGCTGATCGCCTACCTCAATATCGACGAGGTGATCCGGATCATCCGTGAGGAGGACGAGCCAAAGCCGGCGCTGATGGCGGCTTTCGGGCTGTCGGAGCGCCAGGCCGAGGCGATCCTCGAGCTGCGCCTGCGCCACCTGGCCAAGCTCGAGGAGATGAAGATCCGCGGTGAGCAGGAGGAGCTCGAGGCCGAGCGCAAGCGCCTCCAGGAGCTGCTCGGTAACGAGGCGGCGCTCACCGACCTGATCGAGGAGGAGCTGCGCACCGCTGCCGAGGCCCATGGCGACGAGCGCCGCTCGCCCATCGTCGAGCGCGAGGAGGCCAGGGCGCTTTCCGAGGTAGAGCTGGTCGGCGCCGATCCGGTCACCGTGGTGCTTTCCGAGAAGGGCTGGATCCGCAGTGCCAAGGGGCACGAGATCGATCCCGCCGGGCTCTCCTACAAGGCCGGGGACCGCTTCCATCTCGCCGCCCGGGGCAAGACCAACCAGCCGCTGGTGCTGCTGGATGACACCGGACGCGCCTATACCCTGCAGGCCCACAACCTGCCCAGCGCCCGCGGCCAGGGCGAGCCTGTCACCAGCCGCGTCAACGTGGTGGCCGGCGCCCACATGGCCGGGTTGATGCTGGCGCCTCCAGCGACCCGCTACCTGCTTGCCTCCGACGGCGGCTACGGCTTTGTGGCACCCCTGGAGGCCCTGGTGGGCAAGAACAAGTCCGGCAAATCGGTGCTCTCGGTGCCCAAGGGCTGCAATGTGCTGCCGCCGAAGGCGGTGCCGGAGGGCGAGGGGGCCCAAGTGGTGGCGGTCTCCAACGAGGGTCGCCTGCTGGTCTTCCCCCTGGAGGACCTGCCGGAGTTGGCCAAGGGCAAGGGCAACAAGATGATCGACATTCCCGGTCCTCGAGCGGCGCGGCGCGAGGAGTTCGTGCGTGACCTGGTCCTGGTGCCGGCCGGTGCCAGCCTGGTGGTCCACGCCGGCAAGCGCCACCTCACCCTCAAGCCCGACGATCTCGCGTATTATTGCAGCGAGCGCGGCCGGCGCGGCAGCAAGCTGCCCCGCGGCCTGCAGAAAGTGGACCGGTTGGAGGTTGCGGGATGACACGACGAGTACTGATCCGGGCTACCGGCGCGGCTCGCCCGGGCCAACTGGCCGGTCTGGGCAAGGCCCTGGCGACGAGCGGCGCGCGCCTGCTGGACATCAACCAGAGCGTGACCTTCGGCATGCTGTCCCTGGAGGCGCTGGTGGGTCTCGACCACGAGGCCGATCTGGAGGGGGCGCTTGGTGCTGCCGGCGATGCCCTGGGGCTCGACGTCCAGGCGATCCAGGTCAGCGCCGAGGACTACCAGCGCTGGAGCAGCCAAGCGAGCCAACCACGGCTTATCCTGACCCTGCTGGCGCCGCATCTGCCGGCCGGCATTCTGGCCGAGGTCGGTGCCCTCACCGCCGGGCATGGCCTGACCGTGGAGCTGATTCACCGCCTTTCCGGGCGCGAGCCGCTGGACGGCGGCGTGCCCCGGGATCACGACAGTATCCAGGGGGCCTGCGTGGAGTGCTGGCTGCGTGGCGAGGAGATCGACCTCGACGCGTTGCGCGAAAAAGCGCTGGCCCTGGGGGCCATGCACGGCGTGGACATCGCCATCCAGGAGGATTCCATCTGGCGCCGGCACAGGCGGCTGGTTTGCTTCGATATGGATTCGACCCTGATCCAGGCCGAGGTAATCGACGAACTCGCGCGCCGACACGGCGTCTACGACGAGGTGGCCGAGGTGACCGAGCGAGCCATGCGCGGGGAGCTCGATTTCCAGCAGAGCTTTCGCGAGCGCATGGCCAAGCTCAAGGGCCTCGATGAGTCTGTGCTGGCCGAGATCGCCGAGTCGCTTCCGCTGATGGATGGCGTGGAGCGGCTGATGGCCCAGCTCAAGCGCCTGGGCTACCGTACGGCTATTCTCTCCGGCGGTTTCACCTACTTCGCCCGCCACCTTCAGCAGATGCTTGGCTTCGACGAGATTCACGCCAACGAACTTCTGATCGAGAATGGCAAAGTCACCGGCGAGGTCAGGGAGCCGATCCTCGATGCCGACCGCAAGGCCGATCTGCTGCGGGAGATCGCCGCGCGTGAGGGTCTCAGCCTGGAGCAGACCATCGCCGTCGGCGACGGGGCCAACGACCTCAAGATGCTGGCGGCGGCCGGGCTCGGTATCGCCTTTCGCGCCAAGCCGCTGGTGCGCGCCCAGGCCAACCACTCGATCTCGACGCTCGGCCTTGATGCTGTGCTCTACCTGATCGGCTATCGCCAGGTGGACCTGGAGGAGCAGGGACCGTGAGCGCTTCCTTCGAGACCTGGCGCGACCGCTTCGAGCGGCTGCGCTCCCACAAGGCCTTCGAGCTCACGGTGATCACCATCATCGTGGTCTCGGCGCTGTTGATTGGTGCCAAGACCTACGAGGAGGAGGTCAGCCGGTTTCAGGCGGCCATGCTGTGGCTCGACGTGGCGGTAACGGTGTTTTTCCTGGTGGAGATCCTGATTCGGATGGCCGCCGAGAAGCGCCTGCGCGACTTCTTCCGCAAGGGCTGGAACATCTTCGATTTCCTGATCGTGACCGCCAGCCTGATTCCCCTGGATGATTCGGAGATGGTGCTGCTGGCCCGACTGCTGCGCATCTTCCGGGTGCTGCGTCTGGTATCGATGATTCCCGAGCTGCGAATGCTGATCGCCGCGCTGTTCAAGTCGATTCCACGCATGGGCTACGTGGTGCTGCTGATGTTCATCATCTTCTACATCTACGGCGCCCTGGGCAGCTTCCTGTTCGCCAGCGTGGACGAGAAGCTGTGGGGCAACATCTCGCTGGCCATGCTGACGCTGTTCCAGGTAGCCACCTTCGAGAGCTGGGCCACGGCGGTGCTCTACCCGACCATGGAGCACTATCCCTATGCCTGGATCTACTTTCTTACCTTCATTTTTCTCAACGCCTTCATCTTCCTGAACATGATGATCGGCATCGTGCTCGATGTGATGCAGAAGGAGAGCCTGGCTATCGAGCTGGAGACCGGGGAGGGCGAGGCCGCCGAGCTGCACGGCCTGCGCGACGACGTGCGTCAGATGCGCGACCAGCTCTCGCGCATGGAGGCGCTGCTGGATCGCCAACGGAGTTAGGCCGGCAGGCGCTGGATGCAGAAGGTTGACAATGGGGCTAAACCTTGATTCTCTAGAGCGATGAATATGACCTCGTACAGCCTCGACCTACGACTACCAGCCCTCGCCTGAATAGCGAGCGGCGATGTTTGTTTGCATCGCCTGGAGTCCGGTCGAAAATGAGGTTGTACCATGTCCACCACCCCTTTCAGCAACGCCATGTATGCCCAGAGAGTCGCTCGCGTCAGCCAAGGTGCTGTCGTCTGTGCGATCATATATGAAGCGAGTCTCGACGCCCCGACTGGCCAGTGCCTGTCGGGGCGTCATCGTTTCTGCACCGCCCACTGATTTCGCCGCACCGTCGCCCAGGGAGAACGCCGCCATGATGCTCGACAACCCCGCCGCCAAGTACCACCCCTTCGTTGCCGTCGACCTGCCAGACCGCCAGTGGCCCAGTCGCCGCATCGAACAGCCGCCCATCTGGACCAGCGTCGACCTGCGCGACGGTAACCAGTCGCTGATTGATCCCATGGACCAGGAGCGCAAGCAGCGCCTGTTCGATCTGCTCGTCAAGATCGGCTTCAAGGAGATCGAGGTGGGCTTCCCCTCGGCCTCCCAGACCGACTTCGACTTCGTACGCTCGCTGATCGACAACGGCAAGATCCCCGATGACGTGACCATCCAGGTGCTGACCCAGGCCCGTGATCACCTGATCGACCGTACCTTCGAGGCGATCAAGGGGGCGAAGAGCGCCATCGTCCACGTCTATAACGCCACCGATCCGATGTTCCGCCGGGTCGTGTTCAACGTCAGCAAGCCCGAATGCATCCAGATCGCCGTGGATGCGACCACCCGTATTCGGCAGCGCATGAGCGAGGCGCCCGAGACGAACTGGACCTTCCAGTACTCGCCGGAGCTGTTCACCACCACCGAGATGGACTTCGCCAAGGAGATCGTCGAGGCGGTGATGGTTGCCTATGGCGCCACCGCCGAGACGCCGATGATCGTCAACCTGCCGGCCACCGTGGAGGTGGCGACGCCCAACAATTACGCCGACCAGGTGGAGTGGTTCTGCCGACACGTGAATGATCGCGAGGCGCTGATCGTCAGCGTGCACCCGCACAACGATCGCGGCACCGGGGTGGCTGCCGCCGAGATGACCCTGATGGCCGGCGCCGACCGGGTGGAGGGCACCCTGTTCGGCAATGGCGAGCGCACCGGCAATGTCGATATCGTCACCCTGGCCATGAACCTCTACACCCAGGGTGTTCACCCGGGGCTCGACTTCTCCAACATCACGCCGATCATGCGCGAGGTGGAGTACTGCAACCAGCTGCCGGTGCATCCGCGTCACCCCTACGTGGGCGACCTGGTGTTCACCGCTTTCTCCGGCTCGCATCAGGACGCCATCAAGAAGGGCATGGCCGATCGCCGCGCCAATCCGGACGCCATCTGGGACGTACCCTACCTGCCCATCGATCCGCTGGACGTGGGCCGCAGCTACGAGGCGGTGATCCGCGTCAATAGCCAGTCGGGCAAGGGGGGTATCTCCTATCTGCTGGAGCAGGAACACGGTATCGAGCTTCCTCGCCGACTCTCCATCGAGTTCAGCCAGGTGGTTCAGGAGGTGGCCGATCGCACGGGCAAGGAGATCACCTCGCAGATGATCTATCAGGCCTTCGCCGATGAGTACCTGGGTCAGACAGTGCCCTATGCGCTGGTCAGCCATCGTCTCTCCTCGGAGCCGGACAGCCCGAAGGTGACCCTGGAGGCGACCATCGAGGAGCGCGGCGAGCGTCGTACCATCCAGGGCGAGGGCAACGGACCGCTGGCGGCCTATATCAAGGCGCTGGGCGGTGCCGGTCACGACGTGGAAATCATCGACTACCATGAGCACTCACGCGGCCAGGGCGCCGACGCCGAGGCGATCGCCTACGTGGAGGTGCGTATCGATGGCAAGGCGGTGTTTGGGGTTGGTACCGACGAGAGCATCACCAGCGCCTCCATGAAGGGCGTGATGAGCGCCATCAATCGCCATCTCTCCACCCAGGCCCCGGCGGCCAACGTGACCGCCGACAGCCTGGCCGTAGCGAAGTAATCCTTGTGGTGTGGCGTCGAGCAGGCGCCACCTGGCTTTAGTCACAGCGGCGTCTTGCTGCCCTCGCCCGGGATCTCCCGAACCAGCTTGGGCACCAGGAACCCAGGCAGCACATCCCGGAGGCCCGCGACCAGCTCGCGGGCCTCGTCGTCCGGCACGTCAAAGTGGGCGGCGCCGGCTACCGGATCAAGCACGTGGAGGTAGTAGGGCAGCACGCCGGCCTCGAAGAGTCGTTCCGAGAGCGCGGTCAAGGTGTCCACGCCGTCGTTGATCCCGCGCAGCAGCACGCTCTGGTTGAGCAGGGTGACGCCGGCGGCCTTGAGCCGTTCGCAGGCGCCGACCACGGCGTCATCGATCTCATTGGCGTGGTTGATATGCAGCACGACCACCTTCTGTAGACGGGTAGCGCCGAGCCACTCGAGCAGGGCGTTATCGACGCGGTCCGGGATGACCACCGGCAGACGGGTGTGGATGCGCAGGCGCTTGAGATGGGGGATCTTCTCCAGGCGCTCGACCAGCCAGGCCAGCTGGCGGTCGCTGGCGGCGAGCGGGTCGCCGCCGGAGAGGATCGCTTCACGGATCGTGGGGTCACCACGCAGGCTGTCCAGGGTTGCTTCCCACTGGGCCCGCGACGGTGAGTTGTCGTCATAGGGAAAGTGGCGGCGAAAACAATAACGACAGTTCACCGCGCAGGTGGGGCTCGTGATCAGCAGCACCCGGCCGGCGTATTTGTGGATCAGCCCTTTCGCGGGAGTATGCATCGCCTCTGCCAGGGGGTCAGTGACATAGCCCGGAGTCGTCAAGGCCTCCTCGCCAAGCGGCATCACCTGGCGCAGCAAGGGGTCGGACGGATCGTTCGGGCGCATGCGGGACAGGAAGGCCTCAGGCACCCGGACCTCGAAGAGAGCGTGACCTGCCTCGGCGCCAGGCCGCCAGGCCTCGTTCAGCCCCAGGCGTCGGCAGAGTTCGGCCGGGTCGCGGATGGCTCCGGCCAACTGCGCCTGCCAGGCGGGTGGCGTTACCAGTGGTTTGGCCTCGTCGTGACGCTGCAAAAAGGCGGGGCTTCGGGTTATCATGCGGCACCAGTCAATGCGGGCGGGGCGGGTTCCCGGAACCCTGGCCTCGTCGAATGTCGTTTCCCAGTGCGCCCCCGGGTTCCGTGGGGCGCGCTTGAACATGAGTGAGATAAGATGGCGAACTATTCTACCAATGAATTCAAGGGCGGTCTGAAGGTGATGCTGGACGGCGATCCCTGCGCGATCGTCGAGAATGAATTCGTCAAGCCGGGCAAGGGTCAGGCGTTCAATCGCGTCAAGCTGCGTAACCTGATCACCGGCCGGGTCTGGGAGCGCACCTTCAAGTCCGGCGAATCCCTGGAAGGTGCCGACGTCATGGATCTGGACATGGAGTACCTCTACTCCGACGGCGAGATGTGGCACTTCATGAAGACCGACGGTTCCTTCGAGCAGTACGCCGTCGAGAAGAAGGCCCTGGGCGACACCGTCAAGTGGCTCAAGGAGCAAGTGGCCTACACCGTGACACTGTGGAACGACAACGCCATCAGCGTGACCCCGCCCAACTTCATCGAACTGGAAGTGGTCGAGACCGATCCGGGCCTCAAGGGCGACACCGCTCAGGGCGGCTCCAAGCCGGCGACGCTCTCCTCCGGTGCCGTGGTCCGCGTGCCGCTGTTCATCAACCAGGGCGAGGTGCTGAAGGTCGACACGCGCTCCGGAGATTACGTTTCCCGCGCCTGATGGCTACCGACTGGCGACCCACGGCGTCGCTCGAGACTTTGCGCGAGCGGGCGCGGCTGCTCGCCGAGGTGCGGGCCTTTTTCGCTTCACGCTCTGTGCTTGAGGTGGAGACCCCGGTGCTGGGCCACGGCGGCAGTACCGATCTGCACCTGGCCTCTCTGGGCGTCCAGGCCACGACCCCTGCCGGCCGAGAGCGGCTGTGGCTGCAGACCTCGCCGGAATTCGCCATGAAGCGGCTGCTTGCCGAAGGCTCCGGGCCGATCTTCCAGCTGGCGCGCTGCTTTCGCGATGGCGAGGTGGGGCGGCGCCACAATCTCGAGTTCACCCTGCTGGAGTGGTATCGCCCCGGGTTTTCCCTGGATGAGCTGATCGAGGAGACGGTCGCCCTGGTGCGCCGGGTGCTGGGTCGAGAACTGGGGGATGAGGCCGGGCCGTTGCGGCGCCGCCGCTACCGGGAGCTGTTCCGCGAATACCTGGCCATCGACCCCTTCAGCATCGAGCTCGCCGCGCTTCGGCGGCTGGCTGGGGAGCGGGGAGGGCTTACGATGTCTGACGCTTCCCGCGACGACTGCCTCGATCTATTGATCAGCCTTGCGATCGAGCCCCATCTCGGCTTAGGGGGTATCGACGTGGTGGTTGACTACCCGGCCAGTCAGGCGGCCCTGGCGCGGCGCCACCGGGATCCGGAGGACGGAAAATGGGTAGCCTCGCGCTTCGAGCTCTATCTGGACGGGCTGGAGCTGGCCAACGGCTATGACGAGTTGACCGATGCCGACGAGCAGGCAGCACGGTTCAATGATGACAACCTCGCCCGCCGGGCAGCAGGGCTGCCCGAGGTGGATGTCGATGTCCGCCTGCTGGCGGCCCTGGCGCACGGCATGCCCGCGGGCAGCGGGGTGGCGCTGGGCATCGACCGGCTGATCCAGCTGGTGCTGGGCAAGTCGAGCGTGGCGGAGGTGATGGCCTTCGCCACGCCGCGCTGCTAGACGCTGCCGAGCGTCTGCCCCATCTGCACCTTGGCGCCGGGCTCGATGGCGTCGGCGAAACTGACCGGCTCACTGAACGCCATCACCACCGTGGAGCCAAGCTTGAAGCGGCCCATCTCCTCACCCTTCTCGAGCCTTACCGGCGTGTCGAAGCGGATGCGCTGCACGCCGCCTCTGGGCAGCGGGGTGATCTGACCGGCCCATACTGTCTCGATGGCGGCGACGATCATTGCCCCTACCAGCACCACGGCCATGGGGCCGTGCTCGGTGTCGAAGTGGCAGATCAGGCGCTCGTTGCGGGCGAACAGGTTGGGCACATGCTCGGTGGTGGCGGCGTTTACCGAGAAGAGCCTGCCGGGGACATAGACCATTTCCGTCAGGGTGCCGCTGACCGGCATATGCACCCGGTGGTAGTCGCTCGGGGAGAGATAGACCGTGGCGAAACTGCCGCCCAGAAAGCGCCTGGCTGCCTCGCCGTCTCCGCCGAGCAGCTCCATGGCCGAGAAACGGTGCCCCTTGGCCTGCAGCAGCTGGCCGGCCTCGATGGGGCCAAACTGCGAAAGGGTGCCATCGGCGGGGCTGACCATCCCCTCGCCGATGGGCCGGGCGCCTTCTTCCAACTCGCGAGTGAAGAAGTCGTTGAAGGTGGCGTAGGCCGTCGGGTCGGGCTCGGCCGCCTCATCCATGTCCACCCGGAATTGGCGGATAAAGGCCTGCACCAGGGCGTTCTTCAGCCAGGGGGTGCGGCACTCGGCCAATCCCCCCACCAGCCGTGAGAGCAGGTGGTGGGGCAGCGGATACTGGATGAGAGCAAAGAGTCGGGAGAGTAACAAGGGCGTTCCTGTGTCTGTTGTTGGATGCTATTTCTCGACCGGGGTATCGTCGCGGTTGCCCCACTCCTTCCAGGAGCCGGCGTAGCCGCGGATCTTGTCGAAGCCCAACGCGCGGCCCACCAGCCAGGTGAAACCGCTGCGGTGGTGGCTCTGGCAGTGGGTGGCGACCTCCATTTCCGGGGTCAGGCCCAGTGCCTCGAGTTCGGTGATCAGCTCGGCGTAATCGCGAATGCGCAGGCCGCGCTCCGGGTCCATGACCCGGGTCCACTCCATATTCACCGCGCCGGGGATATGGCCCAGGCGCTTGTTCTCGCCCTTCTCGCCGCGGTACTCCTCGGGGGAGCGGGCATCCCATACCGCGAAGCCCTTATCGTCCAGGCGCTCCGTGAGCTCGGCGAGGTCGATGGCGGCTTCGGGGTGGAGGATTTCCGCCTCGTACTCGCTGGGCGTCGGGTCGGTGGCTTCGGTGGAAACCTCAAGACCGTCCTGGCGCCAGGCGTGGATGCCGCCATTGAGGTAGGAGTAGCGGGTGTGGCCGATCAGTTCCAGCGTCCACAGCAGCCGTCCGGCCCAGCCGCCGCCCTCATCGTCATAGGCCACCACGTGGGTGTCGCGAGTCAGGCCAAGTTCGCTGAACAGCGTGGAGAGCTGCTCCACGGTAGGTGCCAGGCAGGGCACCTCGCCAGAGCCACGCATCAGCCTGCCCTTGTCGAGGAAGAGGGCGCCAGGCACGTGGCCCTCGGTGTAGCTCTCGGCCTTGAGGGGCACATCGATGATCATCAGCGATGGCTCGTCGAGATGCTCGGCAAGGGTTTCTGGCTCGATGATCAGCGGCAGCAGATTGGCTTCGGAACTCATGGGGGCTCTCCTATCCTATTCCAGCGAGTCGAGGATTCGGCGGTAGCTGGCGAAGCGTTCAGGGTGAATGTCGCCGCGCTCCAGTGCTTCCAGCAGCGCGCAGCCGGGCTCCTGGCGGTGGCGGCAGTCGCGGAAGCGGCAGTGGCCGAGCAGATCACGGAACTCGATGAACCCTTCGGCGACCTGCTGCTCATTGAGGTGTCCGAGGCCGAACTCGCGGATGCCCGGTGAGTCGATCAGCTCGGCCGCTTCGGCACTCGGCAGCGTGTAGAGGCGCGCGGTGGTCGTGGTGTGAGTACCCTTGCGACTGTCCTTGGACAGCGCGCCGATGCGCAGTTCCTCGTCAGGTAGCAGGCGGTCGATCAGCGATGACTTGCCCACGCCGCTCTGGCCCACGAACACGGAGGTGTTGCCGGCCAGCCGAGCGTGCAGGGCGTCGAGGCCGTTCTCGCGCTCGGTGGTGGTGGCCACCACCGGATAGCCCAGCGCCTCATAGCGATGCAGCAGCGCCATCAGCGCACCGCCATCTTCCGGCAGCAGATCGATCTTGTTGAGCACCAGGGCCGGGGCGATGCCGGTGGCTTCGGCGGCTACCAGATAGCGGTCGATCAGATTGGGGTGAGGCTCGGGTTCCACGGCAAACACGATCAGAATCTGGTCGATATTGGCCGCCACCGGCTTTAGCTGGCTGCGGGCGTCGGGGCGTTCCAGTACGCTTGTGCGCTCACCGCGGGCCACCACTACGCCTTCCACGATGGCGCCTTCGGCGTCCTGGCGGCCGCGCCAGATCACCCTGTCGCCGGTTACCAGGCCCTCGAGATTGGCGCGCATATGGCAGCGAACCGGTTCATCGTCGCCCTCGGCGCGTACATCCAGGGTGCGTCCGAAGTGGGCAACGACCCGTCCCGGCTGCTCGGGACCATATTCGCCGGCGGCCAGTTTCTCGCCGTCCTTGTCGTCGAGTCGCGTGGCTCTGGAGGCCCGTTCGGCCTGGATCTTTTCGATGCGCCAGCGCTGCTGGCGGTTCAACTTGCGTTTGGTCATGGCGTCCCGAAGCTCGTTACAATGGCGTGTAGTGTACTCACTCAGGGCGCCCGCTGTCGCGAGCCGCGCGGCGCAAGGAACTTGGTTAAGGAAAGTAGATGAGCAAGAGCAACGAATCCGAAGATCCACGCAAGAACCGCCTGGTCTGGATCGATCTGGAGATGACCGGGCTCGACCCGAATCGCGAGAGGATCATCGAGGTAGCCACCCTGGTCACCGACGCCGAGCTGAATGTCGTCGCCGAGGGCCCGATGATCGCGGTCAAGCAGCCCGACGACCTGCTCGATGCCATGGACGCCTGGTGCACAAGGACCCACGGCGAGTCTGGTTTGACCGCCCGGGTCAGGGCGAGTGCGATCGACACCGCACAGGCCGAGCGGCAGACCCTCGCCTTCCTGCGTGAGCACGTGGAGCCAGGTACCTCGCCCATGTGCGGCAACAGCGTCCACCAGGACCGCCGCTTTCTGGAGCGGGAAATGCCCGAGCTGCTGGCTTTCTTCCACTATCGCAACCTGGATGTCTCGACACTAAAGGAGCTGGCGAAGCGCTGGAACCCCGGGGCCATGGCGGGCTTCCACAAGCGCAACGTGCACCTTGCCATGGACGACATCAAGGAATCCATTGCCGAACTGGCCCACTATCGCGGCACCTTCCTGCGCCTGACGGACGCCGATAGCGACGAGGAGGAGTAGCGTCAGCCGCTGGCAATCCGCTTATCCCGCCTGTCCCGCTGACGGCCCAGCGCCCAGCGTACGTGCTCGCGCACCAGGTCGGAGGGGTAGGGAAGGCGTGCACGCAGGGCGGCCTCCACGGCTTCGCTCCAGGGGGCATTGCCCAGTCCCACGGCGAGATTGCGCAGCCAGCGCTCATAGCCGATGCGACGAATCGGGCTGCCGGCAGTCTTTTCCAGGAACTCCTCCTCGCCCCAAGCGAACAGTGAGAGCAGGCTGGCGCGATCCAGGTCGTGGCGGGGGGCAAAGTCGGCCTCTTGGGTAGCGCGGGTGAAGCGGGTATAGGGGCAGACCAGCTGGCAGTCGTCGCAGCCGAACACCCGGTTGCCCATGGCCTCGCGGTAGTGCTCCGGGATCGCCCCGAACAGCTCGATGGTCAGGTAGGAGATGCAGGCCCGGGCGTCTATCACTCGGTCCTCGACGATGGCTCCGGTGGGGCAAGCCGTGCGGCAGGCGCTGCAGCTGCCGCAGTGGTCCCCCTCGAAGGGGGCGTCCATCGGCAGCGGCAGGTCGGTATAGAGCTCGCCCAGGAAGAACAGCGAGCCGGCCTTCGGGTTGAGCAGCATGGCGTTCTTGCCGAACCAGCCAAGTCCTGCCTTGCGCGCCAATGCTCTTTCCATCACCGGGGCCGAGTCCACGAAGGCGCGGTAGCCGATCGGCCCCACCTCGGCCTCGATCCACTGGGCCAGGGTGGCCAGGCGCTTGCGCATCAGCTTGTGGTAGTCGCGCCCAGTGGCATAGCGTGAGACATAGGCGAGCTCGGGCTGGCCCAGCACCTTGGCGGTCTCGACCTCCGCGGGCAGATAATCGAGGCGCACGCTGATCACGCGGACGGTGCCGGGGATCAGCTCTGCGGGTCGGGTGCGTTTGGTCCCGTGTTTGGCCATGAAGCTCATCTCGCCCTGGTGGCCCGCCGCCAGCCAGCGTGCCAGGCGCGGTTCCTCCTCGGCCAGGTCCACGTCGGTGATGCCGAGCTGCTGGAAGCCGAGCTCGCGCCCCCAGGTCTTGATGCGCTGGGCCAGGGAGGCAAGATCGGCAGGTGAGAGCGAGGAATGACGCATTATCGTGAATATACCGGGCAAATGAGGCCGGGCGATTGGCGCCGGCGTCGGGAAACGACACACTGATGGTAAAGCAACCCCTTGCCAGGAGACACCGGATGTCTTTCGAGACCCTGCACCCTCTCTACCGCGCCGAGCAGGTAGGTGAACTCGACCGGCGCACCATCGCCGGCGGTATCGAAGGCTTCGCCCTGATGCAGCGCGCCAGCGCCGCTGCGTGGCAGGTGTTGCGCGATCGCTTCCCCGAGGTTCGCTCGCTGACGGTGCTGTGCGGCGCCGGCAACAACGGCGGCGATGGCCACGTGCTGGCCGCCCTGGCTGCCGCCGAGGGGCTGGCCGTGCAGCGCATCCTGCTCAAGGGCATCGATGAGCTTGGTGGCGACGCTCGCCTGGCCGCCGATATGGCCACGGCGGCCGGCGTTGGCGTCGAGCCCTGGACATCCGGCATGACGTTTACTGGCGAACTGCTGGTGGATGCCCTGCTTGGCACAGGGCTCTCCGGCGAGGTGCGCGGCGCCTTCCTCGATGCGATCACGGCCATCAATGCCAGTGCACGTCCCGTGCTGGCCATCGACATTCCCTCGGGGCTGCATGCCGATACCGGCGCGGTGCTGGGGAAGGCCGTGCGGGCCGCGGCGACGGTGACCTTTATCGGCGACAAGCTGGGGCTGCATACCGGGGCGGCGGCGGATCACGTCGGCGAGCGGCATTTCTGTGCGCTGGGCGTTGACGCGGCGGCCCAGGCCGACCTGATGCCGGCGGCTCGGCTGTTGGAGGAATCGCTGATTGCCGCCTGGCTGCCGCCGCGGCGGCGTGCCGCCCACAAGGGCGACTGCGGGCACTCGCTGATTCTCGGCGGGGCGCCGGGCTTCGGCGGGGCAGCATTGCTCGCTGCCGAGACATGCGCGCGACTGGGGGCCGGCAAGGTGAGCCTGGCCACGGCGCCTGAGCACGTCGTCGCCAGTCTGGTGCGCTGCCCCGAGGTGATGGTCCACGGTGTGCGCGGCGCCGCCGACCTCGGCGAGCTGCCCAGCGGTGCCGATGTGCTGGTGGTGGGGCCGGGGCTGGGCCAGGGCAGCTGGGGGCAGGGGGTGTTGCAGGCGGCGCTCGATGCAGAGCGTCCCCTGGTGGTGGACGCCGATGGCCTCAACTTGCTGGCCACGCGGTTTTCCAAGTCACAGCGCGCCGGCTGGATTCTTACGCCGCATCCGGGGGAGGCCGCCCGGCTGCTCGGTTGTTCGGCCGCCGAGGTGGAGGCGGATCGCCCCGCCGCGGCGCTGGCGCTGCGCGAACGCTGGGGCGGGGTGGTGGTGCTCAAGGGCGCCGGGACCCTGGTGGCCGGCCCTTCGGGGCTCGTTGTCTGCCCGTTTGGCAACCCCGGCATGGCCAGCGGTGGGATGGGCGATGCGCTCTCCGGCATGCTGGGCGCCCTGCTGGCTCAGGGCGTACCGCTGGAGATCGCCGCCTGGCTGGGGGTGCTGACGCACGCCCTGGCCGCCGATCTGGCAGCCCGCGACGCGGGAGAACGTGGTCTGCTGGCGGGCGATCTGGCATCCTATGCGCGAATGCTGGTCAATCCGACGATGGGCGGGGACGATGCTGCTGCGACTCGATGATGAAGCTCGCCAGGTGGCTCTGGGCGAATGCCTGGGGCAGGCCCTGGAAGGGCATGGACTGGTCTATCTCGAGGGTGAGCTTGGCGCCGGCAAGACCACCCTGGCCCGAGGCGTGCTGCGCGCCTACGGCCACCAGGGTGCGGTGAAGAGTCCCACCTATACGCTGGTGGAGCCTTATGAACTTCAGGATGTGCGGATTTACCACTTCGACCTCTATCGCCTCGGCGATCCGGAAGAACTGGAATTCATCGGGGGTCGCGATCTGTTGGCCGAGGATGCCCTATGTCTCATCGAGTGGCCCTGCCGCGGCGAGGGATGGTTGACCGAGCCAGATCTGCGCATCCTCCTGACGCTTTCCGGGACGGGGCGAGAAGCTCGGCTCGAGGCCCGAAGCCCCCGGGGCGATCAGCTGTTGGCAAGACTGGCGGCCATGCCCGAGCTTGCCACCTGTCGCCTGATGGGGCCTGACGATGCCAGGGAGGGCGAGGTAGCACAATGATCAAGTGGCTCACTCGCGGCCTGCTGGCCGCTACACTGTCTTATCTTCCCCTGGCGAGTCTTCATGCTGCCCAGGTGGATAATGTGCGTCTGTGGGCAGCGCCGGACCACGCTCGGCTGGTGTTCGATCTCGCTTCGCCGACCCAGGCCAATATCTTTGCGCTCGACAACCCGCGACGCCTGGTGATCGATCTGGATGACAGCCGCATGGCGGCGGACCTCGCCGGCATCGACCTCGCCGGCAGCGCGATCAGTCGTATTCGCACGGGGGTGCGAGACGGCGATGGCCTACGCGTGGTGCTGGAGCTCGAGCGCGAAGTGGACCCTCGCCACTTCAGTCTGGCCCCCAACGATCAGTACGGCCACCGCCTGGTGGTGGACCTCGAGTACCCCGGCGAGAGTGCCGTGAAGGATCCGATCGATCCCATCGAGGCGATGATCCGAGAGCAAGAGATCGCCGCCAAGCGCGTCCGAGTCGTCACCTCGGACGGCGGCGCGCCTGCCGAGGTAACATCGCCGCCGCCGGTGGCCCTGCAGAAGGCACAGGCCCATCCTCGTCGCGATATCATCATCGCCATTGATCCCGGTCACGGTGGTGAGGACCCCGGTGCCATCGGCCCCAGCGGCACTCGCGAGAAGGATGTGGTGATGGAAATCGCCCGGCGCCTGCAGCGGCTGGTGGACGATACCGACGGATTTCGTGCGGTGATGATCCGCGATGGCGACTATTACATCGGGCTGCGTCAGCGCACCCAGATCGCCCGGGATCAGAAGTCCGACTTTTTCGTTTCTATCCACGCCGACGCGTTCACCAGCCCGCGACCCAACGGCAGTTCGGTCTACGCGCTTTCTCAGCGTGGCGCCACCTCCGAGACCGCTCAGTGGCTTGCGGCCAGCGAGAACCGCGCCGACCTGATCGGCGGGGTGGACGGAAACCTCTCCCTCAGGGACAAGGACGAGGTCCTGCGTGGCGTGCTGCTCGATCTGACCATGACCGCGACGCTCAACGACTCCCTCTCTATCGGTGGCCAGGTGCTCGACCAGCTGGGGCGCATCAATCGGCTCCACCGCAGCCGGGTGGAGCAGGCCGGTTTCATGGTGCTCAAGTCGCCGGATATTCCGTCGTTGCTGATCGAGACCGGCTTCATTTCCAACCCGGATGAGGAACGCCGGCTGCGCGACTCGAGCCATCAGCAGAAGCTGGCCCGGGCGATCTTCTCGGGCCTTCAGGATCACTTCCGTCGTAATCCGCCGCCGGCCAGCCTGCTGGCTTGGCAGCGTGACAACAACCGCAGTCCCGGCGGCAACGAATATCGCATCCAGCCTGGCGATACCCTTTCGCAAATTGCCGCCCGACATAATGTCTCCACGGATCGACTCAAGCAGGCCAACGAACTCAACGGCGATGTGATCCGCGTGGGTCAGGTGCTGCGCATTCCGCGAACCTGAATCGAATGGCAAGGAGAGACATGAGCGAACCGCGCCCTATCCGGATCCTCGACCCGCGACTGGCCAACCAGATTTCCGCCGGGGAAGTGGTGGAGCGCCCCGCCTCGGTGGTCAAGGAACTGGTCGAGAATGCCATCGACGCGGGCAGCCGGCGCATTGACGTGGAGCTTGAGGCCGGCGGTACTCGGCTGATCCGCGTGCGCGACGATGGCAGCGGTATCGGCGAGGAAGACCTGGCACTGGCGCTGTCTCGCCACGCCACCAGCAAGATTATCTCCCTGGAAGAACTGGAAGGCGTGGCGAGTCTGGGGTTTCGCGGCGAGGCCCTGGCCTCGATCAGCTCGGTGTCGCGTCTGGAACTGGTTTCCAACGCCGATGAAGACCCTACTACCGGTTGGCGAGTGGTGGCCGAGGGTCGCAACATGGAGCCACGGATTTCGCCGGCTCCCCACGCCCGAGGCACTTCTGTCACGGTGCGCGATCTCTTCTTCAATACGCCGGCGCGGCGCAAGTTCCTGCGCATGGAGAAGACCGAGTTCAGTCATGTGGAGGAGGCCTTTCGTCGCCAGGCGCTCTCCCGCTTCGACATCGGCTGGACCCTGCGCCACAACCAGAAGACCCTCCACCAGCTTCGTCCCGGTGGCGATCAGGCCTCCCGGGAGCGACGCATCGCCTCCCTGCTCGGCAAGGCGTTCCTGGAGAACGCCCTGCACCTGGATCTCGAGGCCTCGGGGCTACGGCTATGGGGCTGGGTGGGGCTGCCTACCCACTCCCGGGCCCAGGCCGACCAGCAGTACTTCTTCGTTAATGGGCGGGTGGTGCGCGACCGCCTGGTGGCTCACGCCGTGCGTCAGGCCTATCGTGACGTGATGTTCAATGGCCGCCATCCGGTGTTCGTGCTCTACCTGGAAGTGGACCCGGCAGTGGTGGATGTCAACGTCCACCCCACCAAGCACGAGGTGCGCTTCCGCGACGGCCGCCTGGTCCACGACTTTCTTTTTTCCAGCCTGCATCGGGCCCTGGGAGAAGCTCGGGCCGGCCATCCGGGGGCCGGGCATTCGGGGGCCGGCCATCCGGGAGATGTCTTGGGAGATGATTCGGGGGCAGGCTCGGAGGAGGGGTCGGTCGGTAAGGCGGGCGTGGAGGCAGGTGAGCCTCAGGCTGCGTTTCCCGAGGCTCAGCGGGTGGCCGAGCGCGCCGGCCGCTGGCAGCAGCAGCCCATGGCTCTGCCGGGTGAGGAGGGCGCGCGGGTCACGCCGGATCGCGTCAGGGCCTTCATGGAGGGCTATCGGGCGCTGCACCCGGGTCATGAGGAGAGCCTGCTAACGCCACGGCCGGCGGCGCCAGTGGCAGATGGCACCGGGGCGGGGGGCGCCGCCGCCGAGATGGCATTGGCCGAGCGCCAGTCTGCACGCCGCCCGCCGCTGCCAGACGCCGATGACACCCGAGCGCCACCGCTGGGCTTTGCCATCGCTCAGCTTCACGGCGTCTATATTCTCGCCCAGAGCGAGCGAGGTCTCATCCTGGTGGACATGCACGCCGCCCATGAGCGCATTGTCTACGAGCGCATGAAGATCCAGGTGCACGGTGGCAGGCTCGAGGCCCAGCCGTTGCTGGTGCCGGTGTCGCTCGCCGCCAGCCCCGCCGAGGTGGCCACCGCCGAGGCGGAGCGCGAGGCTTTTGCTCGCTTTGGCGTAGAGCTTGACGTGGCCGGCCCCGAGACCCTGCTGGTACGCCAGTTGCCGGTGCAGCTGAGCGACGCCGACGTAGAACCGCTGATCCGCGACATGCTCGGAGAACTCGAACGCTATGGGCGTTCCGATCGCCTCGAGGCCCACGTCAACGAGTTGCTCGCCACCATGGCCTGCCACGGCAGCGTGCGTGCTAACCGCCAGCTGACCCAGGCGGAGATGAACGCCCTGCTGCGCGACATGGAGCGTACCGAGCGCAGCGGTCAGTGCAACCACGGTCGCCCCACCTGGACCGAAATGAGCATGAAGGAGCTGGACCGCCTCTTCATGAGGGGGCAGTAGTCCCATGAGTGACACTCGTCCTCCCGCCATCCTGCTGGTAGGCCCCACCGCCGCCGGCAAGACCGGTCTGGCCATCGAACTGCACGAACGCCTGGGCGTGGAGCTGATCAGCGTCGACTCCGCCATGGTCTATCGCGGGATGGACATCGGCAGTGCCAAGCCCTCTGCGGAGGAGCTGGCCCGCGCGCCGCATCGGCTGATCGACATCCGCGACCCCGCCGAGCCTTACTCGGCGGCGGCGTTCCGCGAGGACGCCCTGCGCGAGATGCACGAGATCACGGCCGCCGGCCGGGTGCCGCTGCTGGTAGGCGGCACCATGATGTATCTGAAGCAGCTGTTGCACGGGGTGGCCAATCTGCCCAGTTCGGACCCTGCGTTGCGCGCCGAGCTGGAAGCCGAGGCGTCAGCCCATGGCTTGGCGGCGCTGCACAAGACCCTCGCCCGGGTCGATCCTGCCTCGGCTGCCCGCATTCATCCTAACGATCCCCAGCGGTTGATGCGGGCGCTGGAAGTCTATCGGCTAAGCGGCCGGTCTCTCAGCGAGCTGTGGGCTGAGCAGCAATCTGAAACCTTTCCGTGGCGCACGTTGTCGATAGGACTCGCTCCAGTGGACCGTGTCGTGCTTCATCAGCGGATCGAGCAGCGCTTCGATGCCATGCTCGAGGGAGGTTTCATCGAGGAGGTGGCATCATTACGCGCCCGCGGCGACTTGTCGCAGGACCTACCCTCCATGAAGAGCGTCGGCTATCGCCAGGTATGGGAGGCGCTTGATGGCGAGGGGAATCTCGAGGGTCTGCGACAGCGTGGTATTGCCGCCACTCGCCAGTTGGCCAAGCGGCAACTGACCTGGATGCGTAGTTGGGAGGGGCTCGAGTGGGTCGACAGCGTGGGAGATGATCCCCTCGGTGATGTGCTGAAACTCGTGCGCGATTTCGGCACTTAGCGTAAGATACGCCATTCACAAGCCGGGTAGCCTGCCCGTCGCGTACCCAACGTCAACCCCAGAGACAATGTCAGGGAGATCAACATGTCCAAAGGGCAGTCCCTTCAAGATCCGTACCTGAACATCCTGCGCAAGGAGCGCATACCGGTATCGATTTTCCTGGTCAACGGGATCAAGCTGCAGGGCCAAATCGAGTCCTTCGACCAGTTCGTGATCCTGTTGCGCAATACCGTTAGCCAGATGGTCTACAAGCACGCCATCTCCACCGTGGTACCGTCGCGCAACGTGCGCCTGCCGGTCCAGGACCCTGCCGAGCCGCAGGATAGCCAGTGAGGTAGTGATTGTTTTTCGAACGTCCCGACGCCGGTGAAACGGCCGTCCTCGTCCATGTGGACTTCCAGGACGAACAGAAGCGCGAAGATGCGGGTGAGTTCCTTGAGCTCGTTCGCTCCGCTGGCGCTGTACCGGCTACCCTGCTGACAGGCAGTCGCCAGCGGCCCGACCCGCGGATATTTGTGGGCACCGGCAAGTTGGAGGAGTTGCGCGAGGCAATGGTGGCCCATGGTGCAGAGCTGGTAATATTCAACCATGCCCTGAGCCCCTCCCAGGAACGTAATATCGAGCGCGAGCTAAAGTGCCGCGTGCTCGACCGCACCGGTCTTATTCTCGATATCTTCGCCCAGCGGGCTCGAACCCACGAGGGCAAGCTTCAGGTAGAGCTTGCACAGCTTGAGTACATGTCCACACGCCTGGTGCGTGGCTGGACTCACCTGGAGCGTCAGAAAGGCGGTATTGGTCTGCGCGGTCCCGGTGAGACCCAGTTGGAGACAGACCGTCGCCTGCTGCGTGGACGTATCAAGTCGATTCATCGGCGGCTCGACAAGGTGCGCAGCCAGCGTGAGCAGAACCGTCGCTCTCGCGCTCGAGCCGAGATCCCCAGTGTTTCTCTGGTGGGTTACACCAACGCAGGCAAGTCAACGCTGTTCAACGCGCTCACCTCCTCCGAGGTCTATGCGGCCGACCAGCTCTTCGCTACCCTCGATCCAACGCTGCGGCGTCTGGAAGTCGAAGATGTGGGTCCGGTGGTGCTGGCCGACACCGTGGGTTTCATTCGTCACTTGCCCCACAAGCTGGTGGAAGCGTTCCGCGCCACCTTGCAGGAGGCCGCTGAGGCGACCCTGCTGGTACATGTGATCGACGCCGCCGACCCGGATCGCGAGCTCAACGTGCAGCAGGTCGAATTGGTGCTCGACGAGATTGGCGCTCTGGAAGTGCCGATGCTCAAGGTGATGAACAAGATTGATCTTCTGGACAGCGCGCCGCGCATCGAGCGCGACGGTGAAGGGCGCCCCGAGGTGGTGTGGCTATCAGCGCAGGAGGGAAGGGGGTTGGAGCTGTTGGCTCAGGCCCTGGCCGAGCGGTTAGCCGACGACGTTCTCGACTTCTCCCTCACGTTGGCGCCTGAACAGGGTCGGCTGCGCGCGGCCCTTCACGAGCTCGGCGCGGTGCGCGACGAAGCCTTTGAAGAGCAGGGCGACACCCGATTGCAGGTGCGCCTGCCACGTCGCGACTTCCTGCAGCTCATGTCTCGGCTCGGCGAGCGCCCTGAAGACTATCTTCCTGAGTTCATGAGTGATCGCGAGGCTTGGGAAGAGCAAGGGGCAGGCTAGGTACGGGCAGACGATAATAACGACGACACGGACGACGGGCGCCACTGTCCTGCAAGGTGGGGGCGCCGAAAGGATCGCAACCGACGTCTCGGCCGGCTCGCCGGCAGGGGCCGCAACACAGAGTGGAGAAGACCTATGGCCTGGAATGAGCCTGGTGGTGGCAACCAGCACGACCCATGGAGTGGTGGTGGTCGCCGTGGTGGTAATGAAGGCGGAGGCAATGGTGGCGGCGGCGGTAATCGCGGCGGCAACCAGGGCCCTCCCGACCTCGAGGAGGCCCTGAAGAAGTTTCAGGATAAACTCAACAGTATGCTCGGCGGCCGCGGTGGCAAGGGCGGCGGCAGTGACGGCAAGGGCGGTAAGGGTGGAGGCGGCAAGCCACGCAACGTCCTGGCGTTGCCCGGCCTGCTGATCGTGGTGGCCCTGGCGATCTGGGCGGCTACCGGCTTCTACCTGGTCGACCAGTCGGAGCGTGGCGTGGTGCTGCGGTTCGGCAAGTTTCAGGAGGTGGTCAGCCCGGGCCTGCAATGGAACCCGCCGCTGGTCGACGATGTACGCATGGTCAACGTGACTCGCGTGCGTTCGCTGACCCAGACCCAGGCGATGCTGACTCGCGATGAGAACATCGTCGAGGTCGAGATTTCGGCGCAGTATCAAGTGGCTGACCCGCGCGACTTCGTGCTGAACGTGCGCAATCCGCAGCTCTCCATCGAGAACGCGCTGGACTCCGCGCTGCGCCACGTGGTCGGTGGCACCGACATGATCGAAATCCTGACCTCCGGTCGTGAGATTCTCGGCAGCTCGGTGCGCAGCCGCCTTCAGTCCTACCTGGACAGCTACGGTACAGGGATCAGTCTGCAGACCATCAACATCGAGTCCACCACCGCGCCCGGTCCGGTCATCGACGCCTTCGACGACGTTATCCGGGCCCGTGAGGATCGCCAGCGGACCATCAACCAGGGCATGGCCTACGCCAACGCCATCATCCCCGAGGCCCAGGGTCAGGCACAGCGCCTGGTCGAGCAGGGCCAGGGTTATCGCGAATCGGTCGTTGCCGAGGCGCGTGGTCAGGCCAACCGCTTCAACGCGCTGCTGTTCCAGTACCAGGACTCTCCGGCGATCATGCGCGAGCGCCTCTACTTAGACGCTATCGCCGAGATCTTCGGCAGTACGCCCAAGGTACTGGTTGACGTGGCCGACGACAGTCCGCTGATGTACTTGCCGCTTGACCAGATGGGCAGTGGCGGCTCAGGTAGTTCGTCCTCCGGCGAGCGTCTGGGCGATCAGGGCGAGCTCGACCCACGCGTGCTGGAGCGACTGCGCTCCGGCCAGACGACCTCTAGCAGCAATACCGGTGGAATCCGCAGGGAGGGCCGCTAAATGATCAATAATCGTTCCCTGCTCATTGTCGGCGGCCTGGCCGCCGTGGCCTGGCTGGCCAGCAACAGCCTCTATGTGGTCGACGAGACCGAGCGCGCCGTCAAGCTGCGCTTCGGTGAGGTCATCGAGGAGAACATTCAGCCGGGCCTGCACGTCAAGGTGCCGATCACGCAGACCATTCGCAAGTTCGATACCCGGGTGTTGACGCTGGATACCGATACCAGCCGCTATCTGACCCTCGAGCAGAAAGCGGTGATCGTCGATTCTTACGTCAAGTGGCAGGTGGTCAACCCGACCCGCTACTACGAGGCCACCGCCGGCGACGAGCTGATTGCAATTCGTTTGATTCAGCCTCGAGTTGACGAGAGCCTGCGTAACGAGTTTGGTCGACTGGACCTCCAGCAGATCATCGCCGAGCGTCGTGACGACCTGATGATCGGGCCGACCCAGGACCTCGATGCCCTGTTGCGTGAAGAGCTCGGCGTTGCCATTGTCGATGTTCGCGTCAAGCGGATCGATCTGCCCGAAGATGTCTCCGCGGCGGTGTTCGACCGAATGCGCTCGGAGCGCGAGCGCGAAGCCCGCGAGTGGCGCGCCCAGGGGCAGGAAGAGGCCGAGCGCATCCGCGCCAACGCCGATCGCCGACGCCAGGTGCTCCTGGCCCAGGCCACCGAGCGAGCCGAGACTCTTCGCGGTGAGGGTGACGCCGAGGCCGCGGGGATCTTCTCGGAGTCCTACTCCCAGGATCAGGAGTTCTTCACCTTCTGGCGCAGTCTGAACGCCTATCGTGAGAGCTTCCAGAGCGACGGCAACATGCTGGTGCTCGATCCTTCCAGCGACTTCTTCCGCTACCTGAAGAGCGCTTCGCCTTCCAGCGGCGAGTGAGCGTGACATGCGCCGGGGTTCATCCTCGGCGCAGACGTGGTAGAATCCTTGAACCGGGCGTGGCCCGGTTTTTTTGTGGCCGTTTATCGCAGGATTTAGCCTAAGCCCTGTCGCAAGCCCTGTCGTACTCGACGCCAGCCAATCCCTTGGTTTGAGCGTCCTTGCGGCCATTTTCACTGCCTTGCAGGATGATTGACATGACCATTGCTGACCGCTGGCTGCTGCCCGACGGCATGGACGAGGTGCTGCCGCCCCAGGCAAGTCGCATGGAGGAGCTTCGTTGTGCGCTGCTCAGCCTTTACCATCGCTGGGGGTACGACCAGGTGATGCCGCCGACGGCGGAGTTTCTTGACTCCCTGCTGACCGGCACCGGCTCCGACCTGGCTCTTCAGACCTTCAAGCTCACCGACCAGCTTACCGGACGCATGATGGGCGTCAGTGCCGATGTCACCCCCCAGGTGGCGCGCATGGACGCTCACTCCCTGAAGCGCCAGGGACCGGTGCGGCTCTGCTACTGCACCAATGTACTTCGCGCCACCGCCGACCAGCATCAGAGCGGCCGCAGTCCCGTGCAGGTTGGCGTAGAGCTGTTCGGTCACGCCGGCATCGAGGCTGACCTTGAGATCCTTCACCTGGCACTGGCTAGCCTTGCCGCTGTCGGTGCCGATGAGATTCACCTGGCGCTGGGACATATCGGCATCTACCGAAGCCTTGTCGAAGCGGCCGGGCTCGAGGGAGACGCCGAGCGCGCGCTCTTCGAAGCCCTGGAGCGAAAGAGTCCCGGTGAGATCGCCGAGCGGGTAGCCCAGAGCGTCCAGGATCCGGCCCTGGCCGAGATGTTTCTGGCGCTGGGCCGGCTTCACGGCGGCGCCACGGTGCTGAAGGAAGCTCAGGAGGTCTTCGCCGGCGCACCGGCAGCGGTGGGGGCGGCTCTGGACCAGCTGCGGGCCATGCACCAGGGCGTGTTAGCCAGCCACCCCGAGGTGGCGCTCTACTTTGACCTGGGCGAGCTGCGCGGCTATGCCTATCATACCGGCATGATGTTCGCCGCCTATGTGCCCGGCTTCGGCCAGGCGCTTGCCAAGGGTGGCCGTTATGACGATACCGGCCGAGCCTTCGGGCGCGCACGTCCGGCCACCGGGTACTCCATGGACCTCAAGCTGTTAGCGGGACTGTCCTGCTCGGAGCCACCGCGAGATGGCATCTGGGCCCCGGCCGAAGGCGAGGGGCTGCACGAAGCCGTGGCAGCCCTGCGGGCGCAGGGCGAGCGGGTGGTGCAGGCGCTACCGGGACAGGACACCGGGCCTGTCGAGCATCGATGCAACCGAGAGCTGGTGCCTCGCGATGGCCACTGGCAGGCCATAGCACTGTAGACTGAGTTAACCCTTGGGTGCGACGGCAGGCCGTCGCGCGGCAACGAGAGACGAGAGATCAATGGGCAAGAACGTAGTGGTACTGGGCACCCAGTGGGGTGATGAAGGCAAGGGCAAGGTCGTTGACCTGCTCACGGAATCCGCTGCGGCGGTAGTTCGCTTTCAGGGCGGCCACAACGCCGGCCACACTCTGGTGATCGACGGTGAAAAAACCGTCCTGCACCTGATCCCCTCGGGTATTCTGCGCAAGGACAAGGTGTGCGTGATCGGCAACGGCGTGGTGCTGTCGCCCGAGGCGCTGATCAAGGAGATCCGTGAACTGGAGGCCAAAGGCGTGCCGGTGCGAGATCGGCTGCGCCTCTCTCCGGCGTGTCCGCTGATCCTGCCTTACCATGTACGTCTCGACCAGGCTCGCGAGAAGGCCCGCGGTATTGCCAAGATCGGCACTACGGGTCGCGGCATCGGCCCGGCCTATGAGGACAAGGTGGCCCGCCGCGGCCTGCGTCTGGGTGATCTGCAGCACCGCGAGCGTTTCGCGTCCAAGCTTGGCGAGGTGCTGGACTATCACAACTTCGTGCTGGTGAACTATCACGGCGAGGCGCCGGTTGATTTCCAGGAGGTGCTCGACAGCGCGATGGAGATGGCCGAGGAGCTGCGCCCCATGGTCTGCGATACCGTGGGCCTGGTCCACGACTACCGCAAGGCGGGTGAGAACATCCTGTTCGAGGGTGCCCAGGGCTCTCTGCTGGATATCGATCACGGCACCTACCCCTTCGTGACAAGCTCCAACACCACCGCCGGCGGCACCGCGACCGGTTCAGGTGTCGGTCCGCTCTATCTTGACTACGTGCTGGGCATCACCAAGGCCTACACCACCCGGGTGGGCTCCGGCCCGTTTCCCACCGAACTGTTCGATGAGCACGGCCGTCATCTGGCCGAGCGTGGCCACGAGTTCGGCGCCACCACCGGTCGCGCGCGCCGCTGTGGCTGGTTTGACGCCGTGGCCTTGCGCCACGCCGTGCAGATCAACTCGGTGTCGGGCATCTGCCTGACCAAGCTCGACGTGCTCGACGGTCTCGAGAACATCCGGGTCTGCGTAGGGTATCGCAGCAAGGATGGCGAGGTGCTGGACACGCCGGTGGATTCTGAAGGCTACGAGGCCATCGAGCCGCTCTACGAGGACCTGCCGGGCTGGAGCGAATCTACCCTGGGCGTTCAGCGCGTCGAGGAGCTGCCGGCCAACGCCCGCTCCTATATCAGCTATCTGGAGGCAAAGGTCGGTGTCAGCATCGATATCATTTCCACCGGCCCGGATCGCAACGAGACCATCGTGCTGCGAAACCCCTTCGATGGCTGATCGCCGGGCTCGGTAACAGAAGGCTCGATAACAGAAAGGCCCCGCAGATGCGGGGCCTTTCTCGTAGCAGCTCCCTCGGCAGAGAGCGGCGTAAGACTCAGAAGTCGATGCCGCGGCGCGCTTGGACGCCGGCGTTGAAGGCATGTCGCACCTCCTGCATCTCGGTAACGGTGTCGGCCATGGCAAGCAGCTCGCGGTGGGCGTTGCGGCCGGTGACGATGACGCTCTGCTCCGGCGGGCGATTCTCGATGGCGTGCTTCACCGCCTCGATGTCGAGGTAACCGAACTTGAGCATGTAGGTAAGCTCGTCGAGGACCACCAGATAGACGTCGGGGTCGGCCAACATGCGCTCTGCTTCCACCCATACCCTTTGGCAGGCGGCCGTGTCGGCTTCGCGATTCTGGGTATCCCAGGTAAAGCCGGTGGCCATGATCGCCACCTCCAGATGGGGATCCTCGACCAGCCGCTCGCGCTCGCCGCACTCCCACATGCCCTTGATGAACTGCACCACTCCGACCCTGTAACCGTAGCCCAGGGCGCGGGTCACGGTGCCCCAGGCGGCGGTGGTCTTGCCCTTACCGTTGCCGGTAAAGACCAGCAGCAGGCCGCGCTGTTCGGTAGCGGCGGCGACCTTCTCATCGACGTGGGCCTTGAGTTTCTGCATCGATTGTTTGTGGCGGGTGTCGCGATCGTTCATCGGGGCTCCGTTTCTTGTACAGGGTTTGTCCAACAGTCGGATCTTACGCCAACCGGCGTGCCGCGTCAGCCACCCTTGCCTCCATACGTGCCAGGAACACTGCCATGATGCGTTCATAGAGGGTGCGCCCCAGGACCGCATCCTCGATGCCGGCGTCTACATTGGGATTGTCGTTGACCTCGATCACCACCACCCGTTCGCCGGCCTGTTTGATATCGACCCCGTAGAACCCATCGCCGATCAGTCGGCACGCCTTTAGCGCCGCTCTGGTCACCGCCGCCGGTGCCTCGGCAGGGTCGTGGGTGGTGAAGCCACCGCTCTTCACCCGGGCCCCAGAGTGGTCGTAAATCTGCCAGTGGCCGCGGGCCATATAGTAGCGGCTGGCAAACAGTACCTGGCCGTTCAGCACGCCGATGCGCCAGTCGAACTCGGTGGGCAGCCACTCCTGGAGCAGCAGCAGAGCGGAGTCTTGAAATAGCCGTGCGGCCTCCTGTTCGAGATGTGCAGGGTCAGTCACCTTGACCACGCCGCGGGAAAAGGCGCCGTCTGGCACCTTGAGCACCAGCGGGAAAGCGAGCTCGCCGAGTCGCTCGGCCAGGGGGCGGCGGTCGCCGCGCTGTAGCAGCACGCCTTCCGGCGCCGGCACGCCCCGTGCTCGCAGCAGGGCGTGGAGGTAGACCTTGTTAGTGCAGCGCAGGATGTCGCGGGGCGAGTCGATCACCACCAGCCCCTCGTGCTCGGCGCGCCGTGCCATTCGGTAGGTGTGGTGATCCAGCGATGTGGTTTCGCGGATGAACAGCCCATCGAATTCTGCCAGCCGGCCGGCGTCGCGGCGGGTGATCAGCGACACATCGATGCCCATTTTGCGTCCGGCGCGGATGAACGCCTTCAGCGCCCCCCGATTACTGGGCGGCAGCACCTCCCTGGGCTCGACCAGGATGGCAAGGTCGAAGCGGTAGCGGCGGCGGGCCTTTGGGGTGCGCCACACCTGGCGCGAATGCCGGTTCAGCGCACTGGCAAACAGGTCCTGCTCCTCGGCGGCCAGATCTCGCAGCCGAAGCGGCTTGAGCCGCGCCAGACGCCAGAGATCATGGCGGCGTACCAGACGCGCCTCCAGCAGCGGGCAGGGCAGGCGCTCGAACAGCTTGCGGGCGAGCCGCGCCAGAGCCGGTTCGTGACACTCGCCGAACAGCACCCTCAGGGTCAGGGCATCGCCGGGCAGAGCGCCCTCGCGGGCCAACTCGCCGAGCAACGGAGCCAGGGTGTCCAACTGCAGGTCGATCAGCGTCTTGCGTGACAGTTCATTGAGCGTCTCCACCGTAGGCAGCACCCGATGACCGCGGGCCTGGGCCAGCAATGATACGTAGTAGCCGCTGCCGAGATAGTCGAGCTCGCCGCACAGATTGAGCACATGGGTCGTGCGGTCCTGCTCTTCGCCCACCCGGTGACGGCGGTCCTGGGCCAGAAAGTCGGCCGCGGTGATCAGGTCCTCGGAAGGATAGTAGGGCTGCCAGTCGTCAAGGCGGTCGACGACGATACGCAAGGGGCACATGGGTTCTTTCCGGATAAAGAAGAGGGGAGATGTCCTGCTCAGCATGGGGCAGGGCGGCCCGGCGGACAATCGGCTGTCACAGTGAAAAGATTTCATGTTGATGCCCGCTGACAGCCGTCTCTGTGCTGCGCAGAATCATCGCTTCGACCCAGGAGACCCTCATGACCACCCGACTGCGTCCGGCGACCTCCCATGATCTGGATGCCCTGTATCGCCTGGAGCAGGTCGCCTTTACCGGCGACCGCTTCAGCCGCCGCCAACTCTGGCACCTGCTCAACCGCGCCCACGCCGAAACCTGGGTGGTCGAGCGCGATGCTCAGGGCTTCTCGCCCGCCCGCCTGCTGGGCTACGGCACCCTGCTGTTCCGCCATGGCAGCCGACGTGCGCGGCTCTACTCTTTCTGCGTTCACCCCGATGCCCGCGGCAGCGGCCTGGGACGTCAGCTGCTCGAGACCCTGGAAGGAGAGGCTCGGGGCCGCGACAGCGCGCGGCTGGGTCTCGAGGTGCGCGCCGACAACCGGGTCGCCCTTAAGCTCTATCGACGCATGGGCTTTTGCCTGGAGCGCTGGCTACCGGAGTATTACGAGGATGGCTGCGCCGGCTGGCAGATGGTCAAGGAACTCGAGACGGTCCCAGCAGGCGCAGCCATCGTCTCGGACTGATAGAATCTCGACGTTTATTATTTTCTTATTTCTTTCGTCCTTCAGGAGCCACCATGCCCTCCTTCGATATCGTTTCCGAATTTGATGGCCACGAGGCCAGCAACGCCGTGGATCAGGCTAACCGCGAGGTCCAGTCCCGCTTCGACTTCAAGGGCGTCACTGCTAACTTCGAGCTCAGCGGCGAGAGCGTGGCCCTGGAAGCCGAGGTAGATTTTCAGCTCAAGCAGATGCTCGACGTGCTGCGCAGCAAGCTGATCGCGCGAGGTATCGACGCTCGCTGCATGGACGTTCAGGACCCGGTGCTCTCCGGCGTGCGGGCCCGCCAGGAAGTGACTCTCAAGCAGGGCCTCGACCAGAAGGAGGCGAAGGAGATCGTAAAGCGCATCAAGGACTCAAAGCTCAAGGTCCAGGCGCAGATCCAGGGTGACAAGGTGCGCGTCACCGGCAAGAAACGCGACGACCTCCAGGCGGTGATGGCGCTGCTGCGCGGTGAGGGCGGCCCCGAGCTCCCCCTGCAATTCGATAACTTCCGTGACTGAGGGCCCTCGGGGCCGTTATTTCTCCGGCTTCGGGCGGTGATCGGGTTCGCTTTGAGGTTGGGGGGGCGGGCGCCGTACAATGGTGGCCATTTCCGACAGGAGCATCCCGAATGTCCGATCCCCAGGCGACCCATCTCAGCGATTATCGTCCCCCTGCCTACCGCGTGATCTGCACTGAGCTGACCTTCGATCTCGATCCCGCGGCGACCCGCGTGAAGGCGTCTCTGCATCTGGAACGTCATCCGCAGCGCGAGGCCGGTCTTCCGCTGGAGTTGGACGGCGAGGGGCTGGACCTCAAGGTCATTGCCCTCGACGGTCAACCGCTCGAAGCAGACGAATATGCGGTGAGCGATACCGGGCTGATCGTCCATCGGGTGCCTGAGCGTTTCCGGCTCGAGACCGAGGTGGAGATCGCTCCCCAGGCGAATACCGCACTGGAAGGCCTCTACCGCTCGGGCAGCATGTACTGCACCCAGTGCGAGGCCGAAGGCTTCCGGCGCATCACCTTTTACCCGGACCGCCCCGATGTCATGGCCACCTTCACCACCACGGTGATCGGCGACGCCGAGCGCGAGCCGGTGCTGCTCTCCAACGGCAACCCGGTGGAGCGCGGGTCGCTGCCGAACGGTCGTCACTTCGCCACCTGGGAAGACCCGCACCCCAAGCCCAGCTATCTGTTCGCCCTGGTGGCCGGCGACCTCGAGAAGGTCGAGGACGCCTTCACCACCGCCAGCGGTCGCGAGGTGACCCTGCAGATCTGGGTGGAGGAGGAAAACCTCGGGAAGACCGACCACGCCATGGCCTCGCTGAAACGTGCCATGAGCTGGGACGAACAGGCCTATGGGCGCGAGTATGACCTGGACCTGTTCATGATCGTGGCAGTCAACGACTTCAACATGGGCGCCATGGAGAACAAGGGGCTCAACATCTTCAACTCGGCGGCGGTGCTGACCCACGTGCATACCGCCACCGACGCCGCCTTCCAGCGCGTCGAGAGCATCGTTGCCCACGAGTACTTCCACAACTGGTCGGGCAACCGGGTGACTTGCCGGGACTGGTTCCAGCTCTCCCTCAAGGAGGGCTTTACCGTCTACCGTGACCAGTGCTTCTCCGCCGATACCAACTCGCCGGCGGTCAAGCGCATCGAGGACGTCTCCGTCTTTCGTACCTCCCAGTTCGCCGAGGATGCCGGCCCCACGGCGCATCCGGTGCGTCCCGACCACTACATCGAGATAGGCAACTTCTACACCCTGACCATCTACGAGAAGGGCGCTGAGGTGGTGCGCATGCTGGCCAACCTGGTGGGGAAAGAGGCCTTCCGGCGAGGGAGCGATCTCTACTTCGATCGTTTCGACGGTCGGGCGGTGACCATCGAGGACTTCGTGGGCTGCATGGCGGAGGCTTCCGGCCTGGATCTGACCCAGTTCATGCGGTGGTATTCCCAGGCAGGCACTCCTGAGATCGATGCCTTTGGCGAATACGACTACGCCCGTGGCGAATACCGCCTGATGCTGCGTCAGCGCACCCCGGCCACCCCGGGTCAGCCCGACAAGCAGCCGTTGCATATTCCGATCCGCCTGGGCCTGGTGGGTACCAAGAGCGGCCGCGACCTCCCGCTGACCCTGAACGGCGAAACGCTTGGCTCCGACGCGGTGATCGACCTTCGCGAGGCCGAGCAGGAGTTTCTGTTCACCGACGTCTCCGAGGCCCCGGTGCCTTCTCTGCTGCGGGGGTTTTCGGCCCCGGTCAAGCTTCGCTTCCCCTATGGCCGCGAGGACCTGGCCTTCCTGCTGGCCAACGACTCCGACGGCTTCAATCGGTGGGACGCCGGGCAGCGCTTGGCGATGCTGGCGCTGGACGACCTGATCGCCGCCCATCGCAACGGCGTAGAAAAGGTGATGGATACCCGGGTGGTGGAGGCTTTCCGCGGCCTTCTCTCGGCCGAGATCGACGACAGGGCGGTGCTGGCCGAGATGCTTACCCTGCCTTCCGAGGCCTACATCGCCGAGCAGCAACCGCTGGTGGACGTGGATGCCATCCATGCAGCCCGCACCTTCGTCAAGCAGGGCCTGGCCACGGCGCTGCGCGACGACTTCCTGAGGGTCTATCGCGAGAATCATTGCGATGAATCCTATGCCCCGACCCCGGAGCAGATTGCCGGGCGCAGCCTGAAGAACGTGGCGCTCTCCTATCTGGTTGCCATCGAGGACGAGGAGGGGATCGCACAGGCCATGGAACAGTTTGAGGCCGACCACAATATGACCGACGTGCGCCATGCCCTGACCCTGCTGACCCACAGCAGCCGCGACGATCTCAGCGAGCCGGCGCTCAGGGCCTTCGGCGAGAAATGGGCCCATGACACCCTGGTGATGGACCAGTGGTTCAGCATCCAGGTCACCCGTCCACAGCCCGACGTGCTCGACCGCGTCAAGTTCCTGATGGAACACCCGGCCTTCTCGCTGAAGAACCCCAATAAGGTGCGCGCGCTGATCGGCACCTTTGCCGGCCAGAACCGGGTGAACTTCCACCGTATTGACGGCGAGGGATATCGCCTGCTTGCTGACGTGGTGATCGAGCTCAATCGCCTCAACCCGGAGATTGCCGCGCGACTGATCACGCCGCTGACCCGCTGGGCGCGCTTCGACGAGACCCGCCAGGAGCTGATGAAGGCCGAACTCGAGCGCATCCGCGCCGAGAAGCTCTCGCCCAACGTCTATGAGGTGGTGGAAAAGGCCCTGGCCTGAGCAGCCGAAGGCCGAACGACAAGCGCCGCCCCTCGGGGCGGCGCTTTCGTTATGGGCTCTCGTGTCGGGGTCTGGTGATCAGGCGTGGCGCTCAGTAGATGAGCCAGCTCAATACCACCACCCCCAGCAGCAGCCAGATCAGAGCGGCGACGATGGCCCGGCGCATCAGCGCCCTGACCCCTTTCCACAGCAGCCATAGCCCGATCACCAGAATGACCAGGCTGATCAGCGAGGGAGGAATGCCCAGCGCTCCCGATAGCCCGTCCAGAAAGCCACGAGCGGCATTGCCGATGTTGGCGAAGAAGCCGGTCAGCAGGTCCACGACGAAGCGGATGATTTCGCCGAGCGTGCTGCCGACCCAGGTAAAGAACTCTTCCATGTCGATGGGTTTCCCAGGGTCACTCAATCAGGTCTAGAACGGTACCCACGATATCGTCCATGGTCACCAGGCCGACCAGGCGATTGTCATCCAGTACCAGCACGCGTTTGACAATGCTGTCGGTCATCAGCTTGGCCACGTGGCGGACATCCAGCGATTCGCCGACGCCGATAGCGGGCTTGGCGCAGACGTCATAGACGTTGATCAGGTCGATGTCGCCGTTCTCGGCGACAATGGTCTTGAGAATATTGGTGTAGGTGATCAATCCCCATGCGTCTTGGGGGTCCTGCTGCTCCACCACCAGGCACTTGAGATTGTGCTTCTTCATCAGCGCCAGGGCGTCGCGCAGGGTGGCAAAGGGTGACACCGTCACCACGTCCTGCATCATGATGTCCTTGACCTGCATCGTCTCTCTCCGTCAATGGGGGCTCAGCTATCGTGCCTGAGCCGTTCCTCGAAGCGCTTGACCTGCGCCATGTCGATGCCGCCCAGGTGCTCCACGGGCAGGGTCATCACCAGGCCCTTGGAATCCTCGCCGCTGGGGTTGAGGATCTGGCGAATGGCCTTGAGCACCTTGAGCGATAGCCCCTTCTCCAGGGTCAGCAGCATGATGCTCTGACTACCCTCGAACGTCAGGCCAAAGAAGGTCTTCTTGCGTTCGCCGCCGATGCCGCGGCCTGACATCAGGGTCATGCCCACGGCGCCGGCCTTGGTAGCAGCATCGATGCACTCCTGCTCCAGATCTTCAGGCACGATGGCCACCAGCAGGGAAAACTTCATGGTTGCCTCTCTTTCCAGTGAGCCACCCGCTCCATCAGGATGGCATAGCTCATTACGGTCACGATAGGGAAGATCGAGGCGAAGGCGATCAGGCCAAAACCGTCGATCAGCACGTTTCGCCCCTCGATCTGGCTGGCCAGGCCGATGCCCAGCGCGGTGACCAAGGGCACGGTGACCTCCGAGGTTGTCACCCCACCCAGGTCGAAGGCCAGCGCCACAATATAGCGCGGCGCAAGAGCCGTCAGGGTGATCACCAGAAGGTAGCCGCCGATGATGTAATAGTGAATGGAGTCGCCGGTGATGATGCGGTGCACGCCGATGGTGATGCCGATGGCCACGCCGACAGCGACAAGCAGGCGGATAGTATTGCCGTTGATCTTGCCGGCCGCGGCCTCTTCGGCCTGCTGACCTACCGCGATCAACGCCGGCTCGGCCATGGTGGTGGCGAAGCCGATGGCAAAGGCGAACAGGTAGACCCACAGCCAGGTGTCGAAGCCGATCAGCTGCTCGGCCATGCGCTGGCCGATGGGGAAGAGCCCGAGCTTCAGACCCACCACGAAGGCGTAGAGGCCGATGATCACCATGGCAAAGCCCACGCCCACCTTGAGCGGGCTGGCCAGAGGGCGACGCAGCACCGCGTACTGGAAAAACAGGATGACCAGGATGATCGGCAGCACATCACGCAGCATGCTGAACAGGTCGAGGATCAGAGTGGCCAGGCCCGAGGGCGGCTCGGCATTGTCTGCAAGACCGACCAGGGCGGCGCCGTTGGCGATATTGCCCGGGTCAGCGTAGACCAGGATGCCGTAGAGCTGCACGCTGATCATCGGTACCATCACCGCCAGTGCTACCAGGCCGAAGCCGTCGAGCAGCGGGTTTCGACCGCGAATGGAGGCCGCCAGGCCGATGCCCAGGGCGGCGATGAGCGGCACGGTGACAATATTGGTGGTGACACCGCCGGAGTCGTAGGCGAGCCCGATGATCTCCTCGGGGGCGAAAAAGGTCACCAGCACTACCGTGATATAGCCAACGATCATGTACCAGTGGAGAGGGTGCCCCAAGATCACGCGGAATACCCCCAGGGCCATCACCAGGCCCACCGAGCCCGCCACGATCAGCCGCAGGGTGAGGGCGTCGATGCGCCCGTCGCTGATCTCATAGGCCTGCTCGGCGACGGCAATCAGCGCGGGTTCTGCCACCACTGCCGAAAAACCGATGGCGAAACCGAAGGCCATGAGCAGCGGCATGGAGCCCCGGCGGGCAAACTGGTTGGCCAGCCGCTTGCCCACTGGGAAGATGCTTAGCTCCAGTCCCTGAAGAAACAGCGCCACGCCCACGGCGACAATGCCCAGACCTATTGCCATGCTCACGCCGCCTTCGGGCCATTCGCGCAGCAGCAGGGCCTGGAAGGCCACCACCACCACGATGATCGGCATCAGGTTGCGCAGGGCGTGGAGAAAGGCGTGTGCGAAGTCCCTGAGTTGCTCGGCCAAGTTCGGCTCCCTGATTTGTCTCTTCGAACATCCCGGTGGCGACCCCGGGGCGCCGGCCTGCTAGCCTTGAGGCTGTCCCTGCCAGGCTGGAAAGTTCGGATGATAGCATCTCGCCCCGGCCGCGGCATGGCCTACCCGGCATCCGGGGCCTTGAAAAGGGGCGAGTCGCCGGAACTTGCTCTTCCTCCAATTTCGACAAGGAGTCGACCATGTCACTCTCGATGATTCTGCCGCTGGTCGTACTCGGCCTGCTGGTTGTTTACGCGGTCTCGATCTTCAATCGCCTGGTGGCGCTGAAGAATCGCTACCAGAATGCCTTCGCCCAGATCGAGGTGCAGCTCAAGCGCCGCCATGATCTGATTCCCAATCTGGTGGAAACCGCCCGCGCCTATATGAGCCACGAGCGTGAGACCCTGCAGGCGGTGACCGAGGCGCGCAATGCGGCGGAAGTTGGGCTCAGGAATGCCGCCGCCAACCCCGGCGAACCGGGCGCCATGGCGGCGCTTGCCGGCGCCGAGGGCGCGCTTGGATCGGCCCTGGGGAAGCTCAACGTGGTGATGGAGGCCTATCCGGATCTCAAGGCCTCGGAAAACATGCAGCAGCTCTCCGAGACTCTGACCAGCACCGAAAATCGCGTCGCCTTCGCCCGCCAGGCCTTCAACGACGCCGTCATGCAGTACAACACTTACAAACAGAGCTTTCCCCCGGTGATCCTGGCGTCCTCCTTCGGCCACAAGCAGGATGCCGCGCTGCTGGAGTTCGAGGACAGCGCCGAGATCCAGGCTGCGCCACGCGTCAGCTTCTGAACGAGGGCCGCCCATGGATTTCTTCACCGCCCAGGATCGCGCTCGGCGCCAGACTGGGCGCCTCGTGCTACTTCTCCTGCTCGCCGTGGCCGGTCTGATCGTGGCGGCAAGCGTGGTGGTTGCTTTGGCCGTGGTGCTGTTCGATGGCCAGTTTGGCGGTCCAGACCCGCTCGCCCGGGCGCTGGCGCCCGAGCTGTTCGGCTGGGTGACGCTGGGGGTGGTAACCCTGGTGGTGGGCGGTGCGCTGATGCGCCACGTTCAGCTGCGTGCCGGTGGCTCGGCGGTGGCGGAGGCGCTGGGTGGCCGACCGCTCAATCTCGATACTCGAAATGCCGACGAGCGCCAGCTGCTCAACGTGGTGGAAGAGATGGCCATCGCCTCGGGTATGCCGGTGCCCTCGGTCTATCTGCTCGAGGATGCCGCCATCAACGCCTTCGCCGCGGGTCACGATAGCCACGATGCCGCCATCGGCGTGACCCGGGGCGCCATCGAACATATGGACCGGGACCAGCTACAGGGCATCATCGCCCACGAGTTCAGTCATATCCTTCACGGTGACATGCGCCTCAACCTGCGCCTGGTGGCGCTGCTTCATGGCATCCTCGTGATCGGACTGATCGGCCGGATGCTGTTGCGCGGCGCTGCAATGACGGGGCGCGGACGTTCGTCACGTCGCGGCGGCGGGGGGCATGTGGCGGTCATGGCCGGTGGGGCGGCGCTGATGCTGGTGGGCTATGCCGGCACCCTGTGCGGCAACCTGATCAAGTCGGCGGTGAGCCGCCAGCGCGAGTTCCTGGCCGATGCCAGTGCGGTCCAGTACACCCGCAACCCCGAGGGTATCGGCGGCGCCCTGCAGACTTTGGCCGCCTATCGTCTGGGTTCGCGGCTGATGGCGTCCCAGGCATCGGAGTTCAGCCACCTTTACTTCGGCAGTGGCGTGCGGCATCTGAGCCGGCTCACTGCCACTCACCCTCCGCTTGAGGCGCGTATCCGCCGAGTGCTGCCCCGCTGGGACGGGAGTCTACCCGAGCCCTTCGCCCCGACGCCCAAGGCTGCGCCGGCACAGGACGCATCGCCTTCCTCGCGTCGAGACGCCATGCTCGGAGGGGTGGGGGGCGGAGGGATGAACGGCGCTCCGGGAGAGAGCATGGGTGGCGCTTTGGCCGGGGCCGCCCTGGCCGGTGCGGTGGTGGCCAGCGTCGGTCAGCCCGACCCCGCAGCCCTGGCCGCTGCTCGCCGGCGGCTAGACGGCATCGACCCGCGACTGATCGACGCCGCTCACGAGCCCTTTGCCGCCCGGGCGCTGGTCTACAGCATCCTGATGGGGGTGGATCCGGCCAGCCGTGATGCCCAGCGGCACGTGTTGACCCACCAGGCGTTGCCCGAGGTGCTCCGTGAGCTCGACGCCCTGGAAGAGCCCCTGTCGGGGCTGACGCCGGGAGATCGGTTGCCGCTGATCGAGCTGGCCCTGCCGCAGCTGCGCCAGCTTTCGGCGGCCCAGTTCGCTCGTTTCCGCCAGTGCCTCGCCGGCCTCATGGCCGCCGAAACCGTGCCGGGTGCTCTGCAGTGGGCGCTGCACCGGCTGGTGCTGGTGGGCATCGAAGGCGAGCGCCGGGCACGGCGAGACCGGCATCTGAGAGACCTGGCGGGGCCGCTGTCTCTGCTGCTGTCCACGCTGGCGCGTAGCGGTCAGGCGTCGCCTGATGAGCAGCGCGAGTCCCTCGAACAGGCGGGCAAGGCGCTTGGTGTCGAGTTGGACCTGGTTCGCGACCCCTCGAAGGCAACGGAATTGGACTGGGCCATGGGGCGCCTGGTGCGCTTGGTTCAGTCTGAACGAGCAGCGCTGCTGACGGCCATGGTGTGCTGTGTGGAGCAGGATGGCCGCATCGAACCCGAAGAGGCCGAACTGCTGCGTGCCGTGGCCTGGACCCTGGGCTGCCCTTTGCCGCTGCGGGACGAGTGAAATGGGTTCTGCCTTGCGGGAGACCGGCCGCTCTGTTGCAATGTCTCCCTTGAAATCAGGAGTGAGGAAAGGATGGTGAACAGACCCTGGAAGCCCGCGCTGCTGGCGGCCCTGATGGCGCTGGGGCTCCTTGGCTGCGGCAACGGTGACGAACCGGCCCAGACGACGACCGACCCGTCACCGGCCGAGCCCACCGCCCAGCAGGAGAGTGTCGAAGAAAGTGTCGAAGAAAGTGTCGAAGAGAACGCCGAGCCGGCCGAGTCCGAACCGGAAGCCCTGGAGAGTGAGCTGTCGCCCGAGGAGCAAGCTGGGCAGGTTCAAGAGGACGCGTCAGCGGTCGACATGACCGACTCTGCGGCCGACGTGGCTGATGAGGCGTCGGAGGAGAGGCTCGAGGCAGAGACCCTGGGCGAATCTCCGGCCAGCACCCTGGAGGAGGGCGCCGCACTGCCCGGTGAGACCACCCGCGACGAGATCGATGCCATGCTCGAGGAAACCGAGCGGCGTTTCGAGGAGGCCCAGCGGCGCATTGATGAGCAGTTCAAGGCGGCCGAGGAGGAGGCTGTCGTCCCCGAGCCCATGGAAGGCGATGACGACTTCGATGGCGGAATGGACTTCGGCGCGGGCCTGGATGAAGATCAGCTGGATACCGGTGGACCGACCAGCTCTGATATCGATGCCATCATCGAGGAGCAGGAGCGCCGCTTCGAGGAAGCGCAGCGTCGTCTTGAAGAGCAGTTCGATGCGGTGGAGCAGGACCTTCCCGAGTTTGAGCCCATGGAGGCAGACGATTTCGAGATCGAACCCATGGAGACCGAGCCCGTCGAGACCGATGAGCCCTGAGGCTTCTTGCCTGAAGGAAGGCGCGCAGTGCGCAGTGCCGCCGCCACGCGACAGAAGACAGAAAAAGGCCCACCGAACGGTGGGCCTTCTCGTTTCAGCGGCGGTGCCGTGGCACCGCCTTGCCCGCGCCGGATCAGTCGGCGGGACGAATGTTGGAGGCCTGAAGGCCCTTCTTGCCCTGAGTGACCTCGAAGGTGACCTTCTGGCCGTCCTGCAGGGTCTTGAAGCCGTCAGCCTGAATCTCGGAGAAGTGAGCGAACAGGTCGTCACCGCCGTCGTCCGGAGAGATGAAGCCGTAGCCCTTGGTGTCGTTGAACCACTTGACAGTGCCAGTTGCCATTGTTGATTTCCTTAACATACTTTAATGGTCGTACCGGGTCCGCCGGTGCGGGTGCCCGAAGTGCGTGGACAGGGCAGGAACAACTAGTACCGTGTGTTATCGGCGATAATGGACGATAACCGGCAACTGTTTCCAGGTGACCAACGCTGCGGTGGGCGAGCCCGGGCTCATTAGCCTGGCCGTCATCCGCAAATCCACTGTAGATCGAATACCGCCGGGCATCAAGCCCACTACACGCCGCGAGGAACGTCTTTCCCCATGTTTATTGACGCCCAGTTCTGGCCCTTCTTGGTTGCCATCACCCTGCTCTCTCTCAGCCCCGGGGTCGACACCCTGCTGGTGATTCGCAACACCGCCCGGGGCGGTGTGCGTGACGGCATTCTGACCAGCTTGGCGATCTGCTGTGGGCTCTTCATCCACGCCGCAGTCTCGGCGCTGGGGATCTCGCTGATCCTGCTGCAGTCGGCCTGGGCCTTCGGCCTGCTCAAGTTGGCCGGGGCCGCCTATCTGGTGTGGCTGGGTGTGCAAAGCCTGCTGGCGGCGCGTCGACGTCAGGGGTTGGCGGTGGCGGGGGTGACCGGCGAGCACCACTCGGTGCCGGTATGGCAGCCACTGCGCGAGGGGCTGCTCTCCAACGTGCTCAATCCCAAGACTGTCGTCTTCTATATGGCGTTCCTGCCGCAGTTCATCGCTCCTGGCGACCCGGCGCTGGCCAAGTCGCTGTTCCTGGCCGGGGTGCATTTCGTGATCGCGAACCTCTGGCAGATCAGCGTGGCGGTGATGGTGGGCAGCGCCGGTCGCCTCCTGGCCAGTCGCGCCTTCGCCCGAGGTCTCAACGGCGCCACCGGGGCCGTGCTGATCGCCTTTGGCCTCAAGCTGGCGCTGGAGCAGGCCCCGGCGCCCTGAACATGATGGTATCTGTCAGTTCCTGGCCAGCAGCGAGCGGTCGTAGCGCACCGTCTTCTCCGCAGGGCTCAGCATCGAAACGCCTCGGCTGTCGCCACCGTTAGCCAGGCTCTCGAAGATCGCCCGATAGGAGAGTACCGCCTGGACATAGAGGCGTGTCTCGCGGAAGGGAATGCTTTCCACGAACAGGTCGAACTCCTCCGGGGCATCGGCTAACCAGCGATCGACCCGGCCGGGGCCGGCGTTGTAGGCAGCTGCCGCGGCCAGGCGGTTGCCGCTGTAGCGATCGAGCATGTCGCGAATATAGGTGCTGCCCAGGCGGATGTTGAGCGCAGGATCCAGCACGCCGTAGGGCCCCGGGTCCGTGATGCCCAGTTGTCGGGCCAACTGGGTCGCAGTCCCCGGCATCACCTGCATCAGGCCGCGGGCACCGGCGGGAGAAAGCGCCGTGGGGTTGTAGGCGCTCTCGCGGCGGGCGATGCCCATGAGCAGGTAGGGGTCGACGGAGGTTTGACGCCCCCAGTGCAGGAAGTGCTCGCGGTAGGCCTCGGGGAAGCGCCAGTCCAGGGCGTTCCACATGCGGCCGGTGATGGTGGTCTGCACCAGCTTGGCATGCCAGCCGCGGCGCTGGGCGTAGTCGGCCAGTGCCCGCGCCTCGCGCTCGCCGGCGCGTTCCACGGCGGCATACCACTCGCTGGCGGCCAGGCCCGGCTCGTCGATCCGCAGCAGCGCCTCGGTGCGCTGCACGGCAGGCCAGCGTGACACCTGGTTGCGGTAGCTGTCGTCGAAGCTGTTGCGCTCCAGGTTGAGGGCGTAGGGCTGGTTGATGCGATCGGCGGCGGCAAAACCGAAGAAGCTGCGTCCCTGAGCGGCCAGCGCGTAGGCGTCCCGGGCGCGGGCGCTGTCACCCAGCTGGTCGTGAGCGCGTCCCGCCCAGTAGTGCCAGCGGCTGTCGTCGCGGGTTTCCGGCGCCATGCGGTCCAGCCAGCTCAGCACCCCGCGCCAGTCGCGTTCGCCGAGGGCGGCCCGCACGCGCAGCTCCAACAGATCGTCGTCGCTGCGCCCGGCCAGGGCCTGGTCGACCCAGCCGCGATGCTGGCGAATGTCCCGGACCAGCGAGTAGAAGATTAAGTCCCGCTCGATGGCGCTGCGGTGCTCTTGCTCGATGGGCAGGTGCGGCGCAATCTTGCGCCAGGCCTCCGCGGCCGCCTCGGTGTCGGCACGAGTGAAGCCGTGCATGGCGGCAGCGAACAGCGGCCCGGAGCCGCGGCACTCCGGTCCCAGGCAGGTCGGCACTCGAGTCACCGCGGCAAAGTCGCTCGAGAGGCGCTCCATGATCCGACGCGACTCATCCCAGCGGCTGCCAAGCTGGCGGCCCAGATAGCTGGCCAGACCCGATTCGCCGGCCTGCCATGCCAGCATCTTGCGCTCCCAGATCTGCTGCTCGCCGATCACTCCGCGCCTGCGCAGGTCACCGAACAGGCCATCGCATGCGTCCGGCTGGGAGCGGCCGACCATCCACAGGGCCAATCCCCCCTCGGCGGCGGCCTGGGGAGCGCTTCCGAGCAGGGCAGAATAGTAATAGCACTGGCGGGCGGTGCCGGCGGGTTCCCCGTCGGCCACGGCGAGCAGGCTGCCGTAGCGTCCGGCATAGCCGTACTGGGCGATGGCTTGGCCGCGCAGCCATTCCCCTAGCGGCGAGTCATCGTGGCGCTCGATAAAGTCGATAATCTGCCCCGGTTCGGCCTGGGGCAGGCGTCCGCGAAGGCGGTGGTACTCCACGTAGCCGGCCAGTGGATGCCCGGCAATAGCGCGCTGATCGACACGCTCCCATTGCTGGCTGCGGGCCGCTTCAAGGGCGTCGCGAAGCGCGCGGTCGTCAGCTAAGGCCAGCGGCAGTGAGAAGGGCAGCAACAGCGTCAGCGTAGTCAGCAGGGTAGCGATGCGCAGGGCGCCGCTGGACCTGGCGCCGCGCGTCGTCGCTGGGTGGCGTAGGCGCATGATAAGAGTCTCCGGGAGTTGACGTCCGATAGCACCCATCGTGGCCCATTCCCGACGTCAAGGGTAGAGGGAAAGGGTGATCGACGCTGGTGCTGAGTGGTCAGGCGGTGTCCTGTGCCTCGGCGGGATTATCCGTTGCGTTGGGCGGAGTCATGCCGCAGCGAGGCATGAAGCGGCGGTGAGGCTTGAAAAGCATCAGCGGGGCCCCATATCGGCGAGAGTGATTACACCCGCGGCGACGCTCGCCGCAGAACATGTCGACGAGGTTCAGGACACATGACCACCGCTACGCACGAAGAAACCCTTGGTTTCCAGACCGAAGTCAAGCAGCTGCTGCACCTGATGATCCACTCCCTCTACTCCAATCGGGAGATCTTCCTGCGCGAGTTGATCTCCAACGCCGCCGATGCCTGCGACAAGCTTCGCTACGCGGCGTTGGATAACGATTCGCTCTATGAGGGCGACAGCGAACTGCGCATCGAGATCGAACACGATGCCGAGGCGGGCACCGTCACGGTGCGCGACAACGGCATCGGCATGAACCGCGATGAGGTCATCTCGAACCTCGGCACCATCGCTCGCTCCGGTACCGCCGACTTTCTCAAGCAGCTCTCTGGCGAGCAGCAGAAGGACGCCCGGCTGATTGGCCAGTTCGGCGTCGGGTTCTACTCCGGCTTTATCGTTGCCGATGAGATCAGCGTGCGCACCCGCAAGGCGGGCAGCGACAAGGCAGAGGGCGTGGAGTGGCGCTCCAGAGGCGAGGGTGAGTTCACCGTGGCCGACATCGAACGCGACGTCCACGGTACCGAGATCGTGCTGCACCTGAAGGAAGACGCTAAGGAGTTCGCCGACGACTTCCGCCTGCAGGGCCTGGTGCGCAAGTACTCCGACCACATCGAGGTGCCGGTGCGCATGCCGAAGGTCGAGAGCGCCCGCGACGACGAGGGCAATGCCATCGAGGGCAGCGACATCACGACCTGGGAGACGGTCAACGAGGCCACCGCGCTCTGGTCGCGCCCCAAGAGTGACATCTCGGACGAGGAGTACCAGGCCTTCTACAAGCACGTGGCCCACGATTTCAGCGATCCGCTCACCTGGAGTCACAACAAGGTCGAGGGCAAGCTCGAGTACGTAAGCCTGCTCTACGTGCCGGGCCGTGCGCCTTTCGATCTCTATGAGCGCGATGGCGCCCGTGGCGTGAAGCTTTACGTACAGCGCGTCTTCATCATGGACGATGCCGAGCAGTTCCTGCCGCTCTACCTGCGCTTCATCAAGGGCGTTCTGGACACTCGTGATCTGTCGCTCAATGTGTCTCGGGAACTGCTTCAGCAGGACCCGAAGGTGGAGAAGATCCGCTCCGCGCTGACCAAGCGAGCCCTGGACATGCTCAAGAAGCTGGCCAAGGACAAGGCGGCCTACCAGACCTTCTGGAATACCTTCGGCAGCGTGCTCAAGGAGGGCCCGGCGGAGGACTTCGCCAACCGCGAAAAGATCGCCAGCCTGCTGCGTTTCTCCACCACCCACACCGACAGCACCACCCAGGACCAGTCCCTGGCCGACTACGTGGAACGCATGCAGGAGGGGCAGCAGAAGATCTATTACATCGTCGCCGACAGCTTCAATGCGGCCAAGTCCAGCCCCCACCTGGAGATCTTCCGCAAGAAGGGGATCGAGGTAGTGCTGCTGCACGACCGCGTCGATGAGTGGTTGATGAGCCACCTCAACGAATACGACGGCAAGGCCTTGGTCGACGTGGCCAAGGGCGAGCTCGACCTCGGCGACATCGAGGGCGAGGAGGAGAAGCAGGCCCAGGAAGAGACCGCCAAGGCCAAGGAGGATCTGGTCAAGCGCGTCAAGGAGGCGCTGGGCGACCAGGTCCAGGAGGTCAAGGTAACCCACCGGCTGACCGACTCGCCGGCCTGCGTGGTGCTGCCCGAGCACGAGATGGGCTTCCAGATGCGCCGCATCATGGAGGCCGCCGGCCAGCCGATGCCCGAGGTCAAGCCGATCCTCGAGCTCAACCCTGTCCACGCCCTGGTGGCCAAGCTGGAAGGCGTCGAGGGCGAAGCCTTCGGTGATCTGGCCCACGTGCTGTTGGATCAGGCGATCATCGCGGAGGGAGGCCACCTCGACGACCCGGCCGCCTACGTCAAGCGCCTCAATGCCCTGTTGACGGCCTGAATCCGGGCGGCCCCGCGCCGCGCCGTCACGTCCCCGACGCCCCCTGCTGGCCGCCCAGGCCGGCGGGGGGCGTTGTTTTTTGTGTGCCGCGGCGAGTGCCGAGCCGCGACAGGCTGTCGCGTTGAACTTGATCCGCTCGCTCCGGTGTGATGCTCTATGTGATTCTGGTTGATAGAAGACGATCGGCGCCTTCGGCGTTGAACTCTGTCCGGCAACCTGCATTCAGGAGAACAAACGTGAAGATTGGCGCACCCAAGGAGAGTGCCCGGGGGGAAGCGCGTGTCGCGCTGACCCCCGAGAGCGCTCAGCAGATCCAGAAACTGGGACATGAGTGTCTGGTGGAGAGTGGAGCCGGCGAGGCGGCGGGTTTCCATGATGAGGCCTACCGTGCGGCGGGCGTCACCGTCATCGAGGGGGCCGAGGCTCTCTGGCGAGACGCCGAGATCGTGATCAAGGTCCGCGAGCCCTCCGAGGAGGAAGCCGACCGCCTGCACGAGGGGCAGAAGCTGATCAGCTTCTTCTGGCCGGCCCAGAGCGAGGCGCTGCTGGAACGCTGCCGCGCGAAGGGAGCCAGCGTGATCGCCATGGATATGGTGCCGCGCATCTCTCGGGCCCAGAAGATGGACGCGCTCTCCTCCATGGCCAACATCGCCGGCTACCGCGCGGTGATCGAGGCGGGCAACAACTTCGGACGTTTCTTCACCGGCCAGGTGACCGCCGCGGGCAAGGTGCCTCCGGCCAAGGTGCTGGTGATCGGTGCCGGGGTGGCGGGTCTGGCCGCCACCGGCACTGCGGTGAGCCTGGGCGCCATGGTGCGCGCCTTCGACGTGCGGCCCGAGGTCGCCGAGCAGATCGAGTCAATGGGCGCCGAGTTCGTCTTCCTCGACTTCGAGGATAGCCAGGACGGCGCCGAGACCGGCGGCTATGCGGCCCCCTCCAGCCCCGAGTTCCGCGAAAAGCAGCTCGAGTGCTTCCGCGCCCAGGCGCCTGACATCGATATCGTCATCACCACGGCGCTGATCCCCGGCCGCCCGGCCCCCAAGCTGTGGCTGGAGGACATGGTGGCAGCCATGAAGCCCGGCTCGGTGATCATCGACCTGGCCGCCGAGAAGGGCGGCAACTGCGATCTCACCGTCGCCGACGAGCGAGTGGTCAGCGACAACGGCGTGGTGGTTGTCGGCTATACCGACTTCCCCTCGCGCATGGCGACCCAGGCGTCGCTGCTTTACGCCACCAACATCCGCCACATGCTCACCGACCTGACGCCGGAGAAGGATGGCGTGGTGGTGCATGACATGGAGGACGATGTGATCCGTGGTGCCACGGTGACTCACCAGGGCGAGATCACCTTCCCGCCGCCACCGCCCAAGGTGAAGGCCATCGCCGCGGCCAAGCCCAAGCCCAAGGAGAAGGCGCCGACGCCGGAGGAGAAGAAGGCCGCCGAACTGGCTGTCTTCAAGGATCAGACCAAGCGCCAGGCCATCATGCTCGGCGTGGGTGGTGCCCTGATGCTGGTGCTGGCGCAGATCGCCCCGGCCTCCTTCATGCAGCACTTCATTGTCTTCGTCCTGGCCTGCTTCGTGGGCTTCCAGGTGATCTGGAACGTCAGCCACTCGCTGCATACGCCGCTGATGGCGCTGACCAATGCCATCTCCGGGATCATCATTCTCGGCGCCGTGCTGCAGATCGGTTCGGGGAACTGGCTCGTCATGCTGTTGGCAGGTATCTCGGTGCTGATCGCTACCATCAATATCGTGGGCGGCTTCCTGGTGACACGCCGGATGCTGGCCATGTTCCAGAAATCGTGAGCGGCGGAGAGAACACATGCTGAGTCAAGGATTTGTATCAGCCGCAGCGATTGCGGCAAGTGTGCTCTTCATCCTCTCCCTGGGGGGGCTGAGCAATCAGGAGAAGGCCAAGCGGGCGGTGTGGTACGGCATCATCGGCATGGCGTTGGCGGTGTTCTTCACCGCCCTGGGCCCCGGTATCGGCGCCCACTGGCTGATGATTCCCCTGATCATCATCGGCGCGGCGATCGGCTGGGTCGTGGCCAAGCGGGTCGCCATGACCGAGATGCCGCAGCTGGTGGCGGCGCTGCACAGTTTCGTGGGTCTGGCCGCGGTCTTCGTGGCCTTGAACGCCGACCTCGAGCGCCGCCGGGTGCTGGCCGTCCAGGCCCTGGGGGGAGCCACCGAGCAGTTCTCGGCCTTTGCCGCCATGGTGGCTACCAAGGCGCCGGACGAACTGACCTTTCTCCAGATAGAAGTGGTATTCGCCATCTTCATTGGTGCGGTGACCTTCACCGGCTCAGTGATCGCCTTTGGCAAGCTGGCCGGCAAGGTCGATGGCAAGTCCAAGCAGCTGCCCGGTGGCCATAAGCTCAACGCCGGCGCCGCGGTGATCTCGCTACTGCTGGCTATCCTCTACCTCAATGGCGCCGGCTTCTGGACCCTGCTGTTGCTGGCCGCCCTGGCGTTCTTCATCGGCTACCACCTGATCATGGGTATCGGCGGGGCCGATATGCCGGTGGTGGTGTCGATGCTCAACAGCTATTCGGGCTGGGCGGCGGCGGCCATCGGCTTCACCCTCTCCAATGACCTCTTGATCGTGACCGGCGCCCTGGTGGGCTCCTCGGGGGCGATCCTCTCCTACATCATGTGCAAGGCGATGAATCGCAACTTCGTCAGCGTGATCCTGGGAGGCTTCGGCGGCACCAAGGGGCCGGCGGCGGAGATCGAGGGCGAGCAGGTGGCCATCGATGCCGCCGGGGTGGCGGCGACCCTCAACAACGCCGACAGCGTGGTCATCGTGCCGGGCTACGGCATGGCGGTGGCCCAGGCCCAGAACGCGGTCAGCGAGCTGGTGCGCAAGCTGCGCGCCTCCGGCAAGGAGGTGCGCTTCGCCATCCACCCGGTGGCCGGCCGCCTGCCGGGGCACATGAACGTGCTGCTGGCCGAGGCTCGGGTGCCCTATGACATCGTCATGGAGATGGACGAGATCAACGATGACTTTCCCAAGACGGACGTGGCGATCGTCATCGGTTCCAACGACATCGTCAATCCGGCGGCCCAGGAAGACCCCAACAGCCCCATCGCCGGCATGCCGGTCCTCGAGGTATGGAAGTCGCGGGTCGTCTTCGTCTGCAAACGCGGCCAGGGCACCGGCTATTCGGGCATCGAGAATCCGCTGTTCTACAAGGAGAACACCCGGATGCTCTACGGTGATGCCCGCGAGAGCATCGACTCGCTGCTCTCGCACATCGACTAGGCTGAAGTCTGTCGGCCTGCCGTGACGGCCGGTCGACAGGGCGGTTCCCGGGGCTCGAATCGGCTGACGATTCGGGCCCCTTTTTCGCTACAATTGCGATTTCCCTTACTCCGATCCCATCCATCCCGATTTCACCAGAACAGGCGGGGCCGACCATGGCATTGGAACAGATGAAGGTGGCGGTGCTGGGGGGCGGCAGCTTCGGTACCGCCCTGGCCAGCATTGCGGCCGACAACGGCTCACGGGTGAGCCAGTGGCTGAGAGATCCCGATCTGGCCGATCAGATCAATCGCGAGCATCGCAACGGCCGCTACCTGCCCGACTATTCGATTAATCCCTCGGTGATCGCCTCCACCGACATGGCCGAGGTGCTGCAGGGTGCCAGCCTGGTACTCGTGGCGATCCCTTCCAAGGCCTTCCGCGAGGTGGTGCGCCAGGCGCGCCCCTGGCTGACCCCGGACCAGATCCTGGTCAGTACCACCAAGGGTATCCAGGAGGAGGGCTTCAAGCTGATGAGCCAGATCCTCGAGGATGAGACCGGCTTTCCCCATATCGGGGTGATCTCCGGACCCAACCTGGCCTCGGAAGTCGCCCAGAAACAGCTCACCGCCACGGTGATCGCCAGCGACGATCCCGAGACCCGCACCCGGGTGCAGACGGCGCTGGGCTGCGACTACTTTCGGGTCTACGCCAGCAACGACCGTCACGGCGTCGAACTGGGCGGGGCGCTGAAGAATATCTACGCCATCGCCGCCGGCATGGCCGCCTCGCTGGGCATGGGGGAGAACACCCGCAGCATGCTCATGACCCGGGCCCTTGCCGAGATGAGCCGCTTCGCCGTGGACCAGGGCGCCAACCCCATGACCTTTCTGGGGCTTGCCGGCGTGGGGGACCTGATCGTGACCTGCTCCTCGGCGCTGTCGCGCAACTACCGGGTGGGCCAGGCCCTCGGCGAGGGCCGCACCCTGGACGAGGCGGTGGCGGCGCTGGGCCAGGTGGCCGAGGGGGTCAATACCGTGCGCCTGGTGCGCGACAAGGCGCACCAGGACGGGGTGTACATGCCGTTGGCCGAGGGGCTCTATCAGGTACTGTTCAAGGGCGTGCCGGCCAAGGAGATGGCCCGCATGCTGATGCTCGGCGAGCAGAGCAGCGACGTTGAGTTCGTGCTGGCTCGCGAGGACGTGCAGCGCGCCCACCGCGAGGGCGAGGGCGAGGGTGAGGGCGGGGGCGCCCATGGCTGAGCGCCTGCTGATCCTGCGCCATGGCGAGGCGGGCCCTGGCGTCCCCGACGCCGAGCGGGAACTGACCGGGCAGGGCAGCCGTGAGGTTGCGCGCCTGGCCGCCTGGTTGGCCGCTCGAGACGAGCCTGCCGGGCTGCGCCTGCTGGCCAGCCCCTATCGCCGTGCCCGGCAGACCGCCGCCATCATCGGCGAGGCGCTGGGTGTTCCGGTGGAGACGCTGCCGATCATCACCCCCGACGACGCCCCGTCGACGGTGGCCGACTGGCTGCTGGCGCAGCCCGAGGGACGCCAGCTGATGCTGGTCAGCCATATGCCGCTGGTGGGGGCGCTCACCGGCCTGCTCGTGGAGGGGCGTACCGACCACGGCCCGGGCTTTCCCACCGCGGCCCTCGCCGAGCTCGAGGCCGAGGTCTGGGCGGCGGGCTGCGCCCGACTGACGAGATTTACCGCCCCGGCCGACCTGGGCTAGATCAGTCCCGCCACCTTGAGCCCGAAGGCGCCGAGAGTGACCGTCAGGCTGGCCATCAGGGTGGTCAGGGCGATGATATTGGCGGTCAGGACGGCGTTGCTGCCCATGGCCTTGGCCATCACGAAGGCCGCCGCCGCCGTGGGGCTGGCGAAGAAGAGGAACATCACCCCCAGTTCGCGCCCCTCGAAGCCGACCAGCCAGGCCGCCGTGGTGGCCAGGATCGGCACCGTCACCATCTTCAGCAGGCTGGCGCTGGTGGCCAGACGCCCCGAGGCCCGGATCGCCCCCAGCGACAGGGTGGCGCCGATGCAGATCAACGCCAGGGGCAGGGTCAGCGAGGCGAAGTACTCGCCGGAGGTCATCAGCCAGCCCGGCAGGGGCAGTTCCAGGGCGGCCACCGGAACCGCCGCCGCCACGGCGAGGATCAGCGGGTTACGGGCGATGTGCGACAGGATACTGCGCCAGTCCGCACTCTGGCCCTCCTGATAGGTGGCCAGTGCCACTACCGAAAAGGCGTTGTAGGTGAGGATCACCACCCCGAGCAGCAGTCCCCCGGCCGAGAGCCCGTAGTCGCCGTACATGCCCGCCGCCAGCGCCAGTCCCACGATGCCGCAGTTGCCGCGAAAGGCCCCCTGGATATAGACCCCGCGCTCCGGGTAGGGCACCCGCAGCCGGGCCCAGCCCCAGCAGAACAGGAAGCTGCCCAGGGTCGCCAGGGCGAAGAAACCCAGCAGCCTGGGGTTGAGGGTCGAGCCCAGATCCGCCTTGATGATGCTGAGAAAGATCAGCACCGGCATAGTGCCGCGGAACACCAGCTGTGAGGCGGTAGAAACGAAGGCGGTATCGATCCATCCGGCTCGCTTGAGGCCCAAGCCGATGAATACCATGGCGAAGACTGGCAGGGTGACCTCGAGGGTCTGGAAGAAGAGAGCGGAGAGAGTCATGGCGCCAGCCTCCTAGCGGGCCAGCCACAGGCCGAGGATGATCGCCGCGATCACGGCGGCAAAAAAGATCCGGTTGCGGGTTCGGGTGTCGCGGGGAGGCTTGGGCACTGGATTCACGAGGACTCCGATCGGGGCTCGATGAGCCGGAAGTGGACTTGGCGAATCATGGTAATCCCGTTAGCCTGCTACCGCCAGACGGAAACCGCCCGGCCGCCCACGGATACCGACATGACCCTATTACCCGACCGTCCTCGACTGCTCTTTGCCCATGCCAACGGCTTTCCCGGCTCAAGCTATCGCAGTTTTCTCGGCCCCCTGGCCGAACGTTTCGATGTTCACCCACTCGATCGCCTGGGCCATCATCCCGACTTCCCGGTGGGCCATAACTGGCTGGCGCTGAGAGACGAGCTGCTTCAGACCCTGGAGGGCGCCGATGCGCCGGTGATCGGCGTGGGCCACTCCATGGGCGGGGTCTTGATGGCCATGGCCGCCGAGGCTGCCCCCGAGCGCTTTCGCTGCGTGGTGATGCTCGACCCGCCGCTGATGCTGGGACTGGACGCTTGGGCCATGAAGGCCGCCAAGCGCATCGGCTTCATGGAGAGGGTGACGCCGGCCGGGCAGAGTCGCGGCCGACGGTCCCTGTGGCCCGACCGCAGCGCCATGCGCGACTCGCTTCGGCGCCGCCGGCTGTTCCGACGCTTTACCCCCGAAGCCCTCGATGACTATGTGGAGGGGGGGACCAGGCTGCTCGACGATGGTCAGGCGGTGCTGGTCTACGACCCAGAGGTCGAGGTGGAGATCTTCTGTCACCTTCCGGACCATCTGGGCGATCTGCCAAGGCGGCTGCGGGTGCCCTATGCGCTGCTTGCCGGCGATGACTCCGATCTGCTCACACCGCGCCGTCGTCGGCGCCTGGTTCGACACGGCGTGCCGGTCACCCTGGTGCCAGGGACCCATATGTTCCCCATGGAGCATCCGATGGAGGCCCGCCAGGCCCTGCTTGAGACCCTCGAATCCCTGCTGGAGCCGTCCCCATGACCGATCCTCGCGAACTGCAGCTGGCCCACGGCCGTCTGGCGGCTCTGGCCTGGGGCAAGAAGGGGGCGCCGACCTGGCTGGCTCTGCACGGCTGGCTTGACAACGCCGCCAGTTTTTCGCGGCTGGCGCCGCGCCTGGTTGAGCGCCTGGGGATCCAGGTGGTGGCCCTGGACTTCGCCGGTCACGGTCACTCGGCCCATTTCTCTCGCTCGGCTCATTGCCCCGGACTGGGTGACTATGCCCTGTGGGATTATTGCCACGATGTGCTGGATGCCGCCGATTCGCTGGGCCTCGAGCGGCTGACGCTGCTGGCCCACTCCATGGGGGCCGGCGTTGCCTGCCTGACCGCAGCGGCACTACCGGAGCGGCTCTCTCGGCTGGTGCTGATCGATGGTCTGGGGGCGTTGACCACCGAGGCCGAGCGCGTGCCGGGCCAGCTGCGCCGTGGCCTGCTGGCCCAGCGTCGCGCGCCCTCCCCGGCGCCGCACTATCCAGACAGTAAGACCGCAGTGGCGGCGCGAGTCGCGGGTGGTGCCACGCCCATCGATGCCGACACCGCCGCTCCTCTGGTCGAGAGGAACCTGCTGGCGTTGAAGGGTGGAAGAGTCGGATTACGCACCGATGGTCGCCTGGTTCGGCCATCCCCGGTTCGGTTCAGCCCTGAGCAAGCGCTAGCCTGCCTGGGGGCGATCCGCTGCCCCACGCTGCTGGTGGAAGGGGAGACGGGCATTCTTGGCGACAGCGAGCGTGCCTGTGTGGCACGCTCGGCCCTGCAGGGGTTAGCGCGACGAGTGCTTCCCGGCGGTCATCACCTGCATCTCGAGGCAAACGCTGTGGCCGAGGTGGCCGATACGATCGTGATCTGGAGCGATGGCACGGGCCACTCGGCAGAGGAGTGAAGGCCATGAGCAAAGCAAAACAGGATGGCAAGCGGGTTGCCCTGGTGCTGGGTAGCGGCGGTGCGCGGGGCTATGCCCATATCGGCGTCATCGATGAGCTCGAGGCGCGAGGCTATGAGATCGTTGCGATCGCCGGCTGTTCCATGGGCGCCCTGATCGGCGGCGTTCATGCGGCCGGCCAGCTCAAGGGTTACCGCGACTGGGTCTGTCGCCTTGATCATTTCGATGTGCTCAAACTGGTGGATGTTGCCTGGAGCTCGATGGGCGCCATGCGTGCCAACAAGGTGATGGACAAGATCGAGGCTCTGGTTGGTGATGTGCTCATCGAGGACCTGTCGATCCCTGTTACCACCGTGGCCACCGACCTTACTCGGCAGCGTGAGGTATGGTTCCAGAGCGGGCCGCTATTGGAAGCGATCCGCGCCTCCATCGCCGTGCCCGGCGTGATTACCCCGGTGCACCGCGGGGATCAGGTGCTGGTGGACGGCGGCCTGCTCAACCCGCTGCCGATCATTCCCACCGTGGCAGCCGATGCCGACTTTGTGCTGGCCGTCAACGCCACCGCGCACAGTCCGCGCCCGGTCACCCTGGAGGAGTTGCTGCCCCCCGATCAGGCAGCCGAGGAGCGTGCTCGCGAAGAGGATCGCGATGCCCAGCGCATCGGCTTCGGCGGCTGGGTCGATGAGGTGAGAAGCACTGCCAGTCGCTGGTTCAATGGTCTGGGTGCGGGCGGTGAAGACGATGACGACGAGAGCGAGGTTGGCATCCGACGCCGCGAGTGGGGAGGGCTGGACATGGTGATGGAGTCCTTTGATATCACCCAGGCAGCCCTGGCGAAGTACAAGGTGGCGGGCTATCCGCCGGACGTGCTGATCGAAGTGCCCAAGACGGTGTGCGGTGCCTACGAGTTTTACCGTGCCGAGGCGCTGATCGCCCTGGGCCACCATCTAACGGCGGAGGCGCTGGACCGCTTTGAGGGACGCAGCCACCCCGGCAGTGTCGAACAGGGCGTGGTGGTGGATCCGCAACGGTGATCCCCGGAAGCGCTCGAGGCGGAAAACTGAGTTGGGTCAGGCCCCACCTCGTCGGCGCAGCAGCACATAAACGGCGCCGGTGCCGCCATCGGCTTCGATGGCCGATGTGAAGGCCAATACGGCCGGCCACTCGCGAAGCCAGGCGTTCACATGGCTTTTGATGACCGGGTAGTCGCTGATAGCGCCCCAGGCCTTGCCGTGGACTACCAATACGCAGCGGCGCCGCTCGGCGCTCGCCTCGCGCAAGAAGGCTTCTAGCTGGGTCCGGGCTTCTTCCAGCGTGTAGCCGTGCAGGTCCAGTCCCGCCTCCCAGGCCAGCTGGCCACGCTTGAGCCGCTGGCGAGTGCGCCAGGGCAGGTCGGGCAGGGAGAACTCCAGATACTCTGAAGGGCGAACGGCCTCGACGCGGCCGTCGGAGGTGCGACCGCTGCCGCCGGCCTCGCCCACGGATTGGGCGGCGGCGCGACGGACGGCGGCGGCCGAATCTTCGCGGCGCGGACGACCGGGGTCGGCACGGTTGGTGCGCAATCGGCGCACCCCAGCCTCTCTCAGCGCCTGGCGAAAAGCGCTGATTTCGTCGTCGTCCGGGCAGTGGCGGTCTCGGCTCATGGCGGTTGGGGCCAGTTGGGTGGATGGGGGCCAGTATAACCAGCGTGACGTGGCTGTGAACCGCCCCGGCGGTTACAATCGGCTCTTCTCGCCGACAACCACAGGACATCACGTGGCCGCCCGCAACAATTCCTTCTCGACTCTGATCCTGCCCGACACCGAGCTGCGCGATGGCTTGGTAACCCTGCGCGACTGCCTGCGCTGGGCGGCCAGCGAGTTTCACCTGGCCGGACTTTTTTACGGCCACGGCACCGAGTCCGCCTGGGACGAGGCGGTGGCACTGACCCTGGGTGCCCTGCATCTGCCCTGGAACGTCGACCCGGGGGTGCTCGAGGCGCGGCTGCTGCACATGGAGCGCACTCGCATCGTGGCCCTGGTGCGAGCCCGCATCGAGACCCGCCGCCCGCTGCCCTACCTGCTGGGCGAGGCCTTCTTTGCCGGCTATCCCTTCGACGTGGACGAGCGGGTACTCATCCCGCGTTCACCTATCGCCGAGCTGATCGAGCACGGTTTCGCCGCCTGGTTCCCCGAGGAACCGCCGGCCCGGGTGCTCGACCTTTGCGCCGGCTCTGGCTGTATTGGCATCGCCACTGCCCTGTATCTGCCCACCTGCGAGGTAGATCTTGGCGATATCAGCCAGGAGGCCCTGGCGGTGGCCCGGCAGAACATCACGCGCCATGACGTGGGCGAGCGGGTAAGAGCCGTCGAGTCCGACCTCTTCGCCGCGCTGCCCGGTTGCTATGATCTTGTCGTCTCCAACCCGCCCTATGTGGATGTCCGCGATCTGGCCACCATGCCTGCTGAGTTTCGCCACGAGCCGGCGCTGGCGCTGGGCGCCGGCAGCGATGGTCTGGATATCGTAAGGCGCATTCTCAGGGAGGCCCGCAAGCACCTGACCGAGCGCGGGGTGCTGATCGTCGAGGTCGGCAACTCCGACCATCATCTGGAGACCGCCTTTCCCGAGGTGCCCTTCCTGTGGCTCGAATTCGAGCGCGGTGGCCAGGGGGTCTTCGCCCTCACTGCCGATGAACTCGACGCCCATGCGGCGTCCTTCGCCTGATCCACGCCCCTTCAAGGAGAAGCGCCCATGTCCGGCAATACTTTCGGCAAGCTGTTCACCGTCACTACCTTTGGCGAGAGCCATGGCCCCGCGCTTGGCGCCGTTGTCGATGGCTGCCCGCCGGGGCTACCCCTCAGCGAGGAGGAGCTGCAGCGTGACCTGGACCGTCGTCGACCGGGCACCTCGCGCCACACCACCCAGCGCCGCGAACCCGACCAGGTGAAGATCCTTTCAGGCGTCTTCGAAGGGGTCACCACCGGCACCTCGATCGGTCTGATGATCGAGAACACCGACCAGCGCTCCAAGGACTACTCGACGATCAAGGATCAGTTCCGCCCGGCCCACGCCGACTACAGCTATCACCACAAGTACGGCATACGCGACTACCGCGGCGGCGGGCGCTCAAGCGCCCGGGAGACCGCGATGCGAGTGGCGGCAGGCGCCATTGCCAAGCTGTACCTGGCCACTCAGGGCATCACCGTTCGCGGCTACATGAGCCAGTTGGGCCCCATCGAGATCGCTTTCAAGGAGTGGGGAGCGGTGCACGACAACCCCTTCTTTTGTCCAGACCCGACTCGGGTGGCAGAGCTCGAGGCCTATATGGACCAGCTACGCCGCGATCAGGACTCCGTGGGCGCGAAGGTCACTGTGGTGGCCGAGGGCGTACCGCCGGGACTCGGCGAGCCGGTGTTTGACCGTCTGGACGCCGAGCTGGCCCACGGCCTGATGAGCATCAACGCGGTGAAGGGCGTGGAGATCGGCGAGGGCTTTGCCTCCGTGGCCCAGCGCGGCAGCGAGCATCGCGATGAGATGACCCCCGAGGGGTTCCTCTCTAACCATGCTGGCGGAGTGCTCGGCGGCATTTCCAGCGGCCAGTCCATCGTCGCCCACCTGGCACTCAAGCCCACCTCAAGTATTACCACTCCGGGGCGCAGCATCGACGTCCATGGCAATGCGGTGGAGGTGATCACCAAGGGGCGACATGACCCCTGCGTGGGCATTCGCGCCACGCCTATCGCCGAAGCGATGATGGCGTTGACGCTGATGGATCATCTGCTTCGCCATCGCGCCCAGAATGCCGAGGTCCGGGTGGAGACGCCGGTGTTGCGTTGAGGAGGGCTCCACCGGTCAGTGAAGGGGCTGCTACACTTTCTGACATCACCATCGCAAGGGTAATGCCATGAAGATCAATGTCGAGTTTGACCTGACCCCCGACGAGTTTCGTCAGTCCCTGGGCCTCCCCGATGTGTCGGTCTTCCAGCAACAAATGCTTGATCAGATCAAGAAGCAGATGGAGTCAGGCGTTGAGGGTTATGACCCCATGAGCCTGATGCAGCCCTACCTGCAACAGTCGGGGATGGGGCAGGGATTGACCCAGGGGCTTTCCCAAGGCCTTTCCCAGGGCCTGTCCAGCTTCGGTACCTACCAGCAGATGATGCTTGATATGCTCAAGCAGGCCGGACAGAGCGCGCCGAAAGACAAGTCGAGCGAGGCCAGTGCACCAAAGAGCGATGGAGCGCCCACCAGCCGCGCGTCTACTGCATCAGCAGGATCCACTGATTCCGCTGGGTCTTCTGCTTCATCGAGCGATTCGGGCAAGGCGACCGAGAGCGATGGCGCAGCGGAGAAGAACACTGCGACTGCCCGGTCTCGGGCAAAACCCAAAAGCCAGTAGTTCCGTTAGCCTTTCATCGTCTTGCAACATGCAGCATGGCAGACTACGCTTTGTGCAATGCAACATGATGTCGGGCTTGCCGCCCGTCAACCGTATATTTTTCGGGAGTAACCACCATGCAAGACAAGATGATTGAAAACTTCAACGAGCAGACTCGCCAGTTTTTCGAGCCGATGCGCAAGCTCAACTCCTTGATGCTGGACAACATGGAGAAGCTTACCCAACACCAGATGGAGTCCATGAAGCGCTACAGCCAGCTGGGCACCGAGCGTCTCCGTGATGCCAGCGATGTGAGCGATGCCGATTCCATGCAGGCTTTCAGTGCTCGCCAGACCGAGGTGATGAACCAGATGTCTCAGCAGATGCTCGAAGACGCCAAGGCGCTCTCCGAGATGAGCATGGAGTTCAAGACAGAACTGGAGACGCTGTTCGCCGAGCAGGCCAAGCTGACCGAAAAGGTCGCAGCCAAGGCCGCTGCCGGCGGCGAGCCGGACAAGTCCGAAACCGCCAAGGCCACTTCCGCGCGCGGTGCCAGCAAGAGCTGAGCCGGCGTTGCCGGATGAACGCCCAGCGGCATGCCCAAGTGTGCCGCTGGTCAGGCCGCTGCTCGTTTGACACGGGTGGCGAGTTTTTGTTTTTTGTAGCCGGAACCCAGAGGGTGATCGGCGCGCCAGGAGGGGTCAATGCAGCCAGGGGTTGAAGCACCGACACAGGCCGAGCTAGAGGCGTGGAACGCCCAGCTCAAGGATATCGGCGAAGAGTATCGCGCTTTGATGAGCGATCTGCTGGAGAAAATGGTGCCCAGCGATGCCGCCGATTCCGTCTACGGAGATATGCGTGACAGCTTCCAGGCAGCGGCCGAGTCGCTGATGGGCAATCCCCATCAGCTTTGGCAGACCCAGGCGCGGCTGATGCAGGATCAGTTCCAGCTATGGCAGAACGGCATGCGCTCCATGGCCGGCGAGCAGGTCGAGCCGCTGGTGACGCCCGCAAAGGGTGATCGCCGGTTCAAGGACGATGCCTGGGTCAGCGATCCCTATTACCTGTCGATCATGCAGCAGTACCTGCTCTTCTCGCGCACGATCGAAGAGTTGATCGAAGGCCTCGATATGCCTGCAGATCAGAAGCACCGGCTCAGCTTCTACTCGCGCCAGATGGTCAATGCCATGGCGCCGACCAACTTCGTGTCCACCAACCCCGAGGTGATGCGCAAGACCATCGAGACTCGCGGCCAGAATCTGGTCGATGGACTCGCCAGGCTGCGTGAGGACCTGGGTAATTCCGCCGAAGGACTGAACGTCACCATGACCGACCGCAGCGCCTTCGAGGTCGGCCGCAACATCGCCGTGACGCCGGGTTCAGTGGTCTACGAGAATGAACTGATTCAACTGATCCAGTACACCCCAACCACCGAGGAGGTCTTCAAGACCCCTCTGCTGGTTATACCGCCCTGGATCAACAAGTATTACATCCTTGATCTGCGCGAAGACAATTCCATGGTCAAGTGGCTGGTTGGCCAGGGCCACACCGTGTTCCTGATCTCTTGGCGCAACCCGGGTCCTGCCCAGCGCGACCTCACCTGGGCAGACTTCATGCAGCTTGGGCCCATCGACGCCATGGAGGCGATCGAGCAGGCCACCGGTGAAAAGTCCGTCAACATGTTGAGCTATTGTGTGGGTGGGACCCTGGCCGCCTCCACCGTGGCCTATCTGACCAGTACACGTCGCGGACGTAAGGTGAAGTCGGTCACCTACATGACTACCCTGCAGGATTTCCGCGATCCGGGAGAAATCGGTGTCTTTCTCTCCGAGCCGGTGCTTCAGGGTATTGAAGAGAAGATGGAGAGTGACGGCTATCTGGACGGCCGTGTCATGGCCTTCAGCTTTAATCTGTTGCGCGAGAATGACTTGTTCTGGTCGTTCTACATCAACAACTATCTCAAGGGGGACGTGCCGGCGCCCTTCGACCTGCTCTACTGGAATACTGACGGCACCAACCTGCCGGCGGCCACCCACGGCTGGTACCTGCGCCACATGTACATGGAGAATCGCCTGGTCGAGCCCGGCGGTATCGAGTTGGACGGGGTCAAGATCGACCTGCGAAAAGTTTCCATCCCGAGCTATTTTCTCTCTGCCCGCGAAGACCATATCGCCAAGTGGAACAGCACCTACTACGGTGCGCTGTTGCCCAAGGGTCCGGTCAAGTTCGTGCTGGGCGGTTCAGGCCATATTGCAGGGGTCGTCAACCCGCCCCACAAGAACAAGTATGGCTACTGGATCAACGACGCTCTGCCCGAGACGCACGAAGAGTGGCTCGCTGGCGCTGAGCAGCACGAAGGCTCCTGGTGGCCCCACTGGCAGTCGTGGATTACCGAGAATGGCTATGCTGACACCGAGAAGATGGTCCTGGCTCGCCAGCCGGGCGATGGTGAACTCGATATCCTCGAGCCGGCCCCCGGCCGGTACGTCAAAATGACCATTCCGGAAGTGCTGGGCGAAATCCCGCCTTCGTCGGAAGCCTGAAGCGGCCGGGCCCCGCCCGGTGCCTTATGCCACAGGCTTGATGCTTAAAGAATAACGCCCCCGCAGCGATTGAGTTGCGGGGGCGTTTGCCATGGAAAGACCGTGGAAAGAGGCGGATTCTCGCTTGCGGCCAGCTTACGGCTTACGGCTTACGGTTTGTGGAGCAGGCGCAGGCCGGGCAGTACTAGCAGTAAGGCAAGCAGCCAGGCAGGCCAACTGCCGGTGCGAGTGAAGGGGGTAAACCCGCGCATGGGGACGGCTTCGCCGGTGATGCTGGCCACCTCGAACTGTGGCGCGCGGGCGGTGATACGGCCTCTGGGGTCGACGATCACGGTCACCCCGTTGCTGGTGGCACGAATCAGATAGCGGCCGTTTTCCAGCGCGCGAAGCCGGGCCATCTGCAGGTGTTGGAGGGGTCCGATGGATTCTCCGAACCAGGTGTCGTTGGAGACCGTCATCAGCAATTCGCTGTCCCTGGCGCGTTCGGCCACCAGATCGGCATAGATGATCTCGTAGCAGATGGCGTTGCCGATGGTGGTGCCGGCGACGCGCATCGGCGCCTGACCCGAGGGCCCCCGGGTCATGGCCGGCATCGGCAAGTCGAAGAAGGCGATGGTGCCGGCGAGCAGGCTCTCCAGGGGCAAGTACTCGCCGAAGGGCACCAGATGTTCCTTGCGGTACTCTCCCTCTGCCTCGCCCAGGGCGATTACGCTGTTGAAGTAGCTCCCCTCGGCGTCGCGCTGCAGGATACCGGTGAGCAGAGCGGTGCCGGGAGACAGGTTGGACTGCACTCGTTCGAGGATCGGTCGCGCCTGATCCTCGAACATCGGCAGCGCCGCCTCGGGCCAGACGATCAGGTCCACGGCGTCGGGCTGGGCGCGGGTCAGCTCGCTGTAGGTGTTGGCCGCCTCGCGCTGGCCCTCGGGTGTCCACTTGATCAGCTGGTCCAGGTTGCCCTGCAGCAGGGCAACCCGCAGTGGCTCGCCGGCAGGCTGGGTCCATTGCGTCGGCAGCAGTGCCAGCGGTACGAGCCATAGAGCGGCCACCGGGGCAGTGGTCCACCAGCGCCTCGCCAGGAACTCCACCAGCAGGGTGCCGGTGAGCGCGGTGATCAGCGACAGCAGGTAGACCCCGCCGATGGGCGCCCAGGGCGCCAGTGGTGAATCCACGTGGGCGCTGCCGAGCAGCAGCCAGGGAAAGCCAGTGAACAGCCAGGTACGCAGCCACTCGCCCAGGACCCAGGCGCCGGCAAATGAGAGAAAGGCCAGTCGCGGCCCGCAAAGGCGGCGATAGAGCCACAGGGTCACCGCCAGGAAAAGCGCCATGCTGGCCACGAATAACGCGGTAAGGAACACCGCCAGGGGCACCCCGGTGTAGCCGTAGTCGTGGATTGAGACGTAGACCCAGGAGGTGCCGGAGCCGAACAGCCCAAGGCCATAGCACCAGCCGCGCAGGGCGGCTTGGCCGGGTGTCAGCGCGTGAATACCCAGGTAGAGCAAACCCACGGCCACCGGACCTAGCCACCACAGCTCGAAAGGGGAGGCGGTGAGAGTGGTCAATACGCCGGCCGCCAGGGCGAGCAGGCAGCCGAGCAGGGGGGAGAAGCGAAGCTCAGACATCGAGACCGTCCGTGTCATGCTCTATACGAGAGCCGGGTTTCATGGACTCAGGCGTCGTCAGACCCTTCACAAGGCTCGGCTTCCAGCAGCCGGATGCGTCGATTGTCGGCGTTGAGCACGATGAAGCGCCAGCCGCCGATCTCCGTATGCTCGCCGCGGCCGGGTAGATGGCCGAAGCGCTGCATTACCAGGCCACCGAGGGTATCGAACTCCTCGTCGGAGAACCGAGTGTCAAAACGCTCGTTGAAATCCTCGATGGGGGTCAGGGCCCGGATGGCGTAGCGACCGTCGCCCAGCTCGCGGATATCCTCTTCCTCGTCGGTGTCGTGCTCGTCCTCGATCTCGCCGACGATCTCCTCGAGGATATCCTCGATAGTGACGATGCCCGCGGTGCCGCCATACTCGTCCACCACAATCGCCATATGGTTATGGGTGTCCTGGAATTCCTTGAGCAGACTGTTGAGCCGCTTGGACTCCGGCACGAACAGCGCCGTTCGCACCACCTCCTCGAGGCGGAAGGGGCGGCCATTCTGTTGGCCGCTCTGGAGCAGCGGCAGCAGGTCCTTGGCCAGCATGATGCCCTTGACCTCGTCGAGGTTCTCGCCGATCACCGGATAGCGTGAGTGACCGGCCTCGAGGATGATTGGCAGGTAATCCTCCAGCGGCTGGTCGAGGCCGATGGCGGTGACCTGAGAGCGAGGGATCAGCACCTCGCGCACCTGCTGGTCACTGATCTTCAGGGCGCCCTCGATGATCATCATGGCATCCTGCTCGAGCTTCAGGCGACTGGCCGCCTGGCGCAGGAAGGCGAGCAATTCGTCGCGGGAACTTGGCTCGTCGCTTTCGCCGGACAGGGCGTTGAACACTTTTTCCAGCCAGGATCGGCCGCCCTGGCCGCTCGATCGGTCTTCGCTCATGGGTGGGGTCTCTTGTCCTCGGTAGCAGCGTCTTTGCCGGCAGTGCTGCCGGCTTCACGATAGGGGTCGTCGATGCCGAGGCTGGCTAGGATCTCGCGCTCAAGTGACTCCATGGCCTCAGCTTCGGCATCCTCGATATGATCATGGCCCAGCAAGTGCAGAGTGCCATGCACCACCATGTGAGCGTAGTGATCGCGCAGGCCCTTGTCCTGTTCGATGGCCTCGGCCGCTACCACCGGGTGGCAAATCACCAGGTCGCCGAGCAGGGGGAGGTCCACGCCGGGCGGACACTCGAAGGGAAAGGAGAGCACGTTGGTGGGTCGGTCATGACCGCGGTAGTCACGGTTCAGCTGTCGACATTCCTCGGCGTCGACCAGGCGGACGGTCAGTTCGCTGTCGACGGCCACTTCATGGCGTCCAAGCGCGGCGCCGATCCAGGCCTCGAGTTCGGCTTGGATCGGCAGTCCCTCGGCCTCAACGGCCACCTGGCGATCGACCCGGGGATGGCTCATGACTCGCCACGCTCCCGGTCAAGGCGTTCCTGACGTTCCTGGCGCTCAAGGCGCAGCGCCTCTCGCTCAAGGTCCTTGGCTTCCTTGCGGGCGCGCTCGGCAACCTCTTGTCCGGCTTCGAAATGATCGTAGGCTTCGATGATGCGCTGGACTAGCGGATGGCGAACCACGTCCTTGGCGGCAAAGTGGGTGGTGCCGATCCCCGGTGTTCCCTTCAGGACCTCGAGTACCTGGATCAGCCCCGAGGTTTGACCGCGGGGCAGATCGACCTGGGTCACATCGCCGGTGATCACCGCGGTGGAGCCGAATCCGATACGAGTCAGGAACATCTTCATCTGCTCCCGGGTGGTGTTCTGACTCTCGTCGAGGATGATGAAGGCGTTGTTGAGAGTGCGCCCGCGCATGTAGGCCAGCGGTGCGATCTCGATCACCTGCCGCTCGATCAGCTTGGCCACCTGCTCGAAGCCGATCATCTCGTAAAGCGCGTCGTACAGCGGACGCAGGTAGGGGTCAATCTTCTGGGCCAGGTCGCCGGGCAGGAAACCGAGCTTCTCGCCGGCCTCGACCGCCGGGCGTACCAGCAGGATGCGACGTACTTCCTGCTGGTTGAGCGCCTCCACCGCGGCGGCTACGGCCAGATAGGTTTTGCCGGTGCCGGCCGGACCGATGCCAAAGTTGATGTCGTGGGCGCGGATGCTCTGCACGTAGGACTGCTGGTTGAGACCCCGGGGCTTGATCAGGGTGCGCGGCGTGCGCAGCAGCACCTCGTCGCCGCTCTCACTGTCCTCGTCTTCCTCCAGGGCCTCGAGTCCGGATTCCTGCAGGAAGAGGTGCACCGTGTCCGGGTCAAGGTCGCTGGCCTCGGTCTCCCGGTACAGGTGTTCGAGCAGGTTGGCTGCGGCCTTGACCCGATGGATGGGCCCCGCCAGCTGAAAGATGTTGCCGCGGTTGCGCAGGGTGATACCGAGGCGCGCTTCCACCAGCTTGATGTGCTCGTCTCGCTGGCCGCAAAGGTTGGCCAGGCGGCGGGGGTCATTGGGCTCAAGATTGAGAGTGATGATGCGGTTGGCCGGAGTGGTTGGCTGGCTCAAGACTGGCGAATCCCGTGGATGATGAATTTAAGGCAGCTTACTGCCCCGGTGCGCGCCAGGGCAATGCAAAGGGAGTTTCGTAGATTCTGCCAGGGCATAAAGCAGGGGGCGCCGTGCGTTGTAACCCCAGCTGCGTCAATAGAATTCCGGCGAGGCGAGTTCGCCGCGCAGGGAGTTGGGAAGCGCTTCGGTGATCTCCACGTCGACAAAATAGCCAATCAGCTCGGTGGGGTTGGCGGCTCGAAAATTAACCACTCGATTGTTCTCGGTGCGACCGGAGAGCTGACCCGGATCGCGGGGGGAGAAACCGGTGACCAGAATACGCTGGGTCGTGCCCACCATGTGCCGGCTGATCTGAGTTGCCTGTTGGATGATGCGCTCCTGGAGGATCGCCAGGCGCTTCTTCTTTACCGCTTCCGGGGTGTCGTCCGCCAGGCTGGCCGCCGGTGTGCCGGGGCGGGCTGAGTAGACGAAGCTGAAGGAGTGATCAAAGCCGATCTGGCCGATCAGCGCCATGGTGGCTTCAAAGTCTGCCTCGGTTTCACCGGGGAAACCGATGATGAAGTCGGACGAGAAGCTGATATCTGGACGCAGCGCGCGGATACGCTCCATCTTCTCGATGTACTCTCCCGCGGTGTGGCCGCGCTTCATGGCCGAAAGGATGCGGTCGGAGCCGGACTGAACCGGAAGGTGCAGGTGGCTGACCAGCTCGGGGATCTCGCCGAAGGCCTCGATCAGGCTGTCGGTGAACTCCACCGGGTGTGAGGTGGTGAAACGAATACGGTCGATCCCTTCCAGGGCCGCCACGCAGCCAATCAGCTCGGCCAGGTCGATCTCGTCGCCCAGCTGATTGAGGCCTCGATAGGCGTTGACGTTCTGCCCCAGCAGGTTGATCTCGCGCACGCCCTGTCCGGCCAGGTGAATCACCTCGTCCATCACCGCCTCGAAGGGGCGCGAAACCTCTTCGCCGCGGGTATAGGGCACTACGCAAAAGCTGCAGTACTTGGAGCAGCCTTCCATGATCGAGACGAAGGCGGTAGCGCCGTCGGAGCTCGGCTTGGGCAGGTGATCAAACTTCTCGATTTCCGGAAAGGTGACGTCCACTACCGAGATCTGATCCTGCTGGCGGGCGTCGAGCATCGCGGGCACCCGATGCAGAGTCTGGGGGCCGAACACCATGTCCACATGGGGTGCTCGCTTGCGCAGGGCCTCCCCCTCCTGGCTCGCCACGCAGCCGCCGACGCCGATCACCAGGTCAGGATTGGCCTCCTTGAGCTTCTTCCAGCGACCGAGCTGGTGAAACACTTTTTCCTGTGCCTTTTCACGGATCGAGCAGGTGTTGAGCAGAATGACGTCGGCTTCGCGCTCGTCGTCGGTGAGCTCTAGCCGGTGGGATTCGCCGAGCAGATCCGCCATGCGTGCGGAGTCGTACTCGTTCATCTGGCAGCCGTGCGTCTTGATGAAGAGTTTCTTCGCCATAAGAGTAGGGTCGTGGCGCCAGGCGCCCGACGTCTGTCACCAGTGGATGAAAGGGGGGATATCGTGAACTCTAGGCCGCGGCGGACCCGAAAAGTGATGTTTTATTATACGCGTCGCCCGGCGACGGGGCCAGCATGGGCCGCCGGCTGCGGGATTGTGCTACGCTTGCCCCTCTTGTGGGAACACCGGTTCGAGGGACACTCAGCACCATGGCGGCGAAGCCTATCTATCGGGTGGTTTTCCACCAGCAGGAAGAAGTGTGGGAGCTCTATGCTCGCGAAATCTTTCAGAGCGACCTGTGGGGTTTCATTGAGGTCGAGGAGTTCGTCTTTGGGGACGCCTCTCGACTCGTGGTGGACCCCTCAGCGGACAAGCTGCGGCACACCTTCGAGGGCGTTATCCGCAGCTACCTGCCCCTCAATGCCATTGTGCGCATTGATGAAGTGGAACGGGAAGGCTCGCCTCGAGCGGTGAAGAGCAACAGCCGGGTGGCCGAATTCCCGCGTCCCTTTTCGCCGCCGCCTCCTCCGGAGCGCTGAGGAACGCTGGTCATGAAATGATCAGCAGGGCGCAGGGCAGGCGTCGCGCCGAGGTTGGACGTCCGTCCAGTGGTTGTCCCGCTACTTGTCCACAGGAGCTGTGGAGAAGTTTCCGTTGGAAAACGGTCGATCCTTTTCGAGAGAGATCGGCCGTCTCATCGTAGCGGCGTCGGCAGGAAGCCTGCGCCTGACACAGGTCGCGCCAGAGTGGAAATCCGCCAGCTTTAGCCAGGACAACGGCATGACACGACACGACATCAGACGACTCAGCATGGGCTTTGCCCTGGGGCTTTTCGCCTTTCCCCTGCAGGCCCAGCAGAACGACACGACCCACTGGGTCAGCGACTCTCTTACTACCTACGTGCGCAGCGGTCCCACCGACGGCTATCGGATTGTCGGCACCCTCATCGCCGGCGAACCGGTAACCCTGCTGGAGACCAGCGGTGACTATAGTCGCGTGCAGAACGCCGACGGCAACACCGTTTGGGTACTCTCCAGCGAGCTGCAGGATTCTCCCGGCGCTCAGATGCGCGTGCCGGAACTGGAGCAGCAGGTGGCCGAGCTCTCGGGGGAGCTCGATAGCATCAACGAGCAGTGGGAGAACCGCACCTCCGCCCAGCGCGAGGCCCTGGAGACCCAAGAAGCTCGCATCGTTGAGCTCGAGGAGCGCAATCAGGCGTTGGACGCCGAGTCCGAGCAGTCGCGTCAGACCATTCGTCAGCTCCAGGCCCGCCTGGACACTCAGGAGGAAGATCTGTTGATGCGCTACTTCATGTACGGCGGCGGAGTGGCCGGCGCCGGCCTGCTGGTAGGGCTGATCGTTCCCCATCTGCCGCGCCGCAAGCGCAAGCGCGATCGCTGGTTCTGAGGAGCGGGGCATGGCCAACGAATGGCTTGAGCGCTGGCGTGAGGGGCGCATCGGCTTTCACCGCGATCGCCCTCATCCGCTGCTGGTGACGCATTGGCCGGGCCTGCAGGTCAGACCCGGCGCCAAGGTGCTGGTGCCTTTATGCGGCAAGAGCCTTGATATGCGTTGGCTGGCCAGCGGTGATCATCCGGTGCTGGGGATCGAGCTGGCACCGGAAGCCATCGAGCAGTTCGTGGCCGAGGGGCAGGGCGTCGTCACCCGCTACCATCAGGCGGGATTTCAGATATGCCGCCAGGGCAACGTGGAACTGTGGCAGGGGGACTTTTTCCACTTCCATATCCAGCAGGCGGCTGAGATAGGGGCTTTCTACGATCGTGCTTCGCTGATCGCTTTGCCCCCGGCCACCCGCCAGCGCTACGCCTTTCACCTGGCCCAGCTGGTGCCGCCGGGCAGTCGCGGTCTTCTGATCAGCCTCGAACGCGGAACGGGCGATGCGGGTGGGCCGCCTTACAGCGTGTCGAACGAGGAGGTGCATGGGCTATTCGACTCTAACTTCCGAGTTACCTTGCTGGCACAGGGCGAGCCGGAGGCGGGAAGCGGCTTTCGCGAGAGCGCCTGGGCGCTATTGCGCCGCGGGCCGCTGGAATAGTCGACCTCATGACGTAGTCAAACTCAGCGAGCCAGCAGGCGGCCCAATTCGGGATCCCGGAAGGCACGGTCGAGGCCATCGGAGAGCAGATCGTTGACCATGCGGGCATTGGTGTCGCGATCCGGTCGCACGGCAAAGCTCTGGGTGCGTCGAGATGTATAGGTGCCTGTGTAGGTGTTGACGCCGTTGACCGCCTCGGCGATGAGCACCGACTCCAGACGCGCCTCGTCGATCACCGGGCGGCTCTGGCCGCGCTCGTACCCCAGATGCTCCAGGGTGAGGGTCAGGCTGGGACGTCCCGGCGCATTCTCGGCGGTGGGGCTGAAGCCCATGTCGCGCAGCGCGCGCTCGGCTTCGCGCTGCAGGCTTGGCACCAGCTCATGGGCGTTGACCGTGATGGTGGCGGTCGACATGGCGCTTCCGGTGCGGGTGCCGATCACTTCGCTGTCGCGGCCGTCCACGGCGATCACCGTGATTGCCTGGCCGTTGCCGGTGACCGGCACCTCAGCGCTGCGCTGGGGGTTGAGCTGCAGATAGTGGGGGCTGGCACAGGCGCTGAGCAGGCCAGCGGTCAGGAGTCCCGCGGAGAGACGAAGCAAAAAGGTATGAAGGGGGCGGGGACAATGCATAAGAGAACTCCCTGGGGCGACGAAGGTGACGTTCGGGCAAGCAGTATATCCCCCAGCATCAGGTCCCGGAATTGCTCGGGCAGGGGCGGTGCCTCAACGGTACACTGAAGAGATGAGCCCCACGATGACACATGCTGGCTGGTTCCGCCCGATGGAGAAGAGCGATGATTCGTCCCGCCGTCCCCTGTGAGATTCCGCTGTTGGCCGACATCTGGCTGCGCGCCTCGCGTTGGGCCCATGACTTCGTCCCAGCGGCGTACTGGGAGTCTCACCTCGATGCCATGGTGGAAGAGCGGTTGCCCGGCGCCGAGGAGCTGCTGGTGCTGGAGGTGGAGAGCAGAGTAATCGGCTTTGCCGCCCTCAATGGTGAACATCTCGAGGCCCTGTTCGTCGATCCCGAGGTGCAGAGCTACGGCCACGGCTCACGGCTGATGGCTCATGCCATGGCCCATCATTCACGGCTGTCTCTGTGTGTCTTCTCGCGCAATGTGCGCGCGGTCTCCTTTTACCGGCGCCTGGGCTTCCAGGTGGTCGAGGAACGCATCGAGCCGCTTACCGGAGAGGCCGAGACCCTGATGGCCTGGCAGCCATGAAGCGAGGGGGGCGTCGGTAATTAGGATGCGCTGGATAAGGCATCATTCAAGGGCGGCTGGATCTAGGTGCGACTGAACCGGTGGCGAAGCCTGGGAAGCGTACGAGCCACCGGCGGCAGGCGGGTCGCCATGACCAGCGCCGCCAGGGCGGCATACATCGCCCACTCTCCCAGGTCGGCGCGTACCACCCAGAAGAAGTGCAGCAGTGCCAGCCCTAAAATGGGGTAGGAGAGTTTGTGCAGGGGTTTCCAGCGTTTGCCCAGGCGGCGCATTGCCCAACGACTGGATGTGGCGCCCAGCACGGCAAGGCCGATCAATGCCAGCATGCCGACAATCATGTAGGGTCGCTTTACCAGTTCACTACCCAACAGCGCCCAGTCAAGCCCCAGAATAAACAAGGCATAGCTGAGCATATGGAGGCTGGCATAGGCGAGTGTCCAGAGGCCCAGCTGCCGCCGAATCAGTGCAAAGCCCTTCCACCGAGTGAGCTTGGTCAATGGCGTCAGGCTCAGGGTGAGTAACAACATCCAAAGCGCGCCAATGCCGATATTCAGTAGCAGATAGCGTCCCGGCTCGGGGCCAGCGGCATTGACCGCCACCTGCCAGCCCCACACAAGCAGTGGTGTGAGCGCCGCCAGGAAGACCCCCACTCGCCAGAGCAGCCACAAGCGCTGCGCTGACATCAATAGTGTTTCCTCAAGTCCAACCCCGCATACAGCTCGGCGACGTCATCGGCGTAGCCGTTGAACATTAGGGTGTCCATGGTATTGGTGCGGAAGAGGCTATTGGGCAAGCGACGCTCGGTCGCCTGGCTCCAGCGGGGGTGGTCAACCTCTGGATTGACATTGGCGTAGAAGCCGTATTCGTCGGGGGCGATCAGCTGCCAGGAATTGACCGGCTGTTCTTCCACCAGCGAGATGCGAACGATCGATTTGATGCTCTTGAAGCCGTACTTCCAGGGCACCACCAAGCGCAAGGGAGCCCCATTCTGGTTGGGGAGTTCGCGGCCATACATCCCCATGGCGAGCAGCGTCAACGGATGCATGGCTTCGTCCATGCGTAGCCCTTCCACATAGGGCCAGTCGATCAGCGAGAACGATGAGCGCTGCCCAGGCATCTGCTCAGGGTCCACCAGAGTTTCAAAGCGTACGTAATTGGCCTTGCTGGTGGGCTCGGCGCGTTTGATCACTTCGGCCAGGGGGATGCCCAGCCAGGGAATGACCATCGACCAGGCCTCTACGCAGCGCAGGCGGTAGATGCGCTCCTCGAACTGGGATGGCTTGGCGATGTCCTCGAGGGAAAAGCGGCCCCCCTTGTTGACCTCGCCATCCACTACCACGCTCCAGGGCTCGGTCTTCAAGCTGCCTGCGCGGCGTGCGGGGTCGGTCTTGCCAGAGCCAAACTCGTAGAAGTTGTTGTAGCCGCTGGCATCGTCAAAGGGGGTGAGCGTATCTTTTTCCGGGTCGCCAGGCGTGACGGCTTTCCACTGTGTTGCGCTTATTTTTTCTTTTAACCACCCGGGTGGGCTGCCCTCGGGAACATCCGAGTAGTCGGCATTGGCACGCACGTTGCCGGAAAGGGCAAGCCCCGCGCCCAGGCCCGCGACGCCACCCATGAACCGTCGGCGTGAGAGATAGACAGATTCCGGGGTTACATCGAAATCGTGCAGGTCACTCGGTTTAGCGATCTTTATCATCATGTGGCGTCACCAGCTGAAGATGAATTACGTCATTGATGACACTGACCGCTAGGTGTCTCGCAAAGTTCACGGCGGGGTTCCTTGGGAGCGGGGGCGGTCTCAAGTTCCAAGCGCAACACTATTGAAGGGTGCTCGGGCCACTAACCGATTTCTTGAGCACCTCAGCGTAAACTTCCAGCGGCGTGCGCCAGTCCAATGTCTTGCGCGGCCGCGTGTTCAGTGAGTCCGCGATCTCGTCGAGTTCTTCCTGGCTGTAGACGGAGAGGTCCGTGCCCTTCGGCAGGTACTGCC